>NZ_JAFAND010000121.1 GCF_019232825.1 Paludibacterium sp. | reverse complement strand
GTGCTCAAGCCGATCAAGTTCGAGTCCATCCGCCGCAACGAGGTGGGAAGCAAACTTTCCGCAGCCAGCGTCGCCAAGGCGATGAAAGCGGGGCATGTCGACGGTTTGGCCGCGTACGTGGACGAGGATCGGCAGCAACGCGCCGCGACGGTGCTGCGCGATGTTGCCTATGTGATCGAGGCGCATTTCGACTTGACCGACAAAGCCGGGCCGGACGACAACATCGGCAAGCACCTGGATATCTTCAACCGGCGTGCGCGTAAGGGGCAATGCTTTCACGCGCCTTGCCTCGGTACGCGCGAATTTGCCGCGCACTTTGCCTTGGTCGATGACGATGAGGTGGTGCCGCAACCGGACGGTAGCTTTGCCGGCGCGCGCGATCTTGGCTGGATGCTGCACGACATCGACTTCTCCGATGGCATGACACCACGGTTTTTCCGTGCTGAAATGCGCGACGGCTGGATTGAGGTGCCGGCATGGCGGGAGGCGTGCGTATGATTCTGTCCGCCTTGTTGGATTATTACCAGCGCCTGGCCGCCGCCGATCAAGTGCCGCGCTTCGGCTATAGCAGTGAAAAGATCAGCTATGCGTTGGTATTGGATACGGAAGGTCAATTGGTTGATGAACTGTACGACCTCCGTGTTGCCAGTGGCAAGAAATTTGTCGGCCGCACACTGACCGTGCCGCAACCGGAAAAGCGCACGGCCGGCATCAAATCGAATTTCCTCTGGGATAAGACCAGCTATGTGTTGGGGGTGAGTGCCAAGGGTGGCGTACGCACTACCGAAGAACACGTAGCCTTCAAAGCTTTGCACGAGCAATGGCTGGCTGATTGTGACGATATCGGATTGCAAGCTGTGCTGAGGTTTTTGCGCCAATGGCAAGCGGAACAGTTCGCCAATTTCAGTGTGACAGTACGGGAAGGTCTGCTCGACGCCAATGTAGTGTTTCGTCTCGATGGCCGACACGAATACGTCCACGAGAGTCTAGCCGCGCAGCAGTTACGCGCACGCATGTTGGCGGCGGGTAGCGGGGTAGAGGGCATGTGTTTGGTCACGGGACAGAAAGCGCCACTGGCGCGGTTGCACCCTGCGATCAAGGGCGTTAACGGCGCGCAAAGCTCCGGCGCATCGATCGTATCGTTCAACCTGGAGTCCTTTACCTCCTATGGCAAAAGCCAGGGCGACAACGCGCCGGTGTCCGAATTCGCCGCCTTTGCCTATACCTCCGTCCTCAATCATTTGCTGCGCCGCGACGAACACAACCGGCAACGACTGCAAATTGGCGATACCACGGTGGTGTTCTGGGCGCAGGCGGCCACGCCGGAGGCGGCCGCATCGGCGGAAGGGTTCTTTTCCGATTTGTTGAACCCGCCGGCGGACGATGCCTCGGAAACCAACCGCCTTGTTCCTGTGCTGCAAGACATTGCGGCCGGCCGTCCACTGACTGAGCTTGGACTGGATCTGGCGGCGGACACTCATCTGTTCGTGCTGGGGCTCGCACCCAATGCCTCGCGCTTGTCGATTCGTTTTTGGGAGACCGGCCGACTGGAAGTGTTCGCGCAAAGACTGGTCGAGCATTACCGCGATTTGGCGCTGGAACCCGTACCATGGCGTCATCCTCCGGGTATTTGGCGGCTACTCTATGCCACCGCCGCCTTGGGTAAATCGGAGAATGTGCTACCGAAACTTGCCGGCGACCTGACCCGGGCTGTTCTGACCGGCCGCCGCTATCCACGTAGTTTGTTGACCAACCTCATCATGCGCATGCGCGCCGACCGGGAAGTATCGGGCGTGCGTGTTGCCCTGTGCAAAGCCGTGCTTGAGCGCGATCAGCGCTTGGGCGTTGCCGGCATCAACCTGGAGCTGCCCGTGAGTCTGAACCCCGACAATCGAGATCCCGGCTATCTGCTGGGTCGTTTATTCGCCGAACTGGAAAACATCCAACGCAATGCGCTTGGGCATGAAATCAACGCCACGATCCGCGACCGTTATTACGGCTCGGCATCCGCTACGCCCGCTAGTGTCTTTCCGATGTTGCTGCGTAACGTACAGCATCACCTGACCCGGCTGCGCAAGGACAAGCCGGGCTTGGCCAAAACGTTGGAAGGTACTGTGAAGGAAATCGTCGACGGACTCGAAGAGCGTTTGCCTAAAAACCTGGGGTATGAGGCGCAAGGCCAGTTCGCGCTAGGGTACTACCACCAGGGATATAGCCGTTCCAAGAACAAGGGTGGCCAAGACGCTGCCAGCGATTCAATCGACGAATAAGGAGCCCAACATGACTGCCATCGCCAACCGCTACGAATTTGTTTATTTGTTCGATGTGACCAACGGCAATCCGAATGGTGATCCGGACGCCGGCAACTTGCCGCGCCTTGATCCGGAAACCAATCGCGGCCTGATTACCGACGTTTGCCTCAAGCGCAAGCTGCGCAACTATGTGGCGCTGGAGCAGGAAAGTCAGCCTGGCTTCGCCATTTATATGCAAGAAAAGGCGGTACTCAACAACCAGCACAAGCTGGCCTATCAAGCACTGAACATCGAGCCAGAGTCGAGGAAGTTGCCCAAAGAAGAGGCAAAGGCGCGCGAGCTGACCGCCTGGATGTGCAAAAACTTCTTCGATATACGCGCATTTGGCGCCGTGATGACCACAGATATCAATGCCGGCCAGGTGCGTGGCCCTATTCAGCTTGCCTTTGCCACCTCCATCGACCCCGTGATGCCTCTGGAGGTGTCGATTACGCGCATGGCCGTGACCAATGAGCGGGATGTAGAAAAAGAACGCACGATGGGACGCAAGTACATCGTTCCCTATGGCTTGTATCGTGCTCATGGATTTATCTCGGCCAAATTGGCCGAGCGCACCGGCTTTGACGAGGCCGATCTACAGTTGCTGTGGCGTGGCTTGGCCAACATGTTCGAGCACGATCGTTCGGCCGCGCGCGGCGAGATGGCCGCGCGCAAGCTGATTGTGTTCAAACACGACCATCCGATGGGTGATGCGCCCGCACATACCCTGTTCGATGCCGTTCATGTTCGCCGCGTGGAAGGTGAGTCTGACAGCCCTGCACGCAGTTATGCCGATTACCGTGTCGACATCGACAAGGCCGCCATTCCCGCCGGTGTCAGCGTGCAGGAACTGTTGTAACCGGTACGAGCATGGAAGACGACGATCTGATACTCCTCTCCGCCTTGCAGCATTATTTGTATTGCCCCAGGCAATGCGCGCTGATCCATCTGGAACAGCAGTGGGCCGAGAATCGGCAAACGGCGGAGGGGCGGTTGCTGCACGAACGCGCAGATCAGCCGATGGTGGAGAAACGGCGTGGCGTTCGTACCGTCAGTGCTTTGCCGTTGGCCGCTGTGCCGCTCGGCATTGCCGGCGTGGCCGACATCGTCGAATTCCACCTCACCCCCCAAGGGGAACAGGCTTACCCGGTGGAGTACAAACGCGGCCGTCCCAAAGCACATCGGGCCGACGAAGTGCAACTCTGCGCCCAGGCGCTTTGCCTGGAGTACATGCTGGGCCAGTCGATCGAAGAGGGGGCGCTTTACTACGGCCAAACCCGGCGTAGACAGCGGGTTGTTTTCGACGACGTGCTGCGCGTGCTCACCCTGGATACGATTGCTGCTGTTCGCTCACTGTTGGATAACGGGCGGATGCCGCGCGCGCAGTACGATTCGCGGCGGTGTGATGCCTGTTCGTTAATCGATTGCTGTCAGCCACAACGGCTTGGTCAACCCAGCGCGGTGGACGTTTGGTTGCATCAGCAATGGGAGACCTGACATGCGCCGCCAGCTCAATACCGTTTACGTTACGACCGAAGGCGCCTGGCTGCACAAAGATGGCGAGAATTTGGTGATGCAGGTGGAGGGCAGCGAGCGTGCGCGCTTGCCCGTCCATATGCTGGAGGGGTTGGTGTGTTTTGGTCGTGTACTGGTGTCCCCGCCGCTCATGGGTTTCTGTGCAGAACGCGGCATCACTATTAGCTACCTGAGTGCCAACGGCAGATTCCTCGCGCGCGTCGAAGGTCCTGTATCGGGCAATGTGCTGCTGCGTCGCGCGCAGTACCGCGCGAGTGACGATCCCGTCGCCTGCGTCGGCATCGTGCGGCACTTACTGTTGGGCAAGCTCTACAATCAACGCGCCGTTCTCTCGCGCGCTCTGCGCGACCATGGCGCCAAGCTCTCAGAGGGGGCGCAGAGTACGCTGAAACAGACTCGGCAGCGGTTGACGCGTTTGGCGGATAAGCTCTGGCACTGCGAAGATCTGGACGTGCTTCGCGGTGTGGAGGGCGAAGCGGCTCAAGGCTACTTTGCGGCGTTTCCACATCTGTTACGCGTGGACGATCCCGCTTTGCAGTTTTCCGGTCGTAGCCGTCGCCCGCCGCGCGACCCGGTCAATGCCGTTCTATCGTTTCTCTATACGCTGCTGACTCACGATTGCAGATCCGCGCTGGAAAGCGTGGGGTTGGATCCCGCCGTGGGGTTCCTGCATCGTGACCGTCCAGGCAGAGCAAGCCTAGCGCTTGACCTTGTCGAGGAGTTCAGGCCGGTGCTGGCCGACAGACTGGCGTTGTCGCTGTTTAATCGCCGCCAACTGACGAGCAAAGATTTCCAGGTGCAGGATCACGGTGGTGTATTGCTGCGCGACGAGGCGCGCAAGACGGTGTTGGTGGCGTTTCAAGAGCGTAAACGCGAAAGCCTGCTGCATGCTTTTATGGATGAAAAAGCCGAGTTGGGGCTTTTCCCCGCCATTCAGGCACAATTGTTAGCGCGTTTTTTGCGTGGCGATTTGGATGCGTATCCACCGTTTTTGTGGAAATAGGGGTGGCTGGAACATGATGGTGTTGGTCAGTTATGACGTACGGACACAAGACAAAGCGGGCGCCTCTAGGTTGAGACGTGTTGCCCGCGCTTG
>NZ_JAFAND010000046.1 GCF_019232825.1 Paludibacterium sp. | reverse complement strand
GATCGGTCTGATGATCGACAGCATCACGCCACAAATCCACGGCGTCATACCGCAAACCCACGGCTTTCCACCGATCAGCGCCAACATGATCACGCTGATTGCCATCAGCCAGGGCGGCTATCTGATCAATAAGGCCATTCCGGCCACGGCGAAATAGCCCCAATAGAGTCCACGACCAGGGAGCGGTCTTGCCGCCATCGACGACAAGGGCTAGATTTCGAACTGAACCCCTCCACAGGTAGCCGTCATGAGCTCAACTGACTTCAATCCCGCCGATCCCTTCGCCCTGTTCCGCCAGATGTGGCAAAACGCCGCGCCGGCCGCCGCTCAGCCCTTCATGCCGCCGCTGACCGAAGAGGATATCGAGCGCCGCATCGGCGAACTCAAGGTGGTCGAAGCCTGGCTCGCCATGAGTCAAGGCATGCTGTCGATGCAGATCAAGACCTTGGAAATGCAGAAAGCGGCGCTGGCGGCGTTGACCCCGTCTTCGCCGAAGAAAAAGGACGAATAGCCAGAGCCACAAGCACCGTCCGCCCCCGGGCGGTGCGCCTCGGCGCCCGCCGCGCGCCATGGCGCGGCCAGTGCGCGGCTGCCCTTGCCGTGTATCGACCCGTCTCCTCAATACTCTCCTCCGCCATCAGCCGAAAACTTACAGGCACGGCAAGACAAAGGCACATTGTCCGCCCCCGCGCCATTCGTAAAATCGTAAAACGCTTGGCGAAAAACATTCGCGAGGCCGTTTTACCCATTCTCAACACTACGCATGGAAGGAGATCCACCTATGCACACACTCACGTTACTGCAACTCAAGGCGGTCAGCGGCGGCAAGGCTCAGGGGGACTACAGCGGTCCCGGCGGCTACCCGGCAAGCACCGGGCAGCAGCAAACGCAACGCGGCCCCTCTCCCGCCAACTCCAACTTTGAGCCTCGGGGCGGCGTCAAAAACCGCTAATCGGCTCGCACCGCACAACACCACGTGCATAGCGGCGTCATCACAACGCCCCGCGCTTGAGTGCGCTGTCGCGCGCTGATTGGCGCGTCGATACGGACAGCACGGATTTCCCACGCCGTGCTGTCCGTTTCCCGGAGACCACTATGCAAAATACTCAAGGCTCTCTCTTTGGATGGCGGATTGCCATCATCCTATTGGCGTGCATGCTGTTGACCGCCTATTCCACGCCCGTATTGTGGCAGGCGCTCCGCGACGGCGATTTGACCGTTGCCCGACAACGGCTCGCCCAAACCGGCGGTACCGGCATCGGCGGTTATGTCATCGGCAAAACCACAGGCCCGGAGCGTTACCTCACCCTGTGCGCCGACCGCAGCGGGTCCATCGGCTACCCGGCAAGCGTCAGGCAGCAGGCCGCCCAGCGGTGGCACGTCGTGCTGCCGCCTTGCTGATACCTCACTCGCAAGGAACACGCGACGTCAGCACCGCGCTTGAGTAAAATAGCGCCATCGCGGCTCCGTCTCGGCACGGAGCCGCCCATTCTTCTGATAAGCAAAAGAGCGCATGAACGCACCTCGATTCATTCACCTGCGGCTCCACTCGGAGTTTTCGATCACCGACGGCATCGTGCGACTGGACGACGCCGTCAAGCGCGCGAGCCTCGACGGCATGCCGGCGCTCGGCATGTCGGACCTGATGAACATCTTCGGCATGGTCAAGTTCTACAAGACCTGCCGCGGCAAGGGCCTCAAACCCATCGTGTCGTGCGACATCTGGCTCGAAAACCCCGATGACGCCGACAAGCCGTTCCGGTTGATGCTGACCGCCAAAAACCGCGATGGCTATGGCCGGTTGTGCGAACTGTTGAGCGAGGCCTATACCCACAATCAGCATCGCGGCCGCGCGGAGATCAAATACGAGGTGCTGGCGGGCGGCGACAACAGCGGCCTCTTGTGCTTGTCCGGCGCCCATCTCGGCGACGTCGGCATGGCGCTGGCGATGGGCAACCGCGACGAGGCGCTCGCCCGCGCGCGCCGTTGGGCCGCGTTGTTTCCGGATGCGTTCTATTTGGAACTACAGCGCGTGGACAATCCGCAGGTGGAGGCCGTGCTGCAGCAAACGCTCTGGCTCGCGGGCGAGACCGGCCTGCCGGTGGTGGCCACGCATCCGATCCAATTCATGGACCCGGACGACTTCAAGGCGCACGAGGCGCGCGTCTGCATCGCCGAGGGCTACACGCTGTCCGACAAACGCCGGCCGCGCCATTTCAGCGAATGTCAGTATTTCCTCAGCACGGAACAGATGATCGAGCGCTTCCACGACATTCCGGAAGCGCTGGCCAATACGGTGGAAATCGCCAAGCGCTGCAATCTCACGGTACAACTGGGCAAGAACTATCTGCCGAACTTCCCCACGCCGCCGGGCATGACGCTCGACGACTACCTGGTCGCGCGCACGCGCGAAGGCATGGAGGAACGGCTCAAGGCGCTCTACCCCGATGCGGCGGTCTTGGAGGCCAACCGGCCGCGCTATGAGGAGCGCTTGCGCTTCGAGCTCGATACCATCGTGCAAATGAAGTTTCCCGGCTACTTCCTCATCGTGGCCGACTTCATCAACTGGGCGAAGAAAAACGGATGTCCGGTCGGCCCGGGCCGCGGTTCGGGCGCGGGCTCGCTCGTGGCGTTCTCGCTCGGCATCACCGACTTGGACCCGCTCGCCTATGCCTTGCTGTTCGAGCGCTTCCTCAACCCTGAGCGGGTATCGATGCCTGACTTCGACGTCGACTTCTGCCAGGACAACCGCTACCGCGTGATCGACTACGTGCGTCATGCCTACGGCGAAGAAGCGGTCAGCCAGATCGCCACCTTCGGCACGATGGCCGCCAAGGCGGTGGTGCGCGACGTCGGCCGGGTGCTCGACCTGCCCTACACCTTCTGCGACCAGGTCTCCAAACTGATTCCGGCGGCGCCGGGCAAGCAGTACAGCCTGGACGACGCGGTGGAAATGGAACCCGTGCTGCGCGATCGGCTGGCGAACGAGGAAGAGCTGTCGCAGTTGTGGGCGCTGGCCAAGAAGCTGGAAGGTCTGACGCGCAACATCGGCATGCACGCCGGCGGCGTATTGATCGCACCGGGCAAGCTCACCGACTTCTGCCCGCTGTTCCAGGCCAGCGGCGAGGATGCCGTGCCGGTATCGATGCTCGACAAGGACGACGTCGAGCAGATCGGCTTGGTGAAGTTCGACTTTCTGGGGCTGCGCAACCTGACCATTATCGAGCTGGCGGTGCGCTACATCAAAGATCTCGACCCCAGCTTCGACACCGACCTGAACCACCTGGAATTCACCGACCCGGCCGCTTACCGCGTACTGCAGAAGGCGAACACCACGGCGGTGTTCCAGCTGGAATCGGATGGGATGAAACGGCTGTTGGAAAAGCTGAAGCCCGACCGCTTCGAAGACATCATCGCCGTGCTGGCGCTCTACCGTCCGGGCCCGCTCGGCTCGGGCATGGTGGACGACTTCATCTTGCGCAAGGCCGGCAAGCAGGAAGTCGACTATTTCCATCCGGACCTGACCGCCTGCCTGGAGCCGACCTATGGCGTGATCGTCTACCAGGAACAGGTGATGCAGATCTCGCAGATCATCGGCGGCTACACGCTGGGCGGCGCCGACATGCTGCGCCGGGCGATGGGCAAGAAGAAGGCCGAGGAGATGGACAAGCACCGCGGCATCTTCACCGAGGGCGCCCAGAAAAAGGGCTACCCGGAAGAGCTGGCGCGCCACCTGTTCGACCTGATGGCCAAGTTCGCCGAATACGGCTTCAACAAGTCCCACACGGCCGCCTATGCCGTGGTCGCCTATCAGACGGCCTGGCTGAAGGCCCACCACACGGCCGCGTTCATGGCCGCCACCATGTCGTCTGAATTGGACAACACCGATCAGCTCAAGGTGTTTTACGACGACTCGTTGGCCAACAACCTGAAGTTCTTGCCACCGGACGTCAATGCCTCGTACTACCGCTTCGTGCCGGTGGACCGTCAGCACATTCGCTATGCCCTCGGCGCCATCAAGGGCAGCGGCGAATCGGCGGTCGAGCACATCATCGCCGTGCGCGAGGCCTCCGGCCCGTTCACCGACCTGTTCGACTTCTGCCGCCGCACCGACAAAAAGCTGGTGAACAAGCGCGTGATCGAAGCGCTGATTCGCGGCGGCGCATTCGATGCCATCGACCCCAATCGGGCGCGGCTACTGGCCAATGTCGGCCTGTGCATGGAGTCGGCCGAACAAGAGGCGGCACACGCCAACCAGGGCGGACTGTTCGATATGTTCGGCGACGATGTGGCGCCGCCGTTGGAGATGACCGAGGTACGGCCGTGGGATCAGACCACGCAGCTTGCCGAGGAAAAAACAGCCATCGGCTACTATCTCTCCGGCCACCCCTTCGGACCTTACGAACGCGAAGTGCGCGGCTTCATCAAAACGTCGTTGTCCCGCATCTCTCCGCGCAAGGAACCGCAGCTCTTGGCCGGTTTCGTCACCGGTATTCGCACCAAGGTCGGCAACCGCGGCAAAATGGCCTTCATCCAGCTGGAAGACCTGAGCGCCAAAGTGGAAGTCAGCGTGTTCTCTGAAACTTACGAGGCCAACCGCGGGCGGCTCAACGAGGATCAGATCCTGGTCATCGAGGGCAAGGTCAGCAACGACGACTTCTCCGGCGGCTTGCGCATCATGGCCGACAAGATCTACGAGCTCGGCGAAGCGCGCAGTCTGTACGCGCGCAGCCTGCAGGTCACGATGAACAACGGCAACGCCGACACGGCGCGCTTCGCCGGTTTGTTGACGCCTTATCGCAGCGAGGAGGTCGGTTGTCCGGTGCGCGTGCTCTACGGCAACGGACAAGCCAGCGGCGAGCTGATGCTGCCCAAAGACTGGGGCGTGCGGTTGGACGACGGCCTGATCGGCGGCTTGAAGGATTGGCTGGGCGACAAGGCGGTGAAGATCATCTGGTAAGAAGTTCATGGGGTCGGGGAGTCGTCGGTAGCGCGCGAGAAGCGTGCCCAGCCGCAAAGAGGACGTGCGTTGCCTACGGCGAACGCACGCTACTCGCTGGGACGAAACACTAGCCCGGCGCGCTCGGATAAACCACCGCCTGCGCCCGCCCCCGTTCCTTGGCCATATAGAGCGCCTGATCCGCCGCCTCGAGCCAGGCCACTTCGTCGAACACGTCCTTGGCGGTGCCGACGCCAACCAGGCCGACGCTGGCCGACAGTTGCACCTTGCTCTCGCCGACGACAACGGGTCCGCCGACCACCTGCACCAGTTTATTGCCGACATCCTGCAGCACCGAGGGGCTCGAGCCTGGCAGCGCCACCAGAAACTCCTCGCCACCCCAGCGGCCGATGATGTCGCCGCCGCGCAGCGTGCGCTGGATGCGTTGCGCCGCTTCCTTCAGCGCCTCGTCGCCGACGGTGTGGCCGAACTCGTCGTTGATCGCCTTGAAATGATCCAAATCGACCAAGGCCAATGAAAAGCCGCGATTTTCGTGAATGCAGCGCGCGTAGGCATGGTTGGCCATGTCGATGATCCCACGGCGGTTGAACACCCCGGTCAACGCATCGGTCATGGCGTCGCGACCGGCCGCGCTGGCGAACACCAGCGCTTTTTCATGCGAAAAACTCAGATAGCGCAAGGCGATCGTGGCCTCGAGCAGATAGGTCAGATCCTCCAGCCACTGCGCCTCGGCGTCGGACAAGGTGCGCGGCTGCGTATCGGCAACGCACAGCGCGCCGATGACGTGCCCCTCGGCGTTGTGAATCGGCTGTGCGGCATAAAAGCGGATGCCGGGCGCGCCCTGCACCGGCTGAGCACAGGCAAAGCGCTCGTCCTGGCTCGCGTCCTCGCAGACGATGCGCTGCTTGCTCTTGATGACGTGCTGGCACAGCGACTGCTCGCAGGGAATGGCCATCGGCGCCATGCCCAATGGCGACATCAGATACTGCGTCTGCCCGTCCAAGACCGACACATAGGAAATCGGCACATTGAACAGTTTCTGCGCCAAACGGGTGACCCGCAGGTACTCATGCTCCGCCGGCGCGCCTAGCGTCAACATCCGCCGCAAGGACTCCAGCCGGGCCTGTGCTTCGGATACGGCGCGTAATTTGGTGTGCAGCATGCTTCACCTCGCTCGTTGAACCCCCTCTGATTTCAGCTTATACCATCGGCAAGCTGACCGGGGCTCGCCATCAGCGGGGAAAGCAGCGCGAGCGCCCGCTCCAAGTCGGCTTGCTTTTGCGTCATCAGCACCGCGCGCCAGTCGTCGAGAGGCGCGTCCGGAATCTCCGGCAGCCAAGCCATCAACACCTCGCCATCGTGCGCGTCGCCCAACGCCACCTGCAGCGGCTTGAGCGCGCGCGACAGCGCGACTTGCCCCTTCGGCAAGACGCCAGCCAGCACATCGACCCAGAACCGATAGTGCTTGATCGCCAAGCGCAAGCGATGCCAATCCTTCATGCGGTGGCGCGCCAATGCGGTTTCCATCCGCGTGGACAACACGGCGCGAAGCCGCTCGGCATGACGTTCGGCGCGGCGAATCAACTTGGCGCGCACCACCTTTCGCTCGACGCGGGCGATGGCGCTCTCCATCAGAATCAGGGCACCAGGCAGGCCGAGCACATCCATGTCGCGCCCCAGCTGCGGGTAACTGGCGCGGAGCGCTTGAGACAGGCCCGTTGACGGCCGGCGGCGGGTTCGCGGCCAACCGGTTTCCAACAGGCGGATGCGCGCAATGCCGACCTGACGGTCGCGAACCGGCGAGGTGGCGCGATAAGCCAGGTCGAGCACGCGGGAGAAGGCGTCGTAGGCGGGATCTTTGCGGGCGAAATGACGCAGGATACGGCTGATGCGCAAGGCCAGGCGCAGATCATAGACTGCGTCGGCGGCCTTGGCCGGCCGGTCGAGCAACATGCGGGCTTGCAACGCCTGACGATGCAGTCGCTGGAATTGCGCCTGCAGCACAGAGCCGTTTTGCGCGTTAGTCATGATATGACCGCTGCTTCTAAGGAGAAGTCAGATTCCTTGGCCCAATGGAATTTGTCAAATGCATAAAAACCGTCGAAGCCATTATGTTCCTTTTATTCCGATAAAAAAAGGGAGCCGAAGCTCCCTGAATATGCCTTGACGCAAAAACGGTTATTTCCAGTTTGCCGGGAATTTGTAGCCGGCGTACTTCTGCTTAGCCCAGGCTTTGAATTCGGCCGAATTGTAGGCAGCGATCACATCCTTGACCCACGGCTTGCCGCTATCGGCGCTCTTGACCACACCCCAGTTGACGTAGGCGTAGCTCTTTTCCTGGTACAGCCCTTCAGTCAGCTTGATGCCGGAGCTCGTGGCATAGTTGCCGTTGATCACGGCGAAGTCGGCATCGCTGCGCGCGCGCGGCAACTGCGCGGCTTCAAGCGGCAGGATCTTGATGTCTTTCGGGTTGGCGGCAATATCGTGCTGCGAGGCGGTCAGCGGGTTGATGCCCGGCTTGAGCTTGATCCAGCCCAGATCCGACAACATCACCAGCGCACGGGCAAAGTTGCTCGGGTCGTTGGGCGCGGCCACGCTGGCGCCGTTCTTCACGTCCTTGAGCGACTTGCTCTTGCCGGCATACAGGCCCAGCGGCGCGGTCGGCACTTGGAACACCGCCGTCAGCTGCAGGTTGTGTTCCTTGCTGAAGCTATCCAGGTACGGCTTGTGCTGGAACACGTTGACGTCGAGCGAGCCTTCCGCCAGCGCCAGGTTCGGCCGCACGTAGTCGGTAAACTCGACGAGCTTGACGCTGTAGCCTTCCTTTTCCAGCTGCGGCTTGATTTCCTGCTTCACCATGTCGCCGAAGTCGCCGACCGTGGTGCCGATGACGATATTTTTCTTGGCCGGATCAGCGGCGAACGCCGTGGTCGCGAGCGACAGGCCGACAACGGAAGCAACCAGCGATTTCACAATCCATTTTTGCATCTTCTATTTCTCCAACTTGATGATTCATGAGTGGGCCTGAGCCCGATTAACGCTTGTCCAGCCGATGCGCCAGACGATTACCGACGAATTGGATGGCCTGCACGATCACTACCAGCAGCAACACCATCGCCACCATCACGTCGGTTTGAAAGCGGTAGTAGCCATAACGGATAGCCAGATCGCCGATACCGCCGCCACCGACCACACCCGCTACCGCCGTATAGGAAAGGAAGCTGATGGTCAGGATCGTCAGGCTGGAAATCAAGCCGGCGCGGGCCTCGTTGAGCAGCACTTTGCGAATGATCTGCCACGGGCTCGCGCCCATCGCCTCGGCGGCCTCGATCACGCCGCGCGGGATCTCGCGCAGGGTCTGCTCGACCAAGCGGGCAAAATACGGAATGGCGGCGAAGGCGAGCGGCACCGAGGCGGCCACCGGTCCGATCGTGCTGCCGACGATCAGCCGGGTCAGCGGCACCAGCGACACCATCAAAATGATGAACGGGAACGAGCGCACCAGGTTGACGCACCAGCCGAGAACGCCATGCAGGCCGCGATGAGCGAAGAGCTGCCCGGGGCGAGTCAGGTAGAGCACGATGCCAAGCGGGCCGCCGAGCAAGACGGCGGAGGCCAGTCCCAAGCCCAGCATCAGCGCGGTTTCCACCAGAGCTTGGGCGATTTCGGGGCCGAGCAGGCTGAGATCCTGCCAAATAGCGTTAAGCGCGGCGATATCCATTTATGCGGCCTCCAACAGTGAGCGGGCCAGTTCGGAGCGGGCGTCGACCTCGCCGCCGGCGATGTCCATCACTTCCACCACGCTTCCTTGGTCGAGCACCGCGGCACGATGGCAAACCGACCGCACCACGCCCATTTCGTGGGTAACGATCACCACGGTGACGCCGAAACGCTGATTGATTTCCTTAAGGCAGGACAGGATCGACTGCGTGGTTTTCGGGTCGAGCGCCGAGGTCGGCTCGTCGGCAAGGATGACGTGCGGGCGCGGCGCCAGGGCGCGGGCGATGCCGACGCGCTGCTTTTGGCCGCCGGACAGCTGAGCGGGGTAATGCTCGGCGCGATCGGACAAATGCACGACATCCAGGCATTCGGCAACACGTTGGGCAATGTCGGCCTTCGACCAGCCGGCGATCTCCAGCGGAAACGCCACGTTTTGCGCCACAGTGCGGTTGGCAAGCAGATTGAATTG
The DNA here is from genome assembly GCF_019232825.1 of Paludibacterium sp. Lineage (GTDB taxonomy): Bacteria > Pseudomonadota > Gammaproteobacteria > Burkholderiales > Chromobacteriaceae > Paludibacterium. Next base: position 13,789 of record NZ_JAFAND010000046.1, on the reverse strand, counting down.
CTGGAACACCATGCCGATGTTCTGACGGGCGTGGCGCAAGTCACGCGCGGACAGCGCGGTCAGATCCTGGCCATCGACCAGGACACGGCCGGCATCGGGCCGTTCGAGCAGATTGATCAGCCGCAGCAAGGTGGATTTGCCGGCGCCGGAAAAACCGATCAGACCGAAGATCTCGCCTTGTGCGATCGAGAGCGTGGTGTCGTCAACCGCGTGAAACCATCCCCCTTCCGGGTGCTGGAACCGCTTGGACACCGACTGCAAATGAATCATGGACACACTCCAAAAACAGAAAGCCCGCCGATGATCGCGGCGGGCTAACTAAACATGGAATGCATCCCGTGTGAGATGGCTGTAGCCCTATGGCTACCCACGCTTTAGCTGTTTTACGCCCGCAAGCTGTGTTCAAATCGGCGTTAAATTGTGTTTTTATTGAACCAGGATGTTCGGATTGTGTCAAGCGGATTTTCTTAAAACAACATCGGGCAGCAGTGAGGCGGCAAGCGGCAGGTGGTCCGACAGGTTCGGCCAGGGCCTGTCGCCCAACACCTCGGCGTGCAGCGGGCGCAGGCCGCGCACGTAGATTCGATCCAGCGCCAGCACCGGCAGCCGCGCGGGAAAGCTGCGCGCCAAACTGCCGAACAGCGTCTGATGCACTTCGGTCAGCCCCGCTTCCTCCTGCAGGCAAAGCGAGGCCTGCCCGCGCCAGTCGTTGAAATCACCGGCCAGGATCAGCGGTTCTTCGGCGGGGATGTTATCGCGGATATAGCGTGCCAGCGCTTGATACTGCTTGCGCCGGTCGTGGCCGAGCAAGTTCAGATGCGCGCAGAGGGCCGACAACGGCACCGGCCAGCCGGGAGGCTGCAGTTGACAGTGCAGCATGCCGCGGCTTTCGTAAGGGTTGACCGAAATGTCGAGGTTGCACCACGACGTGATGGGGAAACGCGTCAGCACGGCATTGCCGTGATGGCCGTGCTCGTAGGCGGCGTTCAAGCCGTAGGCGGCGCGCAGCCTCAGACGGCGGCTGAGGAAATGATGCTGCGGCACAATCGACCAATCAGCATGCCGCAATGCCCGGCGCTGATTCTTGCCCTGCACTTCCTGCAAAAACACCAGATCGGGCGCCTGCACGTCAAGCGCGCGGGCGATGTCGTCCAGGCGCACGCGGCGGTTCAAGGGCGACATCCCCTTATGCATGTTGAAGGTGATGACGCGCAGCGGTTCCATCAGGTCAGCCTGGCGGGCAACAGCCGCAGGGCCTCGGCGTTGGAGGGGGAAAAGACGCGCAGCGCCGCCTCTTGCCACGGCAGCCAGCACCAGGCCAGGTGCTCGCCCGGCGACAACCGCACCGGCACCTCATCGGGCAGCGCGAGGCCGAAGACGTGTTCGTCATTGTGGGTGACCCCTGGCGCATAACGGTGACGCCAGTGGTCATAAATTTCGTAGCGGTTGGTGATATCCCAGTCCGACAACGCCGGCAACGCCGCCTGGATGCCGGTCTCTTCGAAGACCTCGCGCCGCGCGGTGTCGATCAGCGCCTCATCCCCCTCGCGGCTGCCGGTCACCGATTGCCAAAAACCCGGGCGGTCGGCGCGTTCGAGCAGCAGCACCCGGCCGTCGAGGGTATGAATCACCACCAGCACCGAAACCGGCTGTTTGAAGGGTTTCATGCGCCCTCCTCGCCAGGCGGCCGCTTGACCGTCACTTCCATCTGCGGGAACGGCATCTGGATGCCGTGCTCGCGAAACACGCGCCAGATGGTCATGTACATATCCGACTTCAGACCGAGAAAGCCGTTTTCCGGATCAGCCACCCAAAAGCCGACTTCCAGCGAGATACCGCTCGGGCCGAACGCGGTGACGAAGGCGCGCGGCCCCGGGTCGACCACCCGCGGCTGACGCGCCGCCTCCGCCAACAGTGTCAGCGCGAGCTCCAGGTCGGTGCCATAAGCCACGTCGAGCTTGATGCTATTCCAAACCTTGGTGTCGGAATACGACTGGTTGACGACCGTGCTGGCGATCATGGTGTCGTTGGGAATCAGCGCCTCGCTGCCATCCCCGCCCTTGAGCACCACGAAGCGTGAAGTGATCTTGGTGACGTTGCCGACCCGGTCGCCGATCATCAGCCGGTCGCCGATGCGGATCGAGCGGTCGAGCAGAATGATGAACCCGGAAACGTAGCTGCTGGCGATTTTTTGCAGGCCGAAGCCGAGACCGACGCCGAGCGCGCCGCCAAAGACCGACAAGACGGTCAGATCGATGCCGACGATCGGCAGCGCGATCAGCACGGCGGTGGAAACGAGCGCCGTGCGCGCAAGCTTGGCGAACACGATGCGTAGATTCAGGTCGACCTCGGTCAGGCGCATCAGGCGCCGTTCCACCAGCCGGCTAATCCACAGCGCGGCGACCATGATGATCGACACCCACGCCAGCGCGCTGAACACCAGCGACAGGTCGAGCTGCACCTTGCCGATGTGGAAGGTAATCGACGCCAGCCAGCCCTCGACGAAATCGTCGAGCTGGATCGCCCAGGTGACGAAAGCAAGCCAAGCCATCGTGGCCACGAACTGCTCGGTACGGCGTTCAAAACGGCTGCGCGGCAGAATTTCGCGCACGACGGCGGTCAACAGACGGATGAGCGCAAGCCAGAACAGTGTGGCGGCAAAGGCCAGCAGCACATGCGGACGGTGCTGCAGCACCCCGATCCAGACCAGTGCAAAAAACAGCAGCAGCGCCTCGGCGCCGAGCGGCAGCACCAACCGCAGCCCGACATAAGGCAAAAACAAGTCGAAACGCTCAAGATGGTCGGCGAAGTAGCGCCGGTAGACGGTGCGGCTCAGCCGCCAGCCGAGGAACAGACACACCGCGCCAATCACGAACTCGACGACCCCGGGCAGGGTCTGCATCGCGCCGATCAACGCGTCGATGCTCATTTCGTCTCGCCGGAAGAACATCCATCCTCCTCCCATCAATGGCCCGCCTCCTCCGTATCGGCCTGCAGCAAGCCGTCAGCCAAACGCCATTGCGTGCCGGTGCGCCGCGCCAATTCGCGATCGTGCGTCACGATCAGCAGGCTGGTGCCGAAACTTTGATTCAATTCCAGCATGAGGTCAAATATGACCGCCGCCGTATGATGGTCAAGGTTGCCGGTGGGCTCGTCCGCCAACAGACAGGCCGGACGCGTCACCAGCGCCCGGGCGATCGCCGCGCGCTGGCGCTCGCCGCCGGACAACTCGCCCGGCTTATGCTTGAGCCGGGCGCCTAGGCCGACGCGCGACAGGATGGCCTCGGCCTCGCGCGCAGCCTTCTCTCGCGGCTCGCGGCGCACCAAAAGCGGCATCATGACGTTTTCCAACGCGGTGAATTCGGGCAGCAGGTGATGGAACTGATAGACGAAGCCCAGCTGCGCGTTGCGCCAAGCGCCCAACTCGCGCTCGCTCATGCCGGCAAGCGCCCGTCCCTGTACCGTCACCTCGCCCTCGCTAGGCTTGTCGAGCCCGCCCAGCAGGTGCAGCAGCGTGCTCTTGCCGGAGCCCGAGGCGCCGATAATGGCCATGGTTTCGCCCGCGCCAACGGTCAAATCCACGCCAGAGAGCACGTCGACATCGAGTCCGCCTTCACGGAAAGCCTTGGAGAGGCCCCGGCATTCGATTACGGCAGGATTACTCATAACGCAGCGCCTCCGCCGGTTGGGTGCGCGCGGCGCGCCAGCTCGGGTAGAGCGTGGCGAAAAGCGCCAGCGCCAGCGAGACCGCCGTGATCATGCTCACGTCGCCCCACTGCACGTCCGTGGGCAGGTAATCGATCATGTAGACCCCGGGCGACAGCAGTTTGCTGCCGGTAATGTGTTCGATCGCACCGACCAGGAGGTCGATGTTCCACGCCCCCAATACGCCGAACACCACGCCGCTCACCGTGCCCAATACGCCGGCAACCGCGCCTTGGATCACGAAAATCGACATAATGCTGCGCGGCGCCACGCCCAGCGTGCGCAGGATGGCGATGTCGGCCTGTTTGTCCGTCACCACCATCACCAGCGTGGACACCAGGTTGAACGCCGCCACGGCCACGATCAACGTCAGAATGATCGTCATCATGCGTTTTTCGATCTGCACCGCGCGGAAATAATTCGAATTCATGTCGGTCCAGTCCGATACCACGGCATTCTGATCGAGCGCGTGCTGCAGCTGAAGCTTGACCTCGGGCGCGGCCAGCACGTCGTTCAGCTTCAAGCGCACGCCGGTCACGTCGTCGCCGAGCCGGAACAGCACTTGAGCGTCCTGCAGATTGATCATGGCGAAGGAGGAATCCAGCTCGTACATGTTCATACGAAAAATGCCGACCACGGTAAATTGCTTCAACCGCGGCATCATGCCGGCCGGGGTGATGTTTCCTTCCGGCGTGATCAAGGTGGCCTTGTCGCCCAAGCCGACACCGAGCTGCTGCGCCAGTTGGTCACCGAGCACGATGCCGAACCCGCCCGGCTTGAGCGCAGCGAGGCTGCCGCCGACCATGTGCTGGCCGATCTCCACCACGTGGCTTTCCAGCGAAGGATCGACGCCGCGCACCATGGCGCCGCGCACCGTGCCGCCAAACGACAGCAGACCTTGCGCCGACACGAAGGGCGCGGCGGCCATGACGCGCGGCTGCTTGAGCAAGAAGGGGCGCAGCGTCTGCCAATGGGCCACGCGCCCTTGATAATCGCTGACCTCGATGTGTGCCGCGGCGCCGAGGATGCGACCGCGGATTTCCTTTTGGAAACCGTTCATCACCGACAACACGATGATCAGCGTGGCCACGCCCAACGCGATGCCGAGCATGGAAATCAACGAGATGAACGAAATGAAGCCATTGCGGCGCTTGGCACGCAAATAGCGCAAGCCGATCATCGCCTCGAAGGGCATTTGCATGCGAAGGATCCTTGCGCGTTAGCGGTTGTAGGGGTTTTTCAGCGACTGCATCATGGTGGCGAGCACATCGCGCACCTGATGCTCGTCGCACCCCATCAGAATCGCGTCCTCGAAGGCATCCTGGGCCATTTGCCCCAGCTCTTCGAGGTTTTCGCGCATGACCTTGAGTTTTTCGACACAAGCGACCGGCTTGCCATCGGGGTCAAGCCAGACCGGGAATTCGAATTGCACTTGATTTCCGTCCATCGTAACGACGATGCCCGCTGGCGGCGGGCATCTTCTTGTTGACTATTGCGAATAGTATAAACCGGCAAGCTAATGTTTACGGGCTTTTTTGCCGCCCTTCCTGCCCGAGGCCGCCCGCCCCGCGACGCTGCGACATTTCTTCCCTTTGGCGCAAACCGCCTTGACGCGCTTGCCCGGCGTCGTATCGAGCGAACCCGCGCTATCGGCCGGCACGTCGGCCGTATCGGCCGCCGCGGCATCGGCGGCGGCGGCGTCGGTCGCGCTGCCTCTCGCGACACGGCGGGCGCCGTTGTAATGCGCCACCCAGTAGGCTTGATTCAGCTGCGCGACCTCGATGGTTTTACCGGTACGGGGCGCGTGAATGAATTTGCCATTGCCGAGATAAATTCCGACATGCGAATAGGAAAACCCGCGGGTATTGAAGAAGACCAGATCGCCCGGCATCAGTTCCGTCTTATTGACAGAATGACCGACTCGGGCCATGCCCGCGGCGGTGCGCGGCAAATTGACCTTCAGCGATTTTTTGAACACGTACTGAATGAAGCCACTGCAATCCAGACCCGTACTCGGGTTGGAGCCGCCAAAACGGTAGGCGACCCCCATCAGACTGATCGCCTGCAGCAGCATGTCGCCGACCGCGTCGTCCGTGGCGGACGATGCGTAATTGGCAATGGGATCCCCCGCAGGCTCTGCTGCGGTATTATCGTCCTTGGAAACTTTATCCGGGGCGGACTTGTCCGGTGCTGCGGTGACACAAGCCAACCAGCCGGCCAGCGCGAGGGCGAGTATGCGGCGGTGCAATTTCATAAGGCCGGACTTTAACGGACAGGGCTGGCAGTGTCAAAGCCGCCTACTCAAGGCTCGTACAATATGTTGAGAGAAACGCTGACTGCCATGCGCGATCTGCCGCGCATGAAAGAAATCTCTGGCGTGCTGATCCGGCACGGCCTGGGCGAGTTTGCCGAGCGTCTGCGTTTGCCTCGCGCCGTGGAAATCGCCGGCGAGTGGCTGCACCTGAAAAAAGCGGATGCCGCCGAGGCCACGCCCACCCCCGTGCGGGTACGGCAGGCACTGGAGGAGCTCGGCCCCACCTTCATTAAGCTCGGGCAGATTCTCTCCACGCGCGTCGATGTATTCGCCCCGCATTGGATCGCCGAGTTCGAGAAACTGCAGAACGAGGTGCCGCCCATCGACGCCGCCCAACTACCGGCACTGCTGCAGTCCGCGCTGGGCGCCGCGCCGGAAACCTTGTTCGCCAGCTTCGACGCCGAGCCCATCGGCTCGGCGTCGATCGCCCAGGTGCACCGCGCAGTGCTCAAGGAAGGCGGCGCCGTGGCCGTCAAGCTGCGCCGTCCGGGCATCGTGGACAAAGTGCAAGCCGACTTGCGCATCTTGTCGTACCTGGCCGGGGCGCTGGAGCTTGAATTTCCCGACGCGCGGCGTTTCCAGCCCCAGGAAATCGTGCGCCAGTTCACCCGCTCGATGACGCGCGAGATGGATTTGGCGGCCGAGGCGCGCAATATGGAGCGTTTCGCGCGCGACTTCGCCGATGACGCGCACGTCACGGTACCGGGCGTGCATTGGGCATACACCAACGCGATGGTCAACGTGCAGGATTTCGTCGAGGGGGTGCCCGGCAGCCGGCTCGACCTGTTGGCCGCCGAGGGCATCGACCCGGCCGACATGGCGCGTTACGGCGCCGATGCCGTACTGAAAATGATTCTGATCAATGGCTTCTTCCACGCCGACCCCCATCCCGGCAACGTCATTTTCCAGCCCGGGCCACGCATCGCCTTCGTCGATTTCGGCATGGTCGGCCGCCTGTCGCACGCTCGCCGCGACGAGATCGTCGACTTGTTGGCGGCCCTGGTGCTGCACGACGAGCGCGGCATGATGGACGTGTTGATCGAATGGACCGGCAGCAAGCAGATCGACGAGGCGCAATTTGCCACCGACATCGGCGAACTGGTGTTTGCCTACGAACACGTACCCTTGAAGAACATCCGCATCAGCCAACTCATCGGCGAGATGATGGAGTTGATTCGCAACCATTCGATCCTATTGCCGGCGGATCTCGCCATGCTGTTCAAGGCATTGATCACGCTAGAGGGTCTCGGCCGACAGCTGGACCCCGATTTTTTGCTGATCGAGCACCTGACCCCGTTTGTGCGCCGGCTGGTCGCCGAGCGCCATCATCCCGCCAACCTGATCAAGCGCGGCAGGCACACGCTGACGGAAACGCTGGGCATGCTGTCGTCGCTGCCGCATGACATGGCCAGGCTGGGCAAGGATATGCGCCAGGGCAAGTTCAGCGTCAACCTGGATCTCCGGCGCCTGGACAGTTTCGCGCACCAGCTCGACCGCAGCGCCAACCGGTTGACGATGGGCATCGTCACCGGCGCGCTGATCATCGGCTCCTCGATCGTCATGACCGTCAATGCCGGCCCCCGGTTGTTCGGCTTGCCGTTCCTCGGTTTGTTTGGTTTTTTGATCGCCACCATCAACGGTCTGTGGTTGATCGCCTCCATCTGGCGGTCCGGCAAACGCGCTTGAGCACACAATAATTAAAGGACAAATAAATCAAGACGATATAGAGGTCAGCAACAGCAGGAGCCTCGAAAATGCGCGTTCAATCCGTCAGCTACGCGTCCGGTGCGGGACAGTCAAACGGCCGGACATCCTCGCCGGTCCATGGCATCGCGTCCCAGACGGGCAGCGACGCCAGCGGCGACTTGGTCGACCTGCACCGCGCCAGCGAGCGCGAACTCGCCGCCCTGCTCAGCCTGGAAACCCTGCTGGCCATCATGCAAGGCATACTCGAAGACCATAGCGGCCAGCGGCTGCGCTTCGAAGACCCGCGCCTCATGGCGGACTCCCCCTACGAAAGCAACGATGCGCCCGCCTGGCTCGCCGCCGCGCGGCATACGCTCACCCGTCCTGCCTCGCCCGTGTTGCGCCTGACCGTGGTCGGCCGGCTCACCACGCGCGAGGGCGACGTGCAGCCCTTCGCCTTGGACATGCAGCTGCCGGCGGCGCCCGTCACCCTGACGGGAGGCGGACAGACGGGCAGCTTCGTTCTGGAACACGCCGCGGGAAATGGCCAGGGCGCGCGGGTGGAATACGCGCTAACGACCTTCTCGGTATGGCGCGTCACTGCGGAAGCATCACCGGCACTGCCGGCCGCCGCCATAGCGCCGTCCGGTGTACCCCTCTTCGCCCAGTTTTCGCTAGGCGAAGACCCCGACCCTCTGAGCATGGCCGCCCGGCTCCTGCCGGCCGAGCGGGACCCTGCGTTGCCGATGCGCGCCTATGGCCGACGCGACGGAGGCTATGTCGACATGGGAGACCCTAACGGCAGTTGGCACCAGGTTGATATCAGCGCCTGATCCAAAGCGCGGCTCGCGGCAATTGACAATAAGAATTATTCTCAATTACCGTAAAGACCCGTACGGAACAGGAGACAACGACATGAACGCAATGTTGGTCGGCGCGGATACCCTTGGCAATATCCCCGACGTGCTGGATCAATTCGGCATCACCATCCAGCGTCACGTCAGCGGGCGCAACAGTTCGCATCAGCGCAAACTGGACAAGCTGCCCGTCGGCACCGAGTTGCTGATTCTGTTCACCGACTTTCTCGGCCATAACGTCATGCGCCATTTCCGGGCATTGGCATCGCAGGAAAACGTACGCTTCATCGCCTGCCGCCGCTCGGTCTGCGCGCTGCAGCAGTCGCTGCGCTCCGTCGGGCTACGCACGCTCGACAGCTGCGCCGACTGCCCGCAGCGGCACAGGCCCGCGACGCGCTAGCACCCCTATTTTTCTCGGCATTTCCACCGGCCGCGCGTTGCGCGGCTGTTTTGTGCCTTCGCGGCGCGGTACGTTCGTTGCTTCTTCGCTCACGTCCGGCAATCGCCGGCTTACCCCTAGAGAGGAGATGCATCATGAAGGTATCGGAGGTCATGACCCGGGACGTGCTGGTCATCACGCCCCAAGAGACAATCCAGCGCGCCGCGCAACACATGGCGGAAACCGGCTGCGGCGCCTTGCCTATCGAGGAAAATCAGCATCTGGTCGGCATGGTCACCGATCGGGACATCGTCCTGCGCGCCCTGGCTCACGGCATGAGCCACGACACGCCCGTGCGCGAAATCATGTCAACCGGCGTGAAGTATTGCTTCGACGACGAGGAGCTTGGCCAGATCGGCCGCAATATGGCCGACATTCAGGTCAAGCGGCTGGCGGTACTCAACCGCGAGAAACGGCTGGTGGGCATCGTCTCGCTCGGCGATCTGGCCAACAGCGAAGACGCGGAGGCCGCCAGCATGGCGTTATCCGGTATTTCCGAGCCGTGCGAGGCGCATGTCAGCCAGGGGTCGCGTCCAGGTAAGTAGGCATTAGCGGCACGCCGCTTGCTAAATAGCGGCGCAGGACCGCTGAAGCCAACAGCCCACCCACCGGCCGAAAGCATCGCGCTTCAGCGGTCAATGCGCGCGGGCCGGTGTGGGGCACAATCGCACCCAGAGAGGAAGACCCTATGACGAGCAAACAGACGAGCAACACGCCAGAGCAGGAGACACAAAAAAGCCAGCGCGGCTTCGCGGCGATGGATGAAGAGAAACAACGCGAGATCGCCAGCAAAGGCGGCCATGCCGCGCACGAGAAGGGCACGGCGCACGAATTCACCTCCGAAGAGGCGCGGGAAGCCGGACGCAAGGGGGGTGAAACGGTCAGTGAAAACCGCGAACACATGGCCGAAATCGGCCGCAAGGGAGGAGAACACAGTCATCGCGGCAGCGGCAAATCGGCGGAGGAAACCGCCAAACAAGACGATGAGGACGCGGAAAAAACCAAGAAGGAAAAAAACACCCCCGGCCGCCGTGACAAGGATAAAGACGACGACGAAGAGCGCCATGCCGACAAACGCCGGTAATGCCGGTAATACCAACCAGCGGGGCCGCCTTCGCCCCGCTTTTTCTCTCCATCGATGCCGTTCACAAAAGGGGTGCAGACCGATCCTGATACGGCCCCGCCGTCAACTTGCCGCGAAACACCCAGTGGACATAGACCGTATAAAACACAATGAACGGCAACACCAAGGCCACGCCAGCAAGCAGGAAACGCAGCGAAGCGGGCGAGCCCGCCGCTTGCCACAGATCCAGCCGGCCCGCCACCAGCGAGGGAAACAAGCTATACGCCAAGCCGGCAAATCCCAGGCCGAACAGGCCGACGGCAGCGAAAAACGGCAGCCATTCCGGGCAGCCCTCCCCCTCCTCGCCCGAAGCGGGAGGACGGCTCAAACACCGCAGCGACCATTCCAACACGGCAATCAGCACAAGCGTCGCCAGCGGCAGCGGCGCCAGCCCAATCGGCATGGGCATCGCCAGCCATTTGGCCGCCACGTCAGGGAGGCACATCAGGGTCGCCAGCGAAATCGCCGCCATGCCCAGCGCCGTGCCGCGCAAACTCCGCCGCCCCCATCCCACCGCGCGCCGTCGGATTTCACCGGTCGTTTTCATGATGAGCCACGCCGCGCCCAACAGCGCATAACCGGCGGGCAAAGCCAGGCCGACCCCCAAAGCGAACGGCCAGGCCCAAGCCGCCTCGCTGAACCCCGTGACGTAGCGGCCAAGCATGACGCCCTGAGAAACAGCAGCCAGCAGCGAGGCGCCGCAGAACGCGCCATCCCACCAGCGGCGGTGGCGAATGGGCGCCTTCACCCGAAACTCGAAAGCGGCGCCGCGCAACATCAACCCGGATAGCATCATGGCAACGGGCAGATACAACATGCCGAGAATCATGCCATGCGCCACGGGAAACGCCGCCAACAGTATGCCGACTCCCAGCACCAGCCAGGTTTCGTTCGCGTCCCAAAACGGCCCGATGGCATGAATCATTTGTTCACGCTCGTCGGCATCCTGCGTCGCGGCAAACAACATCCCCACCCCCAAGTCATAGCCATCGAGGATGACATACAGAAATACCGCCCCATAGAGCAGGAAAAAGAACACCAGCGGCAACCCGCCACCCACAGGAACCAGATCAGCCATGCGGTCGCTCCTCTCCTTGCCTGATGATCGGCAACACGGGCACGGGCGTCTCTAGCAGCGGGGCGTCCGGCCGCCTTGCCAACAGAAACAGCACCGTCACGTAAGCCGCCAACAACCCCAACGCCAGTGCCAGGTATCCTCCCAGCGACAAGGCAAGCTGGGCGGACGGCATGTCGGCGGCGGCCGCGCGCGTCAACAGCAAGCCCTGGATAAGGTAGGGTTGCCTGCCGATTTCGGTCACGCACCACCCCGCCAACACGGCGATCCATCCGGAAAATGTCATGCCGATCAACCATCGAACCAACCGCGGCGATGGCGCGCGCCGGCCGCGAAGATGCCAAGCGCCGATCCAGGCAACCAGCCACATGCCGATTGCCATGCCCACCATGACGCGAAAAGCGAGAAAAACCGGCAACACCGGCGGCCGCTCGGCAAAGGCCTCCAACCCCTGGATCTCGCCATCCCAATCGTGCGTCAGAATCAGCGAGGCGACCCCGGGCAGCGCCAGCGCCCCCCGTATCCGGCCGGCCCGCTCATCCGGCCATCCCCATATCACGGCAGGCACGGCGCGCCCGGTGTGCCACAGTCCCTCGATCGCGGCCACCTTGGCGGGTTGATCCCGATGAATCTGCAACCCATGCAGATCACCCACCCAGATTTGCAGTGGAATCAGCCAGGCGGCCAGCCGCACCCCGCTTGTCATGACCACGCGCACCGGCTCGTCGTGCTGGCCGCGCAGCCAGCGGTATGCGGACAAGCCCGCCAACAGGAAGGCAACCGTCAGCCCCGACGCCAGCAACATGTGCGCGACATGCCAAGGCATCGCGGGATTGAACACGATGCGCCACCAGTCGCGGGCATGCAAAACCCCCTCCCGCTCCATGTAACCGTCCGGCGTATGCATCCATGCGTTAAGCGCCAGAATCCAGAAGGCCGACAGCGTCGTGCCCAGCGCAACCAGAAAGACCGCCACAGTCTGAACGGTCTGACTGACCCGACCCGCGCCGAACAGCATCAAACCAAGAAATGTCGACTCCAAAAAGAACGCGGTCAGCACCTCGAAGGTCAGCAACGGACCGGCGACGTTGCCGGCATAGTTCATGAAGCCCGGCCAGTTGGTGCCGAATTGAAAGCTCATCGCCACGCCGCTGACGACGCCAAGCGCAAAGGTCAAGGCAAAAATCTTCACCCAAAAACCATAGGCGGCGCGCCAGCATGCCTGTTGACCGCGCAAGCGGAAATAGAACAACACCCAGGCCAACGCAATGGAGATGGTGGTAAACAGCGTGTGAAAAGCGATGTTGACCGCAAACTGCGCACGCGCCAGAAAAAAAACGTCTAGGCTGATCATAGGGCGACTCCCGGCGGACCTGCAGCAGTGGGCATACCGCTTGCTTTCAGGAGTGCCGCGAATAGACATCCTTTTTCATCTAACACCCCGCGGATACCGCCATGCCACACGCACACCTCTCCGTACCATCGACCAAGGTCATCTCGCTCATGCCGAACAGACCGGACGTTGAACGTCTTCTCGAGGCCGATTTCGGCGATGAGGCCGATATGGCCAGCTATACCGATGACCTGCCTGCCGCCACGTCCAAAAAACGCGGCGGCAAGACGACCGTTCACCCCTCCGAACGCAAGCGATAACGGGCCAGCAAAGCGGAAATGCCGGCATAGCTTTGCAATAGACTTTCGTATTGCCGCTGCACGATCAGACGTACGTTTTCCGGCAAGGGCTGAGCAAGCGCGCGGACATAGCGCGCCTTGGCAACGGCCTCGCCGCGGTTGCAGGCCTCTAAAATGACCTTGTCTTCGTCCTTGTCCAGGATAAAGCTCTGCACCCCGACCCAGCCGCGATGAAGCGCGCCGGTCAACGAGCCGCTCTTGTCGGCATGTCCCCCATGCACGCGCACCAATTCCTGTAGCGTCAGAGCCGCCGCCCGGCAATCCGCGGCACGCTGACGAAATGCCGTTTTCAGCTCGTCGTCGACGGCATGGCCCGCGCATTGTGAAAACCCCAATTCCCCATCTTTGCAGGTCTCGGCCAGATCATTGAGGATCGTGACCAGTTCGCTGTTGTTCATCTTGCACCTCCGAATAGATTGGCAAACATCCAGGGCATCCGGGAATGACCCGCCAATCACAACCGCTGCAAGCGACATGCCCGCCAAGCAGGGCATGCGGTTTGCACCCCCCCCCATGACGAGCGTGGCGCGTGACGCCGCGGCTCGGTTGTCATCCAACCATGAGGAGTGTGCTAATGAAACGATCGACGCGATGGCATCAAGCAACGACGCTGGCATTCGGGCTTGCTTTCCTCGGCGCCGCGAAAGTCTATGCCGAAAACGATCCGCAACCTCAGACGCGAGGGTGGATTCCCTACACCCATGCCGGCTACGTGGGGCTCAACCTTGGCACCGCCCAACACCAGACGCCCTGCAAACCAGGATTTGAATGTAAAAATCCACGCATCGCTGGAAAAATCTACACAGGCGGCATGATCTCGCAAGGCATCGGGCTGGAAGCCGGCTATGTAAATGTGGGGCACGGAAAACGCAACGGCGGCGAAACAAAAGCACAAGGC
>NZ_JAFAND010000001.1 GCF_019232825.1 Paludibacterium sp. | reverse complement strand
GTGAGTCGCTTGCATGTTATTCCTTGAGTCGGGCGGGGGTTAGACCACGCCGGCTTTGAACAGGTCGTGCATGTTGAGCGCGCCGACGAGCTGCCGTCGCTCGTTAAGCACCAACAGGCACAAAATCTTGGCGGCCTCCATCTGCTCTACGGCTTCGGTGGCCAGGCGATGTTCCTCGATCGTGCGGGGCGAGCGCGTCATGACGTCCTCGATGCGGATGCCGGACAGATCCAGCGTCTGGTCGAGCGTGCGGCGCAAATCGCCGTCGGTGTAGACGCCAACGAGCGCGCCTTGCGCGTCGACCACCGCGGTCATGCCCAAACCCTTTTTCGACATCTCCAGCAGCGCTTCCTTCAACGAAGCGCCAGCCGATACGCAGGGCAAGGCGTCGCCGCTGTGCATGACGTCGCCGACACGTACCAGCAGCCGGCGGCCCAGCGAACCCGCCGGATGCGACATGGCGAAATCTTCTTCGCGGAACTGGCGTTCGTTCATCAGCGTCACCGCCAGGGCGTCGCCGAGCGCCAGTTGGGCCGTGGTGCTGGTGGTCGGCGCAAGACCGAGCGGACAGGCTTCCTTTTCGACATGGGCGTCGAGATGGATGTCCGCCAACCGCGCCATGGTCGAGCTCTCGCGGCCGGTCATGCAAATGGTGCGGATACCCTTGCGCTTGAGCGCGGGCCACATGGCCAGCACCTCGTCGCTTTCGCCGGAGTTGGACAGGGCAAGCAACACATCCTCGCGCATGATCATGCCCAGGTCGCCATGCACCGCCTCGGCCGGGTGCAGGAAAAAGGACGGCGTGCCCGTGCTGGAGAGGGTGGCGGCGATCTTGCGCGCCACATGGCCCGATTTGCCCATGCCGGTGACGACGAGACGGCCCTTGCAGGCGAGAATCAAATCCACCGCGTTGGAGAAATCGCCGTTCAGGCGCGAGGCCAGCGCTTCCAGCGCGGCGGCCTCCAGACGCAAGACTTCACGGGCGCTTTCCAGGCGGTTCGTGTACATTTGGGTTTCCATAAGCGTGAATTATATCAAGGTTATAACCGCAAGGGACGCCACTGGCATGCAACTTTTGCTTATAACCGCTGTTTCTGTCATCAGGCTTTCATAAAAGTTTCGGAGATAATTCCCCCGATGCATTCGCTCGCTGTCGTCGTCCTGGTTCTGCTCCTCGCGGTCGTGGTGATCACGCTCTGCCGCCGGCTGCGTGTGCCTTCGCTGCTTGCCTACCTGGTCAGCGGTTTTCTCGTGGGGCCCGCCGTGGCCGGACTCGTGCCGCAAGGTGAGGAAACCGCGCTATTGGGTGAGATCGGCATCGTTTTTCTGATGTTCACCATTGGGCTCGAATTCTCGCTCAGCAAGCTGAAAGCCATGCAACAGCTGGTGTTTGGCGTGGGGCTGCTGCAGGTGGCGTTGACCATGCTGTTGGCGGGCCTGGTCTGTTATGGGCTGACGGGCAGCGCGGATGCCGCCTTCGCGCTGGGCGGCGTGCTGGCGATGTCCTCCACCGCGATCGTCAGCCGGCTCTTGACCGAGCAGCGTGAAATTGGTCAGCCGCACGGCCAACTGGCGATCGGCGTGCTGTTGTTCCAGGACATTGCGGTCGTGCCGCTGTTGATTTTGCTGCCGGCGCTGGCCGGCCATCCGGCGCAGTTGTGGCAGGACCTGGGGCTTGCCGCGGTCAAGGTGCTGGTCGTATTGACGCTGCTGCTGGTATTTGGCCAGCGCCTGCTGCGCCCCTGGTTCCATCTGGTGGCGCGGCAGCGTTCGAGCGAGCTGTTCATGCTCAACGTGTTGCTGGTCACCCTGGGTGTGGCGTGGCTGACGGAACTGTCCGGGCTGTCGCTTGCGCTCGGCGCCTTCGTCGCCGGCATGCTGATTTCGGAAACCGAATACCGCTATCAGGTGGAAGAGGACATTCGGCCCTTTCGTGATCTGTTGCTCGGCTTCTTTTTCATGACGGTGGGGATGCGCCTGTCGCTGCCGGTGCTCACGGCGCATTTCGGCTTGGTGCTGTTGATGGTGCTGCTGCTGGTGCCGGTCAAACTCGGGGTGGCCTATTTCGTCGCGCGACTGTTCAAACACCGTAGCATGGACGCGATGCGCGGCGCGCTGGCGCTGGCCCAAGGCGGCGAGTTCGGTTTCGTGTTGTTGACGCTGGCGATGCGGCTCGACCTGATTTCAGCGGAAATCATGCAGGTGGCGGTCGCCGCCGTGCTGATTTCCATGCTGATCGCGCCGTTCATTTTGCTGCACGGCGAGGCCATTGCCCGCCGATTGGTGCGCCAGGACTGGACCATGCAGGCGTTTGACCTGCACCACCTGCTGGTGCAGAGCATGTCCAAGAACGAGCACGTGCTCATTTGCGGCTATGGCCGCAGCGGGCAGGCGCTGGCACGGCTGCTCGACACCGAGGACATTCCCTTTTTTGCGCTCGATATGGACCCCGCCCGGGTGCAGGAGGCCGCCGAGGCCGGCGATCCGGTGGTGTTCGGCGATGCGAGCAAAGCCGAAGTCCTGCTGGCCGCCGGTCTCTTGCGCGCCAAGGTGATGGTGATCACCTTCGCCGATACCGACGCCGCGTGTCATGTCCTCAATAGCGTGCAACGTCTGCGAACCGATCTGCCGGTCATCGTGCGCACCCTGGACGATGGCGATATCGACCGCCTGCGCGCCGCCGGCGCCGACGAGGTGGTGCCGGAGCTGCTTGAAGGCAGCCTGATGCTGGCTTCGCAAGCGTTGATGGAAACCGGGGTGCCGCTCGCTCGCGTGCTGCGGCGCATTCGACGCGTGCGCGAAGAGCGCTACGGCTTGTTCCGCGGTTTCTTTCACGGCATGGACGACATCGATTCGATCGAAGACGAGACGCGCATCCCGCGCCTGCAGAGTGTCCTGCTGTGCGAAGGCGCGGCGGCGATCGGCCATTCGCTCCATGCGCTACGTCTGGAAGAGCTGGGCGTCAGCCTCAAGTCGATGCGCAGCGACCATCGGCGCTATTTCGATCTGGATCCGGCACGGCTATTGAAGCAAGGCGACGTGCTGGTGTTGTTGGGCAATGCCGAGGAGCTGGCGCGCGCCGAGGCGCGCATCCTCAATGGGTAGACGTCGTGCGCCACCGGGGTTCGGCGCAATGCCGCGCGTTGCGCGTCGATTGCGCCCTACACAACAGGGCACCCCTTTGCGTAGGGCGCACTCGCCGAAGGCAGTGCGCCACCTGGCCGGTTTACGGCAGGATGGTGGTGATCTGCTTTTTCAGTTCCTGCTTCAGCGCCTGCTGCTTTTCCGTTTCCGTCTTCTTGCCTTTGACCATCGCGTTGAAGTTGAGCGCGTAGACCGGGGCGTTGAGCGGGCCGGTGATCTTCAGTGGGATCGACACGCCGCGCAGGCTGGTGAATTCACGCGGGTTGGCCGCGACGTTCATGTTGTAATCGATGATGCTGTGGCGCAGATCGATCTTACCGCCGCCGTTGACGTTCACCAGCTGCGAGGCCAGTGTCAGATCCTGATTGCGGCCGACGCCTTGATCCATATGGAAGCTGGCTTGCAGCGTCGAGAACGTGGTTTTCTGGTTGGCGCGCGCTGGCGCGTTCATTTCCTTCAGCTCGGCCGGCAGATTCTTCAGCGCCGACACCAAGTCGATGCCGGTGAGCGCGCCTTGGTTGAGGCTCATCTGCACTTCGCCGCCCAGGCTATTACGCAAATCGACGAACGAGTCGCCATGCGCCGTCAACGCTACCTGGCCATTGCCCTTGCCGTCGAGCTGACCGAAGTTGAACAAATCGACCAAGAGCGGGCGGATGCTCATGCCGCGCAGCGTCTGGCGCACCTCATAACGGTTGACCGGCCCGCGTTTGAGGCTGGCGTCGCCCTGCAGCCGTCCGGTATAGATATTGGCCGATATCTGGTTGAGCTCCATCTCTTGCGGCAGGACGCGCACCGAGGCCGACACGTCGTTGGTGCGGAAACGGCCCACTGACAATTCGCCGATATTGAGCTTGCCGTTGAGATCGAAGAAATCCATCCAATCGAGCGGGATCGGGTCTTTATTCTGGAAAATCGCCACCGCCTCGCCCTTGGTTTCCGGCAGATAGCGGTTGAGGTCGAGCGCGCCGATCGACAGCGCCACTTCGTGGCGGGGGTGGATCAGCCCAAACTGGGTGACGTCCAGCGCGATGTCGGAGCCGTCGATTTTGCCTTTGCCGTGCAGATCGAAGCGCTCGTCCTTGAGCGCGCCGGTCAGCGCGCCTTGCATATTGGCGATGAGCTGGCCGCGCGGCAGCAAGGGCGTGATCGCCTGCGCCGTCAGCGTGAGCGGCGCGAGCTGCAGGTCGCTGAGACCGGCCAGCGTGAACGGCGCATCCAGCGTCAGCTTGACGCGATTGTCCCCGACTTGCCAGTTGAATTCCCCGCTCAGACGGCGCGCGTTCATCGCCTTGCGGGTAATGTTCAAACTGGTCAGATTGGCCTCGAGCTGGTAGTGGCTGCGCTCGTATTGCATGGTGGCCGACAGATGGCTCTGCGGGATCTGCACCCGCTCCAGATTGGCGTCCAGATAGGGCACGCGCAGCGTGGCGCTGCTTTGCGGCTGTTCGGTGGTGAAGGCGAAAGCCAGATCCTCGCCGGCGGCGCTAAAGTTGTTCAAGTCCAGATGGAGCGCGCCGGTGATGTTCAACTGCGTCTTGCCCAGCGCCGGCGTGTCGCTCTCCACCTGGGCGTCGATCTGGCTGAGATCCAGCCGTTTGTCGTCGATGGTCAGCGGTGTGACGATGCTGAGATTCAACGGCCGGGTATCGTCATCCAGGATGGCGCCGGCTTTGAACATGGCGCTGCTCTTCAAGCCATCGGCGTCGATGGCGATGGCGGAGAGACGCTGCCGCTCGCCGCTGGCGTCGTCTTGATAGGAAAGCACGCCGTCGTGGATGATCAGTGTGTTGAGATCGATATGGAAGCCGCGCTGCTCGCGACGCGAGAACAGATCGGCGATCGACAGCGTGCCGTCCTTGTTGCGTGAAATGTCGACATTGGGCGCGTACAGCGTCAGCGAGCGCACTTCGCGTTGGCCGAACAAGAGCGGCCACCAAGCCAGGCGGGCCTCCATGCGGGCGATGCGGGCCACGGGCACGGGGCTATTGGGTTGGCTGATGGTGATGTTGTCGGCGTCGATACCCGGGAAGGGGAACACCCGAGGGGTAATGCTGCCCTCGATTTGGACCTGGCGGCCGGTGTCGGAGAGCGATGCGCCGATCGAACGGCGCACGGCGGCCTCGTCGAACTGCCAGAAAATCAGGCCTTCGGTGACGGTACCGAGCGCCAACAGCGCCAGAGCCGTATAAACGATGATACGTAACCAGAGTCGGCCGGAATTCCAGTTCATGGCAGCAACAAGCGTGGGCTAACGGGGCTGATCGGCATGGTCGGTTGGAGCGGGTGAAGGGAATCGAACCCTCGTCGTAAGCTTGGGAAGCTTCTGCTCTACCATTGAGCTACACCCGCGTGCTTTCGCGTAAGGCCGACAAATGTAGCCGTTTTTGCCTGGGTTGGCAAGGCGAAGCTAGGCCGCTAGGTGTGGGAAATGCTCAATGACGAGTAAGGTAATTACTACACATAACAGGTGAGGTTTCTTCTTTAGCGCTCTCGAGAGCGTCTACTAACAACGCTTGAATGCTCGAACGGACCACCTCATCCAATTCCTCCGGAGCACGCAGAGAACGATGGAATGAACTGACGTTCACCTACACCTCATCCGCCCGGTTCGGCAAAAGAGATTTGCCGGAACAGGCCTTCTCCGAGATGGAAGGCTGGTCGTAGCATCGGCGTTAAGATAAAAAACGCGAGAACCATCGATCATGACGTCCAGCACCATTTCATGCACGCCCGCTCGCTCGGACACGACGAATTCAGAAATTTCTCCGGTTCTGCCGCGCATTGGCGTCGTCGGCCTGGGGAATATGGGCCGAGCACTGACAAGTTCGCTATTGACCCGCGGGTTCGCGGTCAGCGTCTTCAGCCGCAGTCAGGCGCCACTTGGCGAACTGGAAAAACAGGGTGCGCAGAAAGTCTCGTCGATCTCGGCTCTCGGCGCGTGCAATGTGCTGTTCTCCTCGCTGTCGGACGATGATGCGCTGGAAAGCGTGACGAGCCAAAAAGGAGGATTGTTGGATAGCTTGGCTCCAGGCGCACTGCATATATCCACCAGTACGGTCAGCCCGGAGATCTCCCGCCGCCTATCCCAAGCGCATGACTCGCGCCAGCAACAGTTCGTGGCGGCGCCCATTCTCGGCAATCCCGATCTGGTGCAAAGCCAACGCATGTTTGTGCTCTTATCCGGCCATGCGCAAGCATGCGAGAAGGCGCGGGTGATTCTAGAGCCGATTGCGCTGCGTATCATTCTCCTAGGCCAGGATCCAGGCGCGGCCAATCTGATGAAGCTGGCCTGCAACGTGTTGACCGCATCGACCCTGCAAAGCATGGGGGAAGTCATCGCCCTGTTGCGCAAAGCAGGGATGGACGAACAAATCGCATTCGATATTTTCACCAGCACTATGTTCGATGGACGCGTGCATAAGTCCTACGGCGGCAAAATCGTCCAGCAGCGCTACCGGCCCGCCGGCATGGTCATTCCGTTGGCACAGAAAGATCTGCGTCTGGCGCTGCAGGAAGCCCGGAACCTGGAAGTGCCGATGCCGACGACCTCCCTGGTGCATGACCGGCTTGGCGCGGCTGTCGACAAAGGCTGGTCTGCGCTGGACTGGTCGGCGCTCGGCGCGCTGGCTGCCGTCGAAGCCGGCTTAGACACCAACGTATGACATGCGGAAGTGTTTTTGATTTTGATGGCCGCCCATCCTATGCCGGCCATCGGCGTCAGCCCGGTTGCGCGGGATGTCGGCGTTCGGCGAAGGCCAGGTAGTAACCGTCCGGGTCGGCGATGCCGAATTCGTACAGCCCGTAGGGCATCAGCATCGGCCCCCAGAGGAAGCGCACTTTGCCTTGCCATTCCCGCGCCAGCGCGTCGACGTCGGGCGGAAAAATGTACAGGGTGCCCGACATCGCCGGTGAACGGTGCCGGCCGACCGGCTCGTCAAAGAAGAATAGATAGATGCCGTCGCGCGTGAGCCCCAGGCGGCGCGGATGCTGATCCGGTCCGTCCAGGTGCTCGGTGTGAAAGCCCAGTCGATGAAAAAAGGCCTGAGTGCGATCCAGATTGCCACTCAATAGCGCCGGCACCAATTTCGGGCGTTGCCCATTCTCGGTTTTCTCTGCTTGCCGTTGGTTCATCGTTGTCTTCCATGGGGTTTGAGTGGTTAGACCGTGAAGCGGGCCACGACACGGTTGAGCCCATCGGCCAACTGCTCCAGCCGGTGCACGTTGTCGCGCGCCGCTTGGACCGACAAGGCGGACTCTTCCACCATGTGGGCGATCTTTTCCACGTTGCCGGCCACATTGCTGTTGGCCACGCTTTGTTCCGAGGTCGAGTGCGCCACCTCGCGAATCTTGGTCAGCGTCTCGCCGGTGCCGGCGCTGATCTGGGATAGCGCCTGCGCGGCCTGTTCCGCCTTGTCGACGCCTTGCGCCACCTGAGGCTCGATCTGCGCCATGGTGGCGACGACCGACTGGGTGTCGCCCTGGATGGCGCGGATCATCTCGGTGATCTTGCCGGTGGCATTGCCCGCCCGTTCGGCGAGTTTGCGCACCTCATCGGCCACGACCGCGAAGCCGCGGCCCTGTTCGCCGGCCCGCGCCGCTTCGATGGCGGCATTGAGCGCCAGCAGGTTGGTTTGATCGGCAATGTCCTTGATATCGTTGGCGATGCTGTCGATGGTGCTCGCCTGCTCATCCAGCGTGGCGATTTGGCGCGACGCCTGCTGGATTTGTTCGGCGATGCGGCGGATGTCGCTGGCGGCCTCGTCGACCAGTTGGCCACCCTGTAGCGCCAATTCGCTGGTGTGGGCCGAATTGCGCTCGGTTTCGCGCGCGTTGTCGGAGATTTGGTCGACGCTGACCGACAGCTCCTCGATGGCGGCGGCGGTGGCGGTGGTGGCGGAAGACGATTGATGCGACGCGTCGGATATCTGCGTCATCTGCTGCGAAATGTCGTGTGCGGTGCCATGCAGCGTGGTGGCGTCCTGCTGGATCGAGCGCACCATGTCGCGCAGGTTGTGCTGCATGCTCGCCATGGCGGCCAGCAGGCTGTCGGCCGAGCGGGTCTGGATGTCCTGGCTCAGATCGCCCGCGGCAATGGCGCCGGCCGCGGTGGCGGCATAGTCCGGCTCGCCGCCGAGCCGGCGATAAATTTGACGCGCCAGGATGGTGGCGGCAAACACCACGATCAGCAGCACCGCCAGACCGATCGCGCCGAACTGCAGCGCCCGGCTCCAGAAGATCTGGTTGACGTCGTCCATGTAGGTGCCGCAACCGACGATCCAGTCCCAATCGTCGATATGCGTGACGCCTACCAGCTTGGGCACATCCTCGTTGCCGTTGGGTCGTTTGGTGAAGCTGTTGATGTAGCCGATCTGCCCACTGGCGACCGCCTCGCGGTAGCCCTGCATCCCTGTGCGTCCATCCGGCAGTTTGCCGGCCTCGTCGACCTTGCCTTCCTTGCGCTTGTCCGGATGAACCAGCACGAAGCCGTCCATTCGCCGCGCGAACACGTAGTCGTCGCCATCGCGCAGACCGCGAATCGCCTCCAGCGCCTGGCGTTGCGCTTCCGCCCGGCTGAGCTTTCCGCTCTTTTCCAATGCCTGATAGGTGCCGATCTCGTGGCTGGCCAGGCGCAATACCAGATTCAAGCTGGTTTTACGTTCGGTGATGATGGAGGCGTTGAGAATGGCTAATGAGAAGGTGGCAATGACGATCAAACCGGCAACGGCGCTGGCGACGATAATGGCCAGACGGGTGGAGAGTTTCATGTTCCCTATCCTTGTGAGTCTGCGGGGCCCGGCCGAGGAACCCAGGGCGTCGCCATGGCGGTATTATTTTTGCATTGCGTAAAACTACGTATTTTTTGCAAATATAATATGAGTACATGAATGATTAATATAAAAATCGTACGCCAGTTATTGACATGGGCATAAAGATGCGCCGATGCAACATGCCGTGCTCATGATTGGCGCGGTTGTGCCGTTTGTGTCGTTTCCCTGGGCCGCCTTGCCGGCGCCGTCATATTTCTGCCATCCAGATTTGAAACAATGTCGCCCATCTAGACGGCGGCATTGCCGTCCTTTCCTTAAAAGAGGCGGGGCTGTGAATATTCGCAATAGGATCGCGTTACTGGTGCTGGCGAGCTTTCTCGCCATTTTGTCAATTGGCGGCTATGCGATTTGGCAGGCCGGCGCGAATGGCCGGGCGGTGCGTTCGGTGACGGAAGGCGCGGTGCCGAGCGCGCTGGCGTCGTCCGATCTGGTGTCGGCCTTGAAAGACGTGCAGCTCGCGACGATGAACATTCTGCAGGCCAGCGACGCGCGGCTGCTGGCGCAAGCGCACGAGCAACTCGGCGCCAGCGAGCAGACGCTCAAGGCGCAACTGGCGCTGCAGGCGCGCATGGCCGGCAATGACGTGCAGCGCGGCCTGGTGGTACAGGCGCAGGACGTGCTCGACAGTTATTTCGACTCCATCAACGACACCGCGCGCTTCAAACAGGCCGGCCAGAACGACATGGCCGCCGCGACCTTCGCCGCGGGGGTGCAGCAGTATCAAGACAACCTGCAGCAGATCGTCACCACGCTGCGGGTGGAAAAGACCCGCAGCAAGGACGACGCCATCCTGTCGCTCAACCAGAGCCTGTCTCGCACCTACACCACGCTGTCGCTGGTGACGCTGGCGACCTTGCTGGTGTTGGGTGGCCTGGGCTGGATGCTCTATCGCCAGATCGTACGGCCGATCAGCCACATGCAGCAGACCATGAGCGATATCGCCGACAGCCAGGACTTCTCGCGCCGCGTGCACGTCGAGCGCGAGGATGAAATCGGCAAGTCGGTCATGGCCTTCAACAGCATGGTGGCGCGCATCGAGCAGAGCACGGCCTTGCTGCGCCAGAAGACCAACGATATCCAGACCATGCTGCAAAATATCCCGCAGGGGATTCTGACCCTGGTCGAGGGCGGCACGGTGCATCCGGAATATTCGGCCCACCTGGAGGCGATTCTGCAAACCGGCGATATTGCTGGGCGCGACATCCAGTCGCTGTTGTTCACCGATACCGAACTGGGCGCCGATGTCCTGTCTCAGGTTGAAGCCGCCATCGCTTCTTGCCTGGGCGAGGACAGCATGAACTTCGATTTCAACCAGCACCTGCTGGTGGGCGAAATCACCAAGCGCATGAGCGATGGCCGGGTGAAGACGCTCGATCTGAGCTGGTCGCCGATCATCGGCGACGGCGACATCGTCGAGCGGCTGATGCTGTGCGTGCGCGACGTGACCGAGCTGCGCGCGCTGGCCGCCGAAGCCAACGAGCAAAAACGCGAGCTGGCCATCATCGGTGAAATCCTGGCGGTGACGCAGGAAAAATTCCACGAATTCATCGCCGGCGCGCTCAAATTCTTGGCCGACAATGAACAACTGATCCGCGACTACCCGGACGGCAACGCCGACATCATCGCGCAGCTGTTCCGCAATATGCACACCGTCAAGGGCAACGCCCGCACCTATGGGCTGAGCCATCTGACCAACGTGGTGCACGAAGCCGAACAAACCTACGACCGTCTGCGCAAGCCGCAACCGGACATCGCCTGGGACCAGGCGCAACTGTTGGCCGAACTCGACGGCGTGCGCGGCGCGGTCGAACACTATGCCCGCGTCAACGAAGTCAGCCTCGGCCGCAAGGGGCCGGGCCGCCGCGGTGGCGTCGATCGCTACTTGCTGGTCGACCGCGAGCAGATCCGCGACACCATCAACCGGCTGGAAAAGGTCAATACCGGCAACTTGCACGAGCTGATCGCCGTACATCAGGCGGTGTTCTCATTGCTCAATCGCATGGGCACCGAGCCGCTGGCGGACATCCTGGCCGGCGTGCTCGACTCGCTGCCCTCGCTGGCGAAGGAGCTTGGCAAGGCCGAGCCGCAGGTGGTGTTGGAGGATAACGGCATCGTCATCCGCAACCAGGCCGCCGCCATGCTCAAGAACGTGTTCATGCACCTGCTGCGCAATGCCATCGACCACGGGCTGGAAGCGGCCGACGCGCGCGTCGCCATGGGCAAGCCGGCATCCGGCGCCATCCACCTCAAGCAGCAATTGGCCGACGGCCAGCTGACGCTGACCTTGAGCGACGATGGCCGCGGGCTGGCGCTGGGCCGTATCCGCGAACGCGCCGTGGCGCAGGGGCTGATCGCCGCCGATGCCACCCTGAGCGATGAGGAGGTGGCGCAGCTGATTTTCCGGCCGGGCTTCTCCACCGCGGCGCAGGTGACCGAGGTGTCCGGCCGCGGTGTGGGCATGGATGCGGTGCAGTCGTTCGTCAAACGCGAGAATGGCCACATCGCGCTGCGCTTCCTCGACCAGGAAAGCGGCGCCGATTTCCGCCGTTTCGAAACCGTGGTGACGCTGCCGGAGAACTTCGCCGTGCGCGTCGAGGAAGCCGCGCCGGCCAAGACGGCTGAACAGGCTCACCCCGCGCGGGAGACCGCTTGATGGGCCGGGCCGAAACGATGGCGTTGCAAAGCAAGATCCTGGTGCTCGACGGCGGCGGCGCCTACCGCGACAGCCTGTCGGCCTTCTGCCGGGACAACGGGCTGATCGGCATCCGTCCGCAGCAGCCCGCCGCTGACAGCGTGATGGCGATCCTGGGCTCCAATGTCGATTTGGGCGGCATTCTGCTGTATGAGCACCACGGCGGCAAAGGCGCAGGCCTGGCGCTAGGACGGCGCGTGCATGCGCTGCGGCCGGAATTGCCGATCTTCTTACGCCGCGATGGCGTGCCGAGCCTCGCCGGGCTCGGCGAGGACGACGCGCTGATGTTCTGCTGCGCCTATACCCTGGCCGACCTGGGGGTGCTCAAGGCGTCGCTGGCGTCGTCGATTTTCAGCCGGTTCTATCCCAACGACCTGGTGCGCAATATCACCGACATGTCGCGCCAGGCGCTGGGTCAATTGTTTCCCCATTGCGACGTGGACGTGCAGGCCCCCTGGCTTGCCGTCAAAGACCGCACCGTCTATGGCGAGATGTTTTCGCTGATCGCCATCGAGAGCAATTGGTGCCGCGGCACCATGATGCTGCAGGCGGAGGTCGACGCGCTGCAGGATTTGCTGGCCGGCCACCCGGCGCGGCCAGCAGGGCAGCCGCTCGCCGCCGATGAGCTCGATGGCTTGCTTGGCGAAGCGACCAATCTGATCTGGGGCTCGTTCAAGAACCGCTATGCCGGCGGCGCCAATGCCGTGGCCGGCGCCTTTCATGCGCAGGTGCCCATCATCGTCAACCAGCGCCGGCGCGCGGTGTCGTTCGGTTCCGACGATCCGCAGCTCTGTCTGCGTTACCAGTTGCGCCCGCGCGGGCAGGCCGATGCGGCGCCGCTGTGGCTGGTGCAGCGCTTCGTGTTCAACCTGTGTTGGGCGCCGGACGAATTTACCGAAAACCCGACGGTCGAGTCGCTGGTCGAGGCCGGCGAGCTCGAACTCTTTTGATTTAACCCTTGTTCTGCAAGAGGATGCCAAATGTCTCAAGTACTCATGGTGGATGATTCCAGTACCGTCCGTAACGAAGTGTGCGATTTTCTCAAGGCCAATGGCCTGTCGGTCATTCCGGCGGTCGACGGCAAGGACGGCCTGGACAAGCTGCGCGCCAATCCCGGCATCAAGCTGGTGGTCAGCGACGTCAACATGCCCAATATGGATGGCCTGACTATGGCCGAGAAGATTCGCAACGAACTGAAAAACAGCACGGTCAACGTCATCATGCTGACCACCGAAAATAGCCCGGCGATGAAGGAGCGCGGCAAAGCCGCCGGCATCAAGGGCTGGATCGTCAAGCCGTTCAATGGCCCCGCCGTGCTGGCCACCTTCAAGAAATTGGCCTGCTGAGGTCTTTGGACGTCGTGCGTTGCGCTGTGAACGCACACTACCTATTTGGGTGAAAGTGTACTTATGGATGTCGTGACCGCCGGTCTGTCGCTGGCGTTGTGTGTGTCGATCGTATTGATGGGCTTGTTGGGGTGGGGCTGGCGTCGCAATGCGCGCCGTTGGCGTCGCCAACTGGCGGAGCGGGACGCGAGCATTGCCGAACTGAGCCGGCGTGAAACACCGGAAAGCGTCGAGGCACGCTGCCTGGCGTTGCGGGCGGAGTGGGACGCCGCCATGGCGGCCGAGCGCGCCCAATGGCAGGCGCGGCTTGACGCGGCGGCGCAAGAGACGGAGGCGCGGCTGACCGCCGTGCGCGAGGAAAGCTTGGCAGAGGCCGAGCGGACCCAGGCCGCGCGTTTCGCCGCGCTGTGCGCTTCGTTGCGCGGGGAGCAAGCCGCACTGGCCGATGAGATGGAGCGGTTGCTCGGGCTCGTGCAAACCGTCGAGCGCTGGCATGACGAAATGCAGACCATCCTGGTCAATAACCGCCGGCTGAAGGAGCAGAACGAGAGCTTCGCCGGCATCGTCAAAAGCGTGGTCATGCTGGCGCTCAATGCCGCCATCGAGGCGGCGCGGGCGGGCGAGCACGGGCGCGGATTCGCCGTGGTGGCCGACGGGGTGCGCTCTCTGGCGCAAGGCGCCGGCGAATTGTCGGGCGAATACAAGAAAAACCTGGAGCGCAACGATCTGATCACCACCGCCACCTTTCAGGATCTGCAGGCCAGCGGCAACATGATCCGCACGGCGGTGTTCGGCCTGCGCGCGGCCAGCGAGCGCGCCTATGCCTTGCTAGAAGCCGAGGAGGCCGCATGATCGCCACACCCGCGGTCGAGGCGCTCGACCAGCTCTACCTGCAAGCATTGCGCGACAACTGCCCCGGCGAGGAGGGCGCGGACAGCCATGTCGCCGCCCTGGGCGACAAGGGGCCCGGCGCCGGTCAAAACGATCTGGTGGTGCTCAATATTTCCAGTTACCACTTCCGTCTGGTCAATTTGCTGCATTTTAACGACAGTCCCGGTTTGCGCGCCGCGCTTGGGCGGCTGATGCGCAGTCCGACGCCGCTGGCGGGCAATATGCTCGCCGATGCCTATGGCGAGCTGGCCAATATGATCTGCGGCGCGGTCAACCGCGGCCTGTGCGCCGTCTTCCACCATGCCGGCATGTCGACGCCGTTGGCGCTCGATCGCGAGTGTCTGGCGCATTTCGACCTGCTGGCGCCTTCGCTGACGCGCCACTTCGAGGTGGCATTCGCCGCCGATGCCCGCTTCTGGCTCAGCAGCAGTCTACATCTGACGCCCGGAGCGCCGTTCGATTTTCACTACCAAGCGCCCGTTGCCGCCGCCGAAGGCGCTGGCGAACTCGAACTGTTCTAACGGTGTTTGGTGCAATGCCGCGCGTCGCGCGGCGATTGCACCCTACGGGTGTTTTTGCCATGCCGGCGGCATCTTGTCGCCGGCCTGACTGGCAATGACGCCACAGCCGACGTCAAATCATTTAATATTACGGCTTGCTATTTTTGACGCATCTTATCCAGGACAATCGGCATGTCTGATCTAGTGGTCCACGGCGGCCTGCCCTTAAAAGGCCGTATTACCCCTTCCGCCAACAAAAACGCGGTGTTGCCGATCTTGTGCGCGACACTGCTGACGCGCGAACCCGTCACCTTGCGCGGCGTGCCCGACATTACCGACGTGCGCAAGATTTTGGCGGTGTTCCGCGAACTGGGCAGCCAGATCGACGGCGGGTTGGAGCAGGGCGTGCTGACCATTCACCATCGCGATACCCACTTCGACATCGCCCACAATCGCCTGCCGGAAGAAATGCGTTCTTCCATCATGCTGGTGCCGCCGTTGCTGTCCCGTTTCGGCTGCGCCCGGATCGAAAACGACGTGCAAGGCTGCACGCTGGGCGTGCGTGAAATCGACCCGCACGTCGAGATATTCCAGGGCTTTGGCGCCGAAGTGCTGCGTGGAACGGAAATGCTGCTGGTCAAGGCGCCGCGACCGTTGCACGCGCAAGACTGCTGGCTCGACTACGCCTCGGTCACCACGACCGAGAACTTCGTCATGGGCGCGTCCATGGCCGACGGTACCTCGACGCTGACCAATGCCGCTTGCGAACCGCACGTGCAGGAGTTCTGCCGCTTTGTGCAGCTGATGGGCGCCGACATCGACGGTCTGGGCACCTCGCGTCTGACGATTCGCGGCGTGACCGAAATGCACGGCGTCGATTTCAGCTTCGTGGAAGACTTCCATGAAGTGGTCACCTTCCTGGCACTGGGCGCGATCACCGGCGGCGACATCACCGTCAAGAACGGCGCGCCGGAATTTTTCCCGCTGATCGACCGCACCTTTGCCAAGTTCGGCGTGCGCGTCGAGCACCGCGACGGCTGGTCGCGCGCTTACGTCGATAACGGATTGCGCGTCAAAGAGCCGTTCACCCGCAATATGCTGCAAAAAGTCGAAGCCGCGCCTTGGCCCTATCTGGCGGTGGACTTGCTGCCGATCTTCATCGCCCTCGGCGTGCGCGCCGAAGGCAATATGATGTTCTGGAACAAGGTGTACGACGGCGCACTCGGCTGGACGTCGGAGCTGAGTAAGTTCGGCGCGCATGCCTTCATTTCCGATCCGCACCGGGTGGTCACCTTCGGCGGCAAGCACTTGGTGCCGGCCGAGGTGGAAAGCCCCTACATCATCCGCGTGGCCATTGCCTTGCTGATGCTGGCCGCCAGCATCGACGGCAAGTCGAAGATCTTCAACGCCACGCCGATCCGCCGCGCCCATCCGCGCTTTGTGGAAAACCTGGTATCGCTCGGCGCGCGCATCGAGTGGGTCGAGAACGGTCACTAAGGATTGGGCATGAGCAAATTGAGAGTCGGACTGGTCTTTGGCGGCCAGTCCACCGAGCACGAGGTGTCGCTGCAATCGGCCAAGAACATCGCCCAGGCCATCGATCCCGAGCGCTTCGAGGTGCTGTTGATCGGCATCGATAAACAAGGGCGCTGGCATATCAGCGAGGCGCGCAATTATCTCGATCATGCCGACGATCCGGCGCGCATTGCGCTCAAGCCGTCCGGGCAGAGCTTGGCGCTGATCCCCGGCCAGGCGAGCGGGCAGCTGCTCTATGCCGAGTCGGCCAACCCGCTGGCGCAAGTGGACGTGGTGTTCCCCATCGCCCACGGCACGCTGGGCGAGGACGGCTCACTGCAGGGCTTGTTGCGCATGGCCAACTTGCCGTTCGTCGGCTGCGGCGTGCTCGGCTCGGCGGTCTGCATGGATAAGGATGTCGCCAAGCGCCTGCTGCGCGACGCCGGCCTGCCGGTCGCCCCTTTCGTCACCTTGACCCGCGCCAACCGTCATCAGGCGGACTTTGCCGCCATCGAGGCCCAGCTCGGCCTGCCGCTGTTCGTCAAACCGGCCAACCAGGGTTCGTCGGTCGGCGTGAGCAAGGTGCATAACGCCGGCGAATTTCAGCAGGCGATCGATACCGCCTTCCGCTTCGACCACAAGGTGCTGGTGGAGCAAGCGATCGTCGGCCGTGAAATCGAATGCGCGGTGCTCGGCAACGAGAACCCGCGCGCCAGCGTCTGCGGCGAGATCGTGCTCAACGACGAGTTCTACGCCTACGACACCAAGTACATCAATGCCGATGGTGCACGCGTGGTAGCGCCAGCCGATCTGCCCGGCGACGTGCAAGCGCGTGTTCAGGCCATTGCCGTACAAGCGTTCCAGACGCTCGATTGCCGCGGCATGGCGCGCGTCGACGTGTTCCTCACCCCGGCGGGCGAGGTGGTGATCAACGAGCTCAACACGCTGCCCGGCTTCACCAACATCAGCATGTATCCGAAGCTGTGGCAGGCCAGTGGCCTGTCGTACCGCGAGCTCATCAGCACGCTTATCGACTTGGCGATCGATCAACACCGCCAGGATCAGGCGCTCGCAAGCTCGGTGCACTAGCCCCGACGAACGGACTGCAGGGCGCGTTGTGACAGCAACGCGCCCTGCAGTCCGTTGA
>NZ_JAFAND010000053.1 GCF_019232825.1 Paludibacterium sp. | reverse complement strand
GTGCCCGAAGGCATCAAGAGCGGCGAAGCGTGGCTGCTGGACGCGCTGGCTCAGCCGGGCGAGGCGCCGCGCCTCGATGCCAACCAGACCTACAGCAACGGCAATGGCATGTACTGCTGGTCGGGCGATCCGGTCGGGCTGAAGGCGTGTTACGACAAGGTGATCCAGGTCGTGACGCAGGCGGGCGCGCCAGGCGCGCCCGGGTCGGCCGGCCCGCTGCGGTTGATCCGCTGACAGGCCGGCGGCGGGGTTACAGCTCGATTTGCGCGCCCAGCTCCACCACGCGGTTGGTGGGGATCTGGAAGAAGTCGGTGGCGCGCAGCGCGTTTTTGCTCATCCACAGGAACAGCTTTTCGCGCCAGGGCGCCATGCCCGGGCGGTCGGTCGAGATCAGCGTTTCGCGCGACAGGAAGAACGACGTGTCCATCAGATCGAATTCCAGCCCCTGGGTCTTGCCGGCCTCGACGATGTCGTCGATATCCGGCGTTTCCATGAAGCCGTAGTGCGCGACCACGCGCCAGAAGCTGCTGGACAGCTGCTTGATCTCCACCCGGTCGCTGACGTAGGGCACGTCCTCGGTGCTGATGGTCATCAACACCACGCGCTCGTGCAGCACCTTGTTGTGCTTGAGGTTGTGCAGCATCGCGTGCGGCACGCCATGCGTGGTGCCGGTGAGGAACACGGCCGTGCCCTGCACGCGGGTCGGCGGGTAGTGCTCGATGTTCTCGATGAAGCTCTCCAGCGGCAGCGCGTGCTCGTGGATGCGCTCGAACAGCAGCTCGCGGCCGAGTTTCCAGGTGTTCATCACCATGAACACGATCAGGCCGATGGTCAGCGGCAGCCAGCCGCCGTGCAAGAGCTTGAGCAGGTTGGCGCTGAAGAAGGTGGTGTCGATCACCAGGAAGACCGACGTGATGGCGGCGGCCAGCGGCAACGGCCAATGCCAATTGATGCGCGCCACGACGAAGAACAGCATCGTGGTGATCACCATGGTGCCGGTCACGGCGATGCCGTAAGCGGCGGCCAGGCTGTCGCTGGATCCGAACGACACGGTGACCACCAATACCGCCACCAGGAGCGCCCAGTTGACGAACGGTAGATAGATTTGGCCGATTTCGCGCGCCGAGGTATGCAGAATGCTCATACGCGGGCAGTAGCCAAGCTGGATCGCTTGGCGGGTGAGCGAATAAGCGCCGGAGATCACCGCCTGCGAGGCGATGACCGTGGCCATGGTGGCCAGGATGATCAGCGGCAGCAGCGCCCACTTGGGCGCCATGATGAAGAACGGGTTGCTGACGGCGTCGGCGTGGCGGAACAACAGCGCGCCCTGACCGAAATAATTAAGCAGCAGCGCCGGCAGCACCAGGGCGAACCAGGCGTGCTGGATCGGCTTGCGGCCGAAGTGGCCCATGTCGGCATAGAGCGCCTCGCCGCCGGTGAGTGCCAGCACCACCGCGCCCAGCGTCAGGAAGGCGCCGAAGCCGTGATCGATGATGAAACGGATGCCGTACCACGGGTTGATGGCGACCAGCACGTGCGGCGTGTGCAGAATGCTGACGAAGCCCATCAGGCCGATGACGCTGAACCACACCACCATCACCGGGCCGAACAGCCGGCCGACGCTGGCGGTGCCGAAGCGCTGCAGCAGGAAGAGTCCCACCAGCACCACGATCGCCATCGGCAGCACGAACTCGGCCATCGCCGGGCTCAGCACCTTCAGACCCTCGGCCGCGGACAGCACGGACACCGCCGGCGTGATGATGGCGTCGCCATAGAATAGCGCCGCGCCGAATAGGCCAAGCAGCACGATGCGCCGCTTGGCGTTGCCGTTGATGTAGCGCCGCGCCAGCGCCATCAGCACCATGATCCCGCCCTCGCCGTTGTTGTCGGCGCGCAGGATGAAGGCCACGTACTTGATGGTGACCACGAGCAAGATGGCCCAGAAGATCAGCGACAGGATGCCCAGGATGTTCGCGGGCGTCGGTGCGAGACTGGCAATGGAGAAGCAAACGCTCAATGTATAAAGGGGGCTCGTGCCGATATCGCCGTAAACCACCCCGATGGCGCCCAACGTCGTGGCCGCCATGCTGTGTTTTGGATGTTCCTGCATGGTATGGTGAATATGTCTTATTTCAGTTATTTGACTGGCATTGCGAACGCGTTAAGCGCCGGGCAGGACTGCGTGATTTTTTTGATATGGGCGCAGCTTACCTGAGCGGTGGGTTATGGGCAAAGCGAAATGGATATTTCCCCTCTCGGTATAGCGCATTCTGTCAGCCAATAGCGACAGGCCCGGATGCCGCTTCCTGGGGCGAGGTTCCAACCGGCGCGGCAAAACGCTACAATCACCCACTATTTCGCCGAAATTTCAAGGAAGTTGTCCATGCGTGCAGCGCAGTTTTTCATCTCCACCCTCAAGGAGGCTCCGGCCGAGGCCGAACTCCCCAGTCACAAACTGATGCTGCGTGCCGGCCTGATCAAGCGCCTGGCTTCCGGCCTGTATTCGTGGATGCCGATGGGGCTGCGGGTGCTGCGCAAGGTCGAGGCGGTGGTGCGCGAGGAAATGAACCGCGCGGGTTCGGTCGAATTGTTGATGCCGTCGGTGCAGCCGGCGGAATTGTGGCAGGAATCGGGCCGCTGGGAGTTTTACGGCAAGGAACTCTTGCGCATCAAGGACCGCCACGAGCGCGATTTCTGCTATGGCCCGACGCACGAGGAAGTCGTCACCGACATCGTGCGCAAGGAGATCAACAGCTATAAGCAGCTGCCGAAGAACTTCTTTCAGATCCAGACCAAGTTCCGCGATGAAGTGCGTCCGCGTTTCGGCGTGATGCGCGCGCGCGAATTCGTCATGAAGGACGCGTACTCTTTCCATACCGACTTCGACAGCCTGGTGGACACCTACAACGGCATGTACCAAGCCTACTGTAACGTCTTTACCCGTCTGGGACTCAAATTCCGTGCCGTCGCCGCCGACACGGGCTCGATCGGCGGCACCGGCTCGCACGAGTTCCAGGTGCTGGCCGATTCCGGCGAGGACTTGATCGCCTACTGCCCGGACTCCGACTACGCCGCCAACATCGAGCTGGCCGAGGCGCTGGCGCCGGCCGCGCCGCGCGCCGCCGCCGCGGCCGCGATGAAGACGGTCAGCACGCCGAACGTGAAAACCATCGCCCAGCTGGTCGATTTCCTCAAGGTCGACATCCGCCAGACCGTCAAGGCGGTGGTGGTCGAGAGCGATAGCGATGAGCCGGTGCTGATGCTGGTGCGCGGCGACCACGAGCTCAACGAGGTCAAGGCCGAGAAGATCGCCGGCATCAAGAAGCCGCTGACCATGGCCACCCCCGCCGCCATCCGCGACGCCTTCGGTGCCCAGCCGGGCTCGCTCGGCCCGGTCGGCTTCAAGGGCCGGGTCATCGCCGACCGCACCGTGGCGGCGATGGCCGACATGGTGGCCGGCGCCAACCGCGACGATGAGCACCTGACCGGCGTCAACTTCGGCCGCGACTGCGCCGAGCCGGAAGTGGCCGATATCCGCAATGTGGTGGCCGGCGACCCGTCGCCGTGCGGCAAGGGCGCGCTCGCGCTGTGCCGCGGCATCGAGGTCGGCCACGTGTTCCAGCTGCGCACCAAGTACGCCGAGCCGCTCGGCTGCAACTACCTTGACCGCGACGGCAAGCTCAAGCCGATGGAAATGGGCTGCTACGGTATTGGCGTATCGCGCATTGTCGGCGCCGCCATCGAACAGGGCCACGACGAGCGCGGCATCATCTTCACCGACGCCATGGCGCCGTTCACCGTGGTGATCGTGCCGATGGGCTATGGCCGAAGCGAATTGGTGCGCGAAGCCGCCGATAAGCTGCATGACGAACTGGCGGCGCTTGGTATCGACGTGCTGCTGGATGACCGCGATGAACGCCCGGGCGTGCTGTTGGCCGACTCCGAATTGCTGGGCATCCCGCATCGCGTGGTGATCGGTGAGCGCGGCTTGAAGGAAGGCAAGGTCGAGTACCAGGGCCGGCGCGACGACGGCGCCACCCCGGTCGAGCTGACCGGGATCGTCGCCCATCTGCAAAGCCGCATGGCTTGCTGACCGGATCAAATGGCGGTGTGGTGAAAATCACACCATCATAAAAAACCCCCGGTGAATTTCACTGGGGGTTTTTTGTCTATCAATCCTCTTGGGTTGATAGCAGTTTCTTGAGCAGCACCGCCAGCATCTGTCGCTCGTCCGGCGACAAGATCTCGACCAGCTCGGCCTCCGCGGCCAAATGGTGGCCGGCGGCCTCCTCGATCACCCGCAGGCCTTTCTCGGTCAGCGAAACGTTGACGCCGCGGCGGTCGTCCTGATCGGGCGTGCGCTTTACCAGGCCGGCGCTTTCCAGCCGGTTGATGCGGTTGGTCAGCGCGCCGGAGGAAATCAGCACCATTTCCTGCATTTGGTTCGGCGAGAGCTGGTAGGGTTCGCCCTGACGGCGCAACGCGGCCAGCACGTCGAACTCGCCGACGTTGATCGAGTAGCGGGCCAGGTCCTGCAATACCCGGCGGGTAATGAAATATTCCATCCGTACGATGCGGCCGATGACTTCGGTCGAAGAGGGGTCGAGGTCCGGACGGACCGTGCGCCACAGGGCTACGATGCGGTCGATTTGATCTGCGTGGTCGAGCATGGCAGTGGATTTCACAGGTTGTTTAGCGAAGGTCCCGGTAAGGGTAACATGTGCTGCTCATCAAATATCTTCAAATAAAGATATATAACATTTAAGTGATAACGCGGGCCGGGCCTCACGGCGACGGCGGCGGTTTCGGCGTGCGCGGCCGCAAGAACAGCCGTGTGCCGCATAAGCGGTCGTGCAGCGTCTGCCGTTGCGGGTCGAATAGGCGCCAGACAAACGGCACCACGCACCACAGGAGCGCCAGCCGCGCCGTATGAGGGTCGCGCGCGCCCATGCCCAGATAGGCGGCGATCGGCACGCCGACGATCAACAGCAACGCCACGAAGAAGCGGAACGCCGCTTGGCCCCAACTCATCGGCACGCCATCGGCGCGGGACAATTGCAGGCGCCAGGCCTTCATCGCCACGGTCTGGCCGCCGTGCACCCATGACAGACCGAAATAGACGAATAGCGCGGCCAGCAACGCCACCTGTTCCAAATAGCGCAGCCAAAACGGATTGCCCAGCTTGACCATGGGGACGGTGAACAACGCCGAGACGGCCAGCACGAGCGCCAGCAGCAGCAGGCTCTCGTAAACCAAACAGGCGAGCAGGCGTTTCAGGCCGGGCGGGTGCAGGGTATCGATCATAAGCGTGTTCCTGTGTCAGGGGCTGGCAGTCGGGGCCGACTGCAGTTTAGCTAAAACGCCGGCGCGTTGCGCCGCGGGCAGCGCTTGCAGCCTTTGCCAATGCTGACGGGCGAGGTCTTGCTGTTCCCCGGTCAACTCGGCCCAGGTCTTGAGCCGGACGGTAAAGCGCTGCTGTGCGGCGGGGGCCAACTGATCGTAGAGCGGCACCATGGCCAATAGCCGCGCTTTGTGCGCCGGCGCGAAACGGTTCCATTCGCCGCTGACCGGCGCGAGCACGCGCTGCTGATGCGCCGACAGCTCGCCCCAGTCCGGCGAGGCCGGTTGAGCGGCCGCCAAGGCGGCCGCCACGCACAATGACAGCACCAGCAACACTTTAGTCATTGGCGGCCTCGTCAAAGCGCGGATCGAGCAAGACGCTCAGCGGGACGTCGCCGGCCAGCAGTTGAACATCGGCGCGGGTTTGCGCTTGGTCGGCGCGCGGCCACGCGAACGATAGCCCTAAGAGCAGCGCGGCGGTCAGCGTGGCCAGCAGGCTCAGGCGCGTGCCGAGCGGATGACCGAGCGCCAGCCGGCGCCAAGTGACGGCGGCGTTGTGCCGGGCCGGCGCCGCGGGGTCGTGCCGGGCCGTGGCCCATGCGCTGGCCAGTCCCGGTCTCAGGTTCTTCAACGCCATGGCCGCGTCGCGCGCCACGGCCTCCGGCGCCATGCCGGCCACCGGGCAGCCCTTCAACGCAAGAATGGCCGTCAACATGGCCACGGCGCGCGCACCATCGCGGCGTACGCCTCGGCGGGTGCGCGCCAGCGCTTGCGCCGCCTGGCGCAACGGCAGCGACTCGACATGCAACAGCCAGAAGGCCGTGCGTTGCCGGGCCGGCAATAGGCGCAAACTTTCCTGTACCAAGCGCCCGCCGCTGGCCTGCGCCTGCCAGGCGGGCCGGCCGTCCCCGTGTTCGAGCTGCAGGGTTTCCAGTGTGCCCGGGGCCATCGTTTCGATGCGCGGCGGCACGATGGCCGCCAGCAGATCGGGCAACAGGGCGTTTAGGCGCTGGCGCCAGCGGGCGCGACGCACCTGGCGCAGCAAAAGACGCTGGAAAAGTGGGGATGCCGTCTCTTTGATGTCGAGGGCATATTTTGTGGCCATGACGCGCAGCGTATCGCGCAACGCCAAGACGGCGGCGGTTTCGTCGCCCAGCACCAGCAGCGCCAGCTGCAAGGCACGCAAACCAGCGGCGTCGATATCGGAGGACGGAATCGGGTGACGGGTCATGCATGAACGCATAAATAATGCCAACAAAGCATCTTATCAGAGGTGTGTATGCAAAAACAGTGCAGTAAAAATGCTTGAATTTACCGGGGCTTAGCGCTTTTTGCGACCGCACAAAATCGCTTGCCGCGGCCTGATAGATAAGATAAGGTCTTACGAAGACTGTAGAAAATTCTGTAGTGGAATTTCCTCAGTCCAACAACAACGGGACAAAAAATCACCAAATAGAGGCGAAAATGCAGATCACGGGCGCGGAGATTGTAGTCCGATGCCTGCAGGAAGAAGGAGTCGAGTTTGTTTTCGGCTACCCCGGCGGCGCGGTAATTGATATTTATGATGCCATTTTCAAGCAGAACCAGTTCCGACACGTGCTGGTGCGGCATGAACAGGCGGCGGTGCATGCGGCGGATGCCTATTCCCGCTCCAGTGACAAGGTCGGCGTGGCGCTGGTGACCTCGGGTCCGGGCGCGACCAACGCCGTCACCGGCATTGCCACTGCCTATATGGATTCCATTCCCCTGGTGGTGCTCTCCGGCCAGGTGCCGACACCGGCCATCGGCATGGATGCTTTCCAGGAGGTCGACATGGTCGGCATTACCCGGCCGTGCGTGAAGCACAACTTCCTGGTCAAGAATGTGGCCGAACTGGCCGTCACCATCAAGAAGGCCTTCCACCTGGCCAAGTCAGGCCGGCCAGGGCCGGTGGTGGTGGATATTCCCAAGGACGTCACCCAACACCTGGCCGAATTCAACTACCCCGACAGCTTGAGCGTGCGCTCGTACGTGCCGGTGACCCGCGGCCATAGCGGCCAAATCAAGAAGGCGGTCAACCTGCTTGCCGGCGCCGAGCGGCCGCTGATCTACATTGGCGGCGGCGCGGTGCTGGGCGACGCCGCGGCCGAAGTGCGCGATCTGGTGCAATCGCTCGGCCTGCCGTGCACCAACACCCTGATGGGGCTCGGCGCCTATCCGGGCAGCGACCGCCAATGTCTGGGCATGCCCGGCATGCACGGCACCTACGAAGCCAACATGGCCATGCAGTATTGCGACGTGCTGGTGGCGGTCGGCGCGCGCTTCGACGACCGCGTCATCAGCGTGCCGTCGCATTTCCTGTCGCAACCGAAAAAGATCATCCACATCGACGTCGATCCGTCGTCGATCGCCAAGCGCGTCAAAGTGGATATTCCGATCGTCGGCGACGTCAAGCTGGTGCTGCGCGACATGCTGGAGCAGTGGCGCCAGGGCGAACATGGACTTCATGCCGCCGCGCTCGCCGGCTGGTGGAAGCAGATCGAGGCCTGGCGCGCGCACGACTGTCTGAAGTACGCCGTGTCGGATACGCTGATCAAGCCGCAGTTCGTGCTGCAGAAGCTGTACGAGGTGACCGGCGGCCAGGCGATCATCACTTCCGACGTCGGTCAGCACCAGATGTGGGCCGCGCAGTACTACCGCTTCGACGCGCCGCGCCGCTGGATCAACTCCGGCGGCCTCGGCACCATGGGCTTCGGCCTGCCGGCGGCCATGGGCGCGCAGCTCGCCAACCCGGACGCCACCGTGGCTTGCGTTACCGGCGACGCCTCGATTCAGATGAACATCCAGGAACTGTCGACCTGCAAGCAGTACCATATCCCGGTCAAGGTGGTGAACCTGAACAACCGCTACCTGGGCATGGTGCGGCAGTGGCAGGAGATGTTCTACGGCAACCGCTACTCCGAAACCTACATGGACGCGCTGCCGGACTTCGTCAAGCTGGCCGAGGCCTATGGCCACGTCGGCATGCGCGTCGAGCATCCCGGCGACGTCGAGCCGGCGCTGCGCGAAGCGTTCGCCATGAAAGAACGGCTGGTGTTCCTCGATGTCATTACCGATCAGTCGGAAAACGTGTTCCCGATGGTGCAGAACGGCCGGGGCTTGAATCAGATGGATCTGCCGCCGCACATGCGCGACGTGCAGGATGCCCCGTTCGAAAACAATCGTGATTACGGCAACATGTGTTGAGGCGGCACCATGCGACATATTCTTTCCATCTTGCTAGAGAATGAGGCGGGCGCGCTGTCCCGCGTGGTCGGGCTGTTCTCCGCCCGCGCCTACAACATCGACTCGCTGACGGTGGCCACCACCGAGGACCCGACGCTGTCGCGCATGACCATCGTCACGCACGGCTCGGAGGACGTGATCGAACAGATCACCAAGCAGCTCAACAAGCTGATCGAGGTGGTCAAGGTGATCGATTTGAACGAATCGGAGCACATCGAGCGTGAAATGATGCTCATCAAGGTGCGCTCCACCGGCAAAGAGCGCGAGGAGATGAAGCGCATGGCGGATATTTTCCGCGGCCGCATCATCGACGTGACCGACAAGACCTACACCATCGAGCTGACCGGCACCAGTGAAAAGCTGAATGCCTTTATCGAGGCGGTGGACCGGACAGCGATCCTGGAAACGGTCCGCACCGGTGCTTCCGGCATTGGCCGTGGTGAACGCATCTTGAAAATTTAGGACGCCGGCAAGGCGTCCGGCATAAAAAAACCAAGGACTGAGATATGAAAGTTTTTTACGATAAAGACGCAGATCTTTCGATCATCAAGGGCAAAAAAGTCGCCATCATCGGCTACGGCTCGCAAGGCCACGCACACGCGCAGAACCTGAAGGATTCCGGCGTGGACGTGGTTGTCGGCCTGCGCAAGGATGGCGCGTCGTGGAAGAAGGCCGAAACCGCCGGCCACAAGGTCAAGGAAGTGGCCGAGGCGGTCAAGAAGGCCGATGTGGTGATGATCCTGCTGCCGGACGAATCGCAGCCCGACGTCTACTACCGGGACGTCGAACCCAACCTGAAGAAGGGCGCGGCGCTGGCTTTCGCCCACGGCTTCAACGTGCATTACAACCAGATCGTGCCGCGCGCGGACCTGGACGTGATCATGGTGGCGCCCAAGGGCCCGGGTCATACCGTGCGCTCCGAATACCTGAAGGGCGGCGGCGTGCCGAGTCTGATCGCCGTCTATCAAGACAAGTCGGGCAAGGCGCGCGACGTGGCGCTGTCGTACGCGGCGGCCAACGGCGGCACCAAGGGCGGCGTGATCGAAACCTCGTTCCGCGAAGAGACCGAAACCGACCTGTTCGGCGAACAGGCGGTGCTGTGTGGCGGCGCGGTCGAACTGGTCAAAGCCGGTTTCGAGACCCTGGTCGAAGCCGGCTATGCGCCGGAAATGGCTTACTTCGAGTGTCTGCACGAACTGAAGCTGATCGTCGACCTGATGTACGAAGGCGGCATCGCCAACATGAACTACTCGGTGTCCAACAATGCCGAGTACGGCGAGTACGTCACCGGGCCGGAAGTGGTGACCGACGCCACCAAGGCGGCGATGAAAAAGGCGCTCACGCGCATCCAGACCGGCGAGTACGCCAAGATGTTCATCTTGGAAGGCAAGACCAACTACCCGGCCATGACCGCGCGCCGTCGTCTGAATGCCGCACATCCGATCGAACAGGTCGGCGCCAAGCTGCGTGAGATGATGCCGTGGATCGCCAAGAACAAGCTGGTCGATCAAAGCAAGAACTGACCGGCCTTGCCGTCGACAAACCCTCGTGCCGTCTGGCGCGGGGGTTTTTCATTTCGAGCGGATGCTCGGTTTTTCCCCTCCGCCGTGACGCGGCGGTATAATCGCCCATTGTTCCGGGGCATGCCCCCTTGCTGATGACATGGAGACTCGATGCCCGCGCATTACCCACATCCCTTGATCGCCCGCGAAGGCTGGCCGTTTTTGTTCATTTCGGTGCTCGCCGCCGTCGTGTTGACGCCGGTGATCGGCTGGTGGTCGGCGCCGCTGTGGCTGGTGGCGCTGTTTGTATTGCAGTTTTTCCGCGATCCGCCGCGCGCCGTGCCGGCCGATGACAAGGCGGTGCTGTCGCCGGCCGATGGCCGCATCGTGGTGGTGGAAAAGGCGCTGGACCCGTATCGCCACCAAGAAGCCTTGAAGATCAGCGTGTTCATGAACGTGTTCAACGTCCACTCCAACCGCAGCCCGGTCGACGGCACGGTGGAGAAGGTCGAATACCACGCCGGTTCGTTCCTCAACGCGGCGCTGGCCAAGGCCTCGCTCGAGAACGAGCGTAACGCCGTGCTGCTTAAGACGCCGGACGGCACCCCGATCACCTTCGTGCAGATCGCCGGCCTCGTGGCGCGCCGAATCCTGTGCTACAGCCGTGCCGGCGACACGCTCGCTCGCGGCCAGCGCTACGGTTTCATCCGCTTCGGCTCGCGCGTCGATGTTTACCTGCCGCTGTCCGCCACGCCTTGTGTGGCCATTGGCGACAAGGTCTCGGCTACCTGCACCGTCCTGGCGAAACTCGCCTAAACACGGATATTGACGATGAGCATTCCCGACATGCTGCCCGGGCCCGAACGCGAAAAGCGTTCGCTGCGCCGCCAAGGCATTTATCTGCTGCCCAATTCGTTTACGCTGGCGGCGCTATTCGCCGGGTTCTACGCCGTCGTGCAGGCGATGAACCACAACTTCGAATACGCCGCCATCGCCATCTTCGTCGCCATGATCCTCGATGGCATGGATGGCCGCGTGGCGCGGCTGACGCACAGCCAAAGCGCCTTCGGCGCCGAATTCGACAGCCTGTCGGACATGGTCAGCTTCGGTGTGGCGCCGGCATTGGTGATGTATGAGTGGCAACTGCGCGGCCTGGGCAAGCTCGGCTGGATGGTCGCCTTCATCTACTGCGCCTCGGCCGCGCTGCGGCTTGCGCGCTTCAACACCATGATCGGCGTGGTCGACAAGCGCTGGTTCATCGGCTTGCCGAGCCCGGCCGCCGCCGCGCTGGTGGCGGGCTTGGTGTGGAACAGCCTCGACTACGGCTTCGACACGCTGCCGCATCTGAATTGGCTTGCGCTGGTGTTCACCGCCTTTGCCGGGCTGTCGATGGTGACTAACGTGCGCTTCTGGAGCTTCAAGGAGATCCATTTGCGCCGCAAGGTGCCGTTCTTCGCCCTGCTGGTGCTGGTGCTGGGCTTCCTGCTGCTGGTGGCTTCGCCGCCGCTGGTGCTGTTCGGCTTCTTCGTCTGCTACGGCTTGTCGGGCTACGTCGGCGCCTTGTTGCGCCGCTTCAAGCACCGCCGCGCGGCGCAGGCGTAGTTTCCCTGCACGGATCGGTACATCGGAGCGGGTGGCGTGAGGCCACCCGCTTTTGTTTTGGCGAATCATGAAATGAGAAATATTTTGCGCAAATTTTGAAATAGCTGTGATTTTTCGAGCAAAATATTTCTCATAAATCGGTTTGTGTCGCTATAATTGAGCAGTAATTTGCACAGTTTAATAGCCATGGACCTGACCCTGCAGATTTACCATCACAGCATTTGGCACAATGCCGCCACCTTGACGATTCCCGACCCGGAACGCGGGCGGCGCGGCGCTATGTTGCTCGGCTATGACCGGGACTATGCGCTTGAATGGCTGAACCGGGATGATGCCTGTGCCTGTAGCCTGCGCTACCCCGTGGACTTGTTTAGCACTTACCACGGCACGCATTGGCTGGGCTTCATCGACGACATCATGCCGGCTGGCGCCGCACGACGTTACTGGGTGGCCCAGCTCGGGCTACAAGACCGCGCGCCCAGCGAGCAGGATGCCGAGTTGCTGCAGAAAGGGACCATCGCGCCAGTGGGCAATCTGCGCATCAAAGAGTCACTGCCGGCGCTGGCGGAAGGCAACCAACTTGCGAGCCGCCGTTTTGCCATTGCCGACGTGTGCGAGCGCGATATCGATTTTCTGGAATATGCCCAGCAGATGGGCGCCGCCAGCGGCGGTGCCACCGGTGCCGGTGGCGAAGCACCCAAACTAGTGCTGCGCTGTTCCGCGGATCATCAAGTCTGGATCGACACATTCCAGGACGATCAGAGTCTTGCCGATCGACATTACCTGGTGAAATTTCCGCGTGGCCGGCGTACCGAGATCGATGGCGACATCCTGCGCACGGAATACCACTTCTACCATGAGCTGACAGCGTTGGGCATCGACACCATCGATATCGACGGCATGCGTTTGGAAGAAGGGAGCCGTTATCCTTCCTTGTGGTTGCCGCGCTTCGATACCGCCTTTATCGACGGCAAGACGGAGCGCTATGGCCTGGAATCGATTTTCTCCGTGTTGGACAAGGCGCCGGGTAGCTACATGCATCACGGCGACGTCGTGGCCCAACTGGTGGCTTTGCTAGCGAAGCAGTACGGTGTTACCGAGCAAGGCGGGTCGTTCGATCCCGCCGCTTTCGTCATCGAGTGGGCCAAGCGTGATCTCCTCAACGTCGCCTTTGGC
This sequence comes from Paludibacterium sp., assembly GCF_019232825.1. Classification (GTDB taxonomy): domain Bacteria; phylum Pseudomonadota; class Gammaproteobacteria; order Burkholderiales; family Chromobacteriaceae; genus Paludibacterium. Next base: position 524 of record NZ_JAFAND010000053.1, on the reverse strand, counting down.
AACAGCGATAACCATGGTCGAAATACCGCCCTGATCAAGCGGCCAGCGGGAATACAGCTGGCACCGATCTATGACTTCGCACCGATGAAGGCCGATCCCGAGGGCGTAACGCGCACGACGATCTGGGGCTCTCCCCTGGAAGAGGGGGGGCGATTCAACTGGCCGCTGATCGCGGCGCAACTGGCGCCCTGGATCGAGCCGGCGCATTTGTTGTACGAATTAGGTTTGCTGGCCGGCCGGCTTTATGGCCTGCGCGACCGGCTCGCGGCGCGCGGCGTGCCTCAGCGCATTCTTGCCATGCCGACCATGGGATTCGATTTTCTCGATGACAAACTGAAAAGCTGGAAGCTGCCATGAGGAATTTGTCGCCTATCGAACGCGAAAACGTTTTGGCTGACCTGCTCAACCAACTGCTGTCCGGTTCGATCAGTGAGGGCAAACTATTACGCACTTTGCGTAAAGACGTGTTGGGCTTGTCGCAGGATCGCTATGCGCAATTGGTCGGCATCAGCCGCCGCACGCTA
>NZ_JAFAND010000022.1 GCF_019232825.1 Paludibacterium sp. | reverse complement strand
GATCGGTCTGATGATCGACAGCATCACGCCACAAATCCACGGCGTCATACCGCAAACCCACGGCTTTCCACCGATCAGCGCCAACATGATCACGCTGATTGCCATCAGCCAGGGCGGCTATCTGATCAATAAGGCCATTCCGGCCACAGCGAAATGACTTCGCCGTTTCAACCCGGACGCGGCGCATGGGCGCGATAGGCCAGAAACGATAGCGCACACGCCAACAGGTCGGACTGAGACACCATGCCGACCACGCGCAAGACCTCATCGACCACCGGCAGGTGGCAATGCCAATCATCTTGTCGAACCATCTTTCCTTCCGAGCGCATCCGGCAGCCTCCACTAGTAATGCCGTTATCCTATTCCATTCGAATCCTTGACTGAAATCATTCCGCCTGGCGCGGCTCGTCGCCAGACTTCCGTCACAGATAGAGGACCACGCGTTAAAGCCAATTTAAAGATGTGCAATAAATACATGTTCTTTTGTCATATTGATGCATATCAAAAACATCTTTATGACGCAAGCGTAAGCTGACCCCCGCGACAATTTGCCGCACCCTGAAGCAGATCCCCGTCGCCAAGAGCGCGCTCAGGGAGGATTCGACGAGGCTCGCCTCTTGGCGTCCACAGGTATTCACAGAGAGAGAATGTGATGACTACTTCGCATGACAACACACCGGACGCCCCGGCGGCGCAAGATCCCAGCCGGCGTCAATTCCTCACCACCTCGGCACTTGCCGGGCTTGCAGGCGCCGGCCTGTCGTTGGGGCTCACCGGCTGTAACAACCAAGGCGGCAGCACAGCCGCCGCCAGCGGGGGCGACGCCAGCGCCGCCGGCGCGGCGGGCACGGCGATCGACTACAACAAGTACGAAGTCGCCCCGGGCAAGCTCGACAATTACTATGTGTTCTCCAGCGGGGGCCACTCGGGCGACGTGCGCGTGCGCGGCCTGCCCTCCGGGCGGGAGATCCGCCGCATCCCGGTATACAACACCGATTGCATGTCCGGCTGGGGCTACACCAACGAGTCGAAAAAGATCATCGGCACGCGCCCCAACGGCCAGCTGAACTACACCACCGGCGACACGCACCACGTGCACATGTCGTATACCGACGGCACTTACGACGGCAAGTACATCTTCGTCAACGACAAGATCAACGGCCGTATCGCCCGTGTGCGCCTGGACACGATGGAGTGCGACCACATCACCGAGCTGCCCAACGTCCAGGGCTTCCACGGCATCTTCCCGGACAAGCGCGACCCGGTCGACGACAAGATCAATCACACCACGCGCGTGTTCTGCGGCAACGAATTCCATATTCCGCACCCCAACGACGGCCGTGATCTGAATGATCCGAAAAAGTATTTCTGCCTGTTCACCTGCATCGACGCCGCCACCATGCAGCCGCGCTGGCAAGTGAAGATCGACGGCAACATGGACCTGGTGGCCACGTCCTACGATGGCAAGCTCGCCTGCTCGAACCAGTACAACACCGAAAACGGCGTGCACTACGAAGACATGATGGCGTTCGAGCGCGACTCGTGCATCTTCTTCAACGTCGCTCGCATCGAAGCCGCCGTAGCGGCGGGCAAGGTGTTCCACATCGGCAATTCGAAGGTGCCGGTGGTCGATGGCACCAAGGCCGCCAACACCGATCCGAAAACCGCGCTGACCTGCTATGTGCCGGTACCGAAAAACCCGCACGGCGTCAACATCTCGCCGGACGGCAAGTACTACGCTTGCGCCGGCAAGCTGTCACCAACCTGCACGCTGATCTCGCACGAGCTGATGCTCAAGTGGTTCAACGGCGAACTGAAGGAACCGCGCGACACCGTGGTCGCCGAACCGGAAATCGGCCTCGGCCCGTTGCATACCGGCTTCGACGGCAAGGGCTTCGCCTACACCACGCTGTTCCTGGATAGCCAGATCGTGAAGTGGAGCCTGGACGAGGCGATGAAGGCGTTCAAGGGCGACAAGACCGCCAAGCCGGTGGTCGACCGCATCGACGTACACTATCAACCGGGCCACGGCTTCACCTCGATGGGCGAAACCAAGGAACCGGATGGCAAGTTCTTCATTTCCGACAACAAGTTCTCCAAGGACCGCTACCTGCCGGTCGGTCCGCTGCACCCGGACAGCGCGCAGCTGATCGACATCAGCGGCGACAAGATGGTACTGATCGCCGATCACCCGACCTACCCCGAGCCGCACGACTCGATCATCGTGCACCGCGACATCATCAAGACGCGGCAGATCTACAACCTCGACGAGTTCCCGTTGGCGGTCAAGAACATCAAGGACTGCCGCGTCGAGCGCAAGGGCAAGAAGGTGACGGTATATCTGACCTCGCAAGCGCCGATCTTCGGTCTGCGCGAGTGGACGGTCAAACGCGGCGACGAGGTCACCATCATCCTGACCAACTTGGACAAGGTGGAGGACTTGACGCACGGCTTCGCCATCCCGTCGTACAACATCAACTTCGTCGTGCATCCGCAGCAGACGCAGTCGGTGACCTTCATCGCCGACAAGCCGGGCGTGTACTGGTGCTTCTGCACCAACTTCTGCCACGCGCTGCACTTGGAAATGCGCTCGCGCATGTTGGTGGAAGGCTAACGAGCAATCCAGCTGTTTAGCAACGAGCACTGAGGGGGGCTCGCCCCCCCTCCTTTTTCCCAGGCCGGAAACGGCCAACCGATAGATCGAGACCATGCGACGCAATCACCGGCACTTTGGATGGTTTGTCTCTGCCCTGCTGCTATCGGGCGCGGCCACGGCGGCAACCCTTGCCGTCGCGCCGGGACAGAGCATCCAACGCGTGATCGACGCGGCCCATGCGGGGGACCGCATCCAGGTGGCCGCCGGCGTCTATCGCGAGAATTTGCGCATCGATAAGCCTTTGACGCTCATCGGCGTCGGCCGGCCGACCATTGATGGCGGCCTCAAAGGCGACGTCATCCGCGTCACCGCGCCGGACGTGAAGATCGCGCGCCTGATCGTGGTCAACAGCGGCAGCGATCTGACGGCGCAAAACGCCGGCATCTACATTCAGCCCGGCGCCGACCGCGCCGAGGTCAGCCAATGCGATCTGGTCTACAACCTGTTCGGGCTGTGGATCGAGCATTCGGCCAACGTCACAATTCGAGAAAACCTGATCGTCGGCAAACGCGACCTGCCCTCGCCCGAGCGCGGCAACGGCATCCAGATCTACAACACCACCGGCGCGCACATCATCGCCAATACCGTCAGCTATGCGCGCGACGGCATCTATGTCGACGTCTCGCACCACGCGCAGTTCATCGGCAACCGCATTCACAACGTGCGCTACGGCACCCATTACATGAATTCGTATTACAACACCTGGGACGGCAACGAGGTGTACCACAACCGCGGTGGACTCGCGCTGATGGAAACGCGCAACCAGATCGTGCGCAACAACCGCGTCTGGGGCAATACCGACCACGGCATCATGCTGCGCACCATTCAGGATTCGCTGATCGAGAACAACGTGGTCGAGGGCAATCAGCGCGGCTTGTTCATTTACGACGCCGAATACAACACGCTGCGCGGCAACTTGGTCATCAACAATCACGTCGGCGTCCACCTGTGGGGCGGCTCGATCAACAACCGCGTCAGCGGCAACGATTTCATCCAGAACAAGGAACAGATCCGCTACGTCGCCGCCGACGACGTGGCCTGGCCGCGCAACTACTGGAGCAATTATTTCGGCTGGGACCAGCGCGGCCGCGGCACCGGCGACATCCCCTACAAATCGAACGATCTGGTCGACCGCCTGACGTGGCGCTACCCGCTCGTCAAGGTATTGATGAACAGCCCGGCGTTGCAGACGCTGCGCCTGATCGCACAGCAGTTCCCCCTCTTGTCGGTGCCCGGTGTGTTCGATGACGCGCCGCGCATGAAGCCGGTCCATGCCGACTGGCGTCAATGGAGCCAACACCATGATTGAATTGTCCGGCGTCAGCAAAGCCTTCGGCCCGGTCCAGGCCCTGCAGGACGTCGACCTGTCGGTCCGCCAAGGCGAGCTGTTCGGCCTGATCGGCCACAACGGCGCAGGCAAGAGCACGCTGTTTCAGATCATGCTCGGCCTGTTGCGCGCCGATAGCGGCCACATCCGCATCCATGGCCAAACGGTGGACGACAAGCGCTTCCGGCCGATTCGCCGCCGCCTGGGCTATCTGCCCGAGAACGTGGTGCTGTACGACAATTTGAGCGGCCTAGAGACGCTCCGATTCTTCGCGCGCCTCAAAGGGTTCGACCCGGCGCAGAGCCCTGCGCTGCTCGAACAGGTCGGACTGCAGGAAGCCGGCGCGCGCAAAGTGCGCGGCTACTCGAAGGGCATGCGGCAACGGCTGGGGTTCGCCCAGGCGTTGCTGGGCGAACCGGACATTCTGTTTCTCGACGAGCCGACCAACGGCCTCGATCCGGAGGGCATCCGCGCGTTCTACCAAACCTTGTCGGCGCTGCGCGAGCGCGGCATGACGGTGGTCATCACCTCGCACATCCTGGCGGAGATCCAGCAACGGGTGGACCGCCTGGCCATGCTGAAAAATGGCCGCATCGAATCGATGGGCAGCCTCGATGCGCTGCGCCAAGGCCGCAACAGCCCCGCCTGGATCGTGCTGACCGCCCAGCCCGGCGCCATGGCGGCGCTGGCGCCGTCGGTGGCGCGGCTCGCCGGCTGCGAACCGGCGATCGACGGCAGCCGCCTTAGCTTCCCCTGCGCGCGCGACGACAAGATGCGGCTATTGCGGGACTTGTCCGGCCTCGCCGCGCATATCCTCGACATCCAGGTACGTGAAGCCAGCCTGGAAGAACTGTTTCTCGGCCATGTGGAGTAACCCCCGATGACCCTCGCACTGCAGTGGCAACCCATCCGCGTCATCGCCGGCAAGGAATTCCGCGACCGCATCCGCAGCCGTTGGGTACTGGCGGTCTCGCTGGTCTTTACCGTGTTTACCCTGGCCATCAGCTATTTCGGCGCCGTGTCGCAGGGCACGGTCGGCTTCCAAGGCATCGAGCCGCTGATCGCGAGCCTGGTGAGCCTATCGATCTACCTGCTGCCGCTGATCGCGCTGATTCTGGGCTTCGACGCGCTGGTGGGCGAACGCGAGCGCGGCACGCTCAACCTGCTGTTGTCCTACCCGATCAGCCGCGCGGAACTGCTGCTGGGCAAATACCTGGGGCTCGCGCTGGCGATGACCTGCTCGACGCTGGCCGGCTTCGGCCTGGCGGGCCTGGTGGTGGTGATCAAGCTGCCGATGGCCGACTGGTTCCAATACGCCGGCTTCATGGTGAGCGCCGTGTTGCTCGGCTGGGTCTTTCTCAGTCTCGCGGTGGCCGCCTCGGCGTTTTGCGCGAGCCGCACAGCCGCGAGCGGCGCCGCCATCGCCATCTGGTTCTTTTTTGTCTTGGTGTACGACCTGCTGTTGTTGGGCGTGCTGGTATTGAGCGGCGGCTCGGCGCTGGGCGCGCTGTTCCCGGTGCTGCTGATGCTCAATCCGGCCGACATCTTCCGCATTCTGAATATTTTCGGTCCCGCGGACCTGCACACCCTATTCGGCCTGCTGAGCGTATTTCCGGCGGGCCTCGCCGATCCGCTGCTGCTCGGCTCGATCATGCTGTTATGGGTCGCGGCGCCGCTCGGTCTTGCCGCCTGGAGATTCAAGCCATGATTCGACGTTCGTTCGCCGCCATCTTGCCGCTGTGCTTCTCGCTGTCGCTTGCCGCCTGCCAGCAGACGCCGCAGACGCCCCCGCCGCCGCATGAGATCACCGCCAGCACGGTCAGCGTGCTCGACGGCATGAGCCTCAAGGACTATCCGGGGCCCAAGGCGCAAATTCTTTACGACCAGGGCGAGCCCGATTTCTTCTGCGACACGCTGGGCATGTTCTCGGTCTATCTCAAGCCGGAACAGGCGCGCAAGGTGCTGGCCGTCTACGTGCAGGATATGGGCAAAGCCGATTGGCAGCGGCCGGCCGGCCATTGGATCGACGCCAAAACCGCGTACTACGTGGTCGGCTCGAAAAAGCTCGGCGCCATGGGACAAACCTTTGTGTCTTTCGCCACCGCAGGCGACGCGCAGCACTTCCAGCAGGCAGAGGGCGGCAAGCTCTACCGTTTCGATCAGATCACCATCGACATGGCCACGACCGACGGCGGTGTCGTCAAAGACCAAAACATGTAAGGACAAGCCATGACTTCGTTTTTCCGCAACACCCCTCATGAGACGGCGCAGGAAATCGATGCGCTGAGCCGGCTGGCCTATGACCTGCGCGAAGACCGCAAACGGATCCTGGCGCAATACGGCGCCGACGACGAAACGGCGCTGTTGGCGCGCATCGCCGCCGGCGAGGTCGCCGAACACCCGGCCTATGAACATTATCTGTCGGCGAAGAGCCTCGCCGACACACGCCAGGCGACACGCGAGCAATTGCGCGACCTGCTCTTGGCACAAGGAGCTTGACCATGCTGCCGCTCGAATTGAAAGCACGATTGGAAGCCCACGCCGTGGCCGAACAGCTCGCCGCCATCACCCTGTGCCGCGACGCGCTGCAACTGCAGCTCGCCAACGGTGTGGCGTTGATGCTCTGCTTCGCCAGTGCGGCGGAATATTCGATGAGTTGGCGCTGGGGCGATGCCGAAATGCGCATCGACACGGCGCCGACCCATCCCGGCCTCGCCAGCGCGCCGAATCATTTGCACCTTCCCGACGGCAACGTGGTCGCCGATCCGTTGAGCCATGTCGGCGCCGCCCCTTGGGACAACGCCGTGCGGCTCGTCGAACGCCTGCTCGCCGCCCCGCTTCTGGGCTATGAGCAGCCATCCACCGAGCGCGCGGGCGCTTGGATTCACCCCACCCTATAAGGAGTAAACAATGAAAAACGGCAGCATGTTGATTCTGGCCATGGCGTTGAGCCTGGGGCTAGCCGCTTGCGGCAAAGGCGGCGACAACGCCACCGCCGGCGCGGCCCCCGCCGCTTCCCAGCCGGCGCCCGCGGCCAGCCTGGAAGACCAGAACCCGGTGGGCGCCAAGACCTTCAAGACCGTCTGCTCGATGTGTCATCAGAGCGGCGCCGCCGGCGCGCCGGTATTCGGTAACAAACAAGATTGGGCGCCGCGCATTGCCGAGGGCAAGGACACGCTGTACAAGCATGCGCTGGAAGGCTTCACCGGCAGCAAGGGCACGATGCCGGCACACGGCGGCAATCCGAGCCTGAAGGATGAGGAAGTCAAGGCCGCGGTCGACTACATGGTGGCCAAGGCCAGCTGAACCTAACCGGCACAACCGCCATGCTCATGCCGATCCGCCCGCTGGTTTCGCTGCTGTCCGTGCCGCTGCTGTCGCTGCCGCTGTGCGCGAGCCGCTTGACGCCGCCCTGCCTCTCCCAGGCCTGGCAAAGTCATGGCCACGCCGTTGGCCTGGTTACGCCGCGCGGCAGCGAGACGCGGGCGCGCCAAATCACCGAGCGCCTGCTATCGCAATCCGCGGCGCGGACGGCGAACGACGCCCAGCTTGCGGGCGGTATCGGCCAGGCACTGCGTCAGGCCGGCGTTTATCCGGCGCTGATCGTGCTCGACCATGCCGCCGCCGCCCAGGGCACCCGCGGCGGCAGCCCTTGGCGGCTCGCGCTGGCCAGCGCGGCGACCGGCAAGGTGCTCGCCGTCTTGACGCTCGGCGATGGCGAGGTGATGCGCATCATGTCGGGCGGCGGCCCGGTACGCCAGGCGGTGCTGTACGACGGCAGCGGCGCCGCCAGCGTCACGCCCGCCGATTTGTCGGGGCGGGACATGCGCCGCGTGCACCGGCTTATTGCCATGCCGCTGCTGGTCGAGATGAATGACGGTACGTTATGGGCTTCGCCACGGCTGCTCAGAAAAGTGACTTGGCAGCATCCTGAACAACCTTACCGGTTGCTGCAGGCCGTTTGTCACATGTCCGCGGTCCGATCATGAACCTCTTTTATCGCTTATCGAGAGTCTTGTCATGCGCGCGCTATTCCGCCTGATGCTGTTTACGCTGCTGTGCCTGCTCGCCAGGCCCGGCATGGCGTCGATCTACGAGCAGGAGCTGCCTGCCGAACTCTTTTCCCAACCCGAGATGTGCAAATGGACCGATTGCGGCGCGGTGCTGCCCGGCGCCACGGCCTTCTCGGCCCGCAAGGGCAACCCGCCCTATGTGGAAGCCTATTCCCAGCAGGGGTCGCAACGCGTGCTGCGCGGGTACGTCTTTCTATCCACCGACATCGTCGACACCATGGGCTACTCCGGCAAGCCGATCGTCACGCTGATTGGCATGGATACCAAGGGCACGATCACCGGCGTGCGCGTGCTCAAGCACAGCGAGCCGATCCTGCTGGTGGGCATTCCGGAAAACAAGCTGCTGGCTTTCCTGCAGCAATACGTCGGCAAGTTCGCCGGCTCGCGTTTTGAAATCGGCAAGGGCAACGACGGCGCCACGGGTCTCGATGCCATTTCCGGCGCCACCGTCACGGTCATCGCCGAAAACCAGCTGATTTCGCGTTGTGCCGTCGCGGTCGCGAGTCAAGTCGGCATCTTGAAGGAAACCATCCTGCCCCAGGCCAAACTGCAGCCGGCCACCCGCCAGTATAGTTGGCAGGCGCTCATGGACATGGGCGCGATCCAGCATCTGACGGTCAAGCCGTCCGACGTCGGCGCGCCGGACTCCGGCGCCCCCTACCTCGACCTGTATTACGGCTATCTCAACGCGCCGGCGATCGGCAAGAGTATTCTGGGCGAATACGATTACGCTCAGCTGATGAGCGGCCTGAAGCCCGGCGAGCACGCCTTGTTCGTGGTGGCCAACGGCACCGAGTCGTTCAAGGGATCCGGGTTCGTGCGGGGCGGCATCTACGACCGCATCCAGGTCAAGCAAGGCATCAACGCCTTCACCTTCAAAGATTCCGACTATCTCAATCTGTACACATTGCAGGCCGCGGGCGCGCCGTCATTCAACGAGACCGGCATCTTCGTGGTGAAGAGCCGCAAATTCAGCGCCGCCTACCCGTGGCAATTCGATTTCCTCGGCCATAAGCTCGACAAGGAAACCGGCGCCAAGACCTTTTCGGTATTCTCCTCGACCTACTGGCTGCCGGGAGACTTTCTGGCCGGCGGACGGCCCTACGTACCCGAGGAAGTGCCCACCTGGATCAAGGCTTGGCAAACCAAGCCGCTAGCCATCAGTCTGTTCGGTCTCTGGGCGCTGGCGGTGATGCTGTTCCACGCATTGCGCGATCGCTGGGTGCGCAAGGCCAAGCGCGCCGACAAGCGCTGGGTGTCCTGGCCCAAAACCGCGAGCTGGCTCATCGCCATCGGCTTCGCCGGCTGGCTGGAGATGGCGCAGCCGTCGGTGACGCAGGTTCTGACACTGATTCACGCGCTGTTCGGCGATTGGCACTGGAACCTGTTCCTGTCCGATCCGTTCATTTTCATGTTCTGGATTGTGATTGCGGTGACGCTGCTGCTATGGGGGCGCGGTTTGTTCTGCGGCTGGATGTGTCCATTCGGTTCGCTGACCGAACTCATCTACAAACTGGGCGGCGCGCTGGGATTGAAGAAATGGCAACGGCGGCTGCCGGCACGCTGGCACGGCCGGCTGCGCCTGATCAAATACCTGGCGTTCTTCGTCCTGCTGGCGGTCTCGGTATTTTCCATGCCGTGGGCCGAGAAGTTGGCGGAAATCGAGCCGTTCAAGACCACCTTCCTGGTCGGCGTGCTGCATCGCAGCTGGCCGTTCGTACTGTTCTGGACCGTCATTATCGGGCTATCGATCTTCGTCGAACGGCCGTTCTGCAAGTACCTTTGTCCCATGGGCGCGGCGCTGGCGCTGCCGACGCGTTTCCGGCTCTTCGCGCTCAGACGCAAGCCGGGCTGCACGACTTGTCATGCTTGCGCGGTAGGCTGTGGATCGCTGGCCATCGACGAGCAGGGCCGCATCGACCAAATGGAGTGCCTGCTGTGTCTGGACTGCATGGTGATGTACTACGACGAGCACAGCTGCCCGCCGTTGGCGCAAGAACGCAAGCGCCGCGGGAAGGCCGGCCTGCCGCTGACCCCGGTCGGCAAGGACGGCCACTACATTCCCATCAAGCCGCTGCAGGAATAAACCAAGGCATCTTTTTAATCGCAAGCAAGAGGAGTCAACAACCATGGGTTCACTCAGCATTTTCCACTGGCTGATCGTGTTGCTGATCGTGGTGCTGATGTTCGGCACCAAGAAACTGCCGAACATCGGCAAGGACCTGGGCGGCGCCGTGCGCGGCTTCCGCGAGGGAATGAAGGACGGACAGACGGCCGAGGCGAAACAGAGCGCGGAGGAGCGTTAGGCTTCCGTCTATTGTTCCGCGGCGCGGCGTAGCCGCGCCAGCACCCAGACGCCGGCAACCAACAGGCAAAGCGCAAGCAGCAGCACGGACCGGCCAGGCGCGATGGCGAACTGGCCGGAGACCGCGCCGCGCATCAGATCGATGCCGTAGGCGGCCGGATCGAAACGCGCGGCCAGTTGAATCCAATCCGGCGCCAGGTCTAGCGGATAAAGCGCGCCGGAAAGGAACAGCATCGGCAGCAGCAAGGCGTTGGACACCACAGGGAACACCAGCACGGAGCGGAACGGCATCGCCAACGCCAGGCCAAGCGCCGAAAAGACCAACGCGGACAGAAACATCGCGCCGACAAGCTGCGTCAGAGACACCGGCGTCAACCCCAAACCGGCAACCGGCGCGAACGGCAGCAGCGGCAAGGTCTGCAGGAAGGCCAACACCGCCCCGGCCACGACCTTGCCGACGGCGAGGTGGCGGCGCGGCACGGGCGCCACCAGCAGGGCACGGAAAAACCCCACCTCGCGCTCGTGCACAATGCCGACCGCCGCCGACACCGCGCTGAACATCAAGGCGAGGCCGAGAATGCCGGGATAGAGGTAGGCTTGGTAGTCGGCCACTTCGGCATAGGTGCCGCTCCGAAGCGCCGCGCCCAGCACGAACAGATACAACAGCGGCTGCGTGAGCCCGAACAGGATGCGCCACGGCGACTGGCCGAAGCGTTTCAGGTCAAACCAGATCATCGCCACGATCATGCGCATGCCGTCCCCTCCGCTTCTGCGCCGAACGCGTCGAGCACCGCCTCCAAGCCGGGCGGATGCGCCTCAGCGCGCACGACCGCGACCGGCATGGCGCAAAGCAGCGCCGGCAGCTGCGCCGCCACGTCGACGGCGGCGACCCGCAGACACCCCTCGCCCCGCTCGACCCGCCACCCCGCCTGGACAAGCCAAGCAAGACTCTTGTCGTTGTCCACGGTGACCAGCTCGATGACGCCGCGCAACCCCTGTGTGAGAGAACGCCATGACGACGACGCGCGCAGCCGGCCCCGGTCCAGCAGCAGGACCCGATCGGCGTCACGTGCTTCCTCGACATGGTGGGTCGCGCAGAGCACGGTATGGCCCTGGGCGACCTGAGCGCGCATGCGTGTCCAAAAAGCCTGGCGCGCCATCGGATCCAATCCCTGGGTCGGTTCGTCGAGCAGCAGTATCGGCGGACGGCCGACCAGCGCCCGCGCGAGCTCGACGCGGCGGCGCTCGCCGCCGGACAAGGTATCGATGCGCGCCCGCGCCACCGCCGCGATGTCGAGTTCCTCCAGAATGCCCGGCAGCGCCGCATTGGCCTCGCTGCCGCGCATGCCACGGCAGCTGGCCATAAAACGCAGATTGTCCTCCACGCTCAGTCGCGGTTCGAGCGCGGCGGATTGAAATACCACCCCCAGATGACGCCGCGCCAAGCCCGGATCGCGCACAGCGTCCACGCCGGCGAGCTGAATCGTTCCGGCGTGCGGGCACAATAGCGTGGACAGCAGTGAAAACAGAGTCGTCTTGCCGGCGCCGTTGCGACCGACGAGCGCGGTCAGGGTGCCCGGCGCCAAGTTGAAACCGACATCGTCAATGACGGCGCGCCGGCCGCGCAGAAACGTCAACCGGCTTACCGCCAAGCCTGCACCAGCCGGGGGCGTCATGGCAGGATCGCCGGATGCACGTTGGGATCGGTGAAGCGCACACGGCGGGCCATCGCGGGCGACACCCAGACTTGACCCTTGGCGTCCACCAGCAATACGGCCGTCACGCCCAGCGGACGCACGGCCGCCATCGCCTGGCGGGCTCCGGCAATGAATGGCGGTTTGGACGCGCCATCGGACAATGCGCCGGCATGCGGACCGGGCGGCACCAGCACGGTCACCGATTCGCTCGCCTGCGCCGGCACGCCGCTGCGCGGGTCGAGGATATGGCAGTAGCGCTGACCGTCGCGCAGAAAGAAGCGCTGATAGTCGCCGCTGGTGCCGATGGCCTCGCCATCTCGCAGATCCAGTGTGGCCAGCGTGCCGGCGCGACGCGGGTCCTGAATGCCGACCCGCCACGGCTCGCCGCCTTTGCTGCCCAGCGCCATCAAATTGCCGCCCACGTCAATCAGCGCGTTTTGGATGCCGCGTTGGCGTAACAGCGTGGCCGCATCATCCAGCGCCCAGCCCTTGGCATAGCCGCCCAGGTCGATCGCCACATTGGTTTGCCGGCTGGCAATCCGCCCGGCAGGTGAAATATCCAGCGCCGCAAGACTCGGCGGCGGCGTCATCAACGCACGGATTTGCGCGTGCGTCGGCGGGGTTACGCCAAACTGATCGGCCTGGAAGCCCCATAGCCGGATCAACCGGCCGATGCCGGGGTCGAACAATCCATGAGACGTCAGGGTCAAGGCACGCGCGGCGGACAAAATACGCGTCAGGTCGGGAGAGGCCTGGAAAGGCCGACCATCCGCCAGCGCGGCATTGAGCCGGGTTACTTCCGATGGCCGCCAGGCATGCAGCGTGCGCTGCATTTGCTGCCAGTGATCAAACACCGCGCTGGTGCTCTGCTGTGCCTCGTCCAGCGATGGGCCATACAGCATCAATTGCACGCGGGTGCCAAAGACATAAGTGCCCTGGCTATACAGTGAAGGAGTGCGCAACGCGAGCATGACGACCGCCGTCAAGATTCCCACTGCCGTCAAGATCAGCACGGCCATGCCATGCCACCTGCGTCTTGCGATCACGCCGTCTCCATCGTTGCCGTTGTCATGGACGGCAGTATGGTCCGGACAGCAAGGCGGCATGAATGACGAGAATCAAGAAACGGAGAAAAGCCCCCCGCCACCTGCTTGCCGCCGCCGGCGACAAGGGCTAGATTTCGAACTGAACCCCTCC
>NZ_JAFAND010000065.1 GCF_019232825.1 Paludibacterium sp. | reverse complement strand
TGGTTGAAGCGGATGCCGGCGGCGGTTTGTTCTCGCACCAACAGAAAACGGCCGTCGCGCTCGATCAGCGCCGCCACTGTCACGTGCGGTGTCCAGCGTTCCATCGCGGTGTTCCTCAACATGCAAAAAGGGGGCTCGCGCCCCCTTCAGGCTGTTGATTTAGTGGTTTGCCGCAATTTCGGAGGACCCGGCAAAGCCGGGCCTCAGTGGCAACTGACTGATTTCGCAGCCTGTTCATCGATTCCCACTCCCCCTGCCCTCTCCCTGAGAGGGGGCGCTCGCTTCGCGAGCAAGGGTTTGTCAATACCCTCGGGCAAGACGGCTGTCTTGCCTTTTTTGTTTTTATTTTCAGTTAGTTAAGACGAATTGCTGGAAACAGGGGGGTGAAAAATGCTAGAATCGTGGCAATTTCTCCAACCTATCAGTCAAGGATTAGTCCCTAGCCATGATGACCCTGTACTCCGGTATTACTTGCCCCTTTAGCCATCGCTGCCGCATCGTGTTGTACGAAAAGGGGATGGATTTCGAGATCATCGACGTGGATCTCCACAACAAGCCGGAAGACCTCGCGGTGATGAATCCGTACAACGAGGTGCCGGTGTTGATCGAGCGCGATCTGATCCTGCATGAATCCGATATCATCAACGAATATATCGACGAGCGTTTCCCGCATCCGCAACTGATGCCGGCCGATCCGGTGATGCGCGCGCGCGCGCGGTTGTTCCTGTTCCGGTTCGAAAAGGAACTGTTCAATCACGTCAAGACGCTCGAAGCCGGCGCGACCGGCAAGGAAGCCACCAAAGCGCGTGACGCCATCCGCGATGGCCTGACCACCATTGCGCCGATCTTCGCCAAGCAGAAATATATGCTGGCCGACGAGTTTTCGATGATCGACGTGGCCATCGCGCCGCTGATGTGGCGCCTTGAGCATTACAGCATCGACCTGGGCAAAAACGCGGCGCCGATTCTCAAGTATGCGGAGCGTATTTTCCAGCGTCAGTCTTTCATCGACTCGCTGACGCCGTCCGAAAAGGCCATGCGTAAGTAAGGGGACTCCCATGACCACCAGCACCAAGCCCTATTTGCTGCGTGCACTGCATCAGTGGTGCACCGACAACGGCCATACGCCCTACATCGTCGTCTGGGTCAATGAACGGACCGACGTGCCGCGCGAATATGTGCAAAACAACGAGATCGTGCTGAATATCAGCGTCGACGCCACCAAGGATCTGCGCATCGACAACGATCTGGTGACGTTCTCGGCACGTTTCGCCGGCGTGGGGCGTCAGGTGTTCGTGCCGGTCGGCAATGTCATGTCGATCTTCGCGCGCGAAACCGGGGAGGGCATGGGATTCGACGTGGAATTGGCCAGCACCGAGCCGTTGCACGCGGTCGATAGCGCCCCGCCGGCTCTGCCCGGAGAGAAAGGCAACGAAGCCGACAAGCAGGACAAGCCCAAGGGGCCGCCTAGCTTGCGCATCGTCAAGTAACGCATGACTCATCAACAACGGGCGCTCCAAGCGCCCGTTTTATTTTATCTAGACAAAAAAATGGGGCGCCGAAGCGCCCCCAAGTCCCTTACCACGAAATCGTTGCTTTATTCGACCCGCTCGCCGTGCAGTACGACGTCCAGGCCTTCGCGTTCTTCTTCTTCCGACACGCGCAGCCCGATGACCAGATCGATGATCTTCAGCAGCACAAAGGTCACCACGGCGCAGTAGACGATGGTGACGCCCACCCCCAAGGCTTGCGTGGCCAGGCTGCCATCCGCGCCGCCGATATGCTTGACCGCGAACACGCCGGTCAACAGCGCGCCGAGCATACCGCCCACGCCGTGCACGCCGAAGGCATCGAGCGAGTCGTCGTAGCCCATCATGTGTTTGAGTCCGGTGGCGCCCCAGAAGCAGATCACGCCGGCGGCGATGCCGATGATCAGCGCGCCGTGAGCGTCAACGAAGCCCGAAGCGGGCGTAATGGCGACAAGACCCGCCACCGCGCCGGAGGCGATGCCCAGCACCGACGGCTTTTTCTTGGTCAGCCACTCGGCAAACATCCAGGCGAGCGCGGCCGCGGCGGTGGCGATTTGCGTGGTCACCATGGCCATACCGGCACGACCGTCGGCCACGCCGGCGGACCCGGCGTTGAAGCCGAACCAGCCGACCCACAGCATCGAGGCGCCGACCAGGGTCAGCACCAGGTTATGCGGCGGCATGGCTTCTTTGCCGAAACCGACGCGCTTGCCCATGACCAGCGCGCAAACCAGACCGGCCACGCCGGCATTGATATGCACCACCGTGCCGCCGGCGAAATCCAGCACGCCCTTGTCGCCCATCCAGCCGCCCGGCGCCCATACCCAGTGGGCGATCGGCGAGTAGACCAAAATCGACCACAGGGTCATGAAGACCAGCATGGCGGAGAACTTCATCCGCTCGGCGAAGGCGCCGGCGATCAGTGCCGGCGTAATAATGGCGAACGTCATTTGGAACATCATGAACACCGATTCGGGAATCGTGCCGGCGCCCGGATGGACGGTCAGCTTCTTGGTGTCCTGGAGGTAGTCCATGCCGTTGAGGAACAAGCGGCTCAGGTCGCCGATATAGGGGTTGCCGACGGTGAAGGCCAGGCTATAGCCGATGACCGCCCAGACGATGGTGACGAGCGCCGTGATGGCGAAGCTTTGCATCAGCGTGGCCAGTACGTTCTTTTTGCGCACCATGCCGCCATAAAACAGCGCCAGCCCCGGGATGGTCATGAACAGCACCAGTGCGGTCGAGGTCAGCATCCAAGCGGTATCGCCCGAATTGATGACCTTGAAGTCTTGCAGCGCCGGGCCTGCCGGCGTATCGGCCAGTGCCGGCAGGGCGAGGAACAGCCCCACGAGGCCTAGCGCAGTCATTGCTCTTTTCATTCTCTTTTCCCCCTAGTCAGAAATGTCAGACCGCATCCACGCCCGTTTCGCCGGTACGGATACGCACAACTTGCAGCAGATCGACGACAAAGATCTTGCCGTCGCCGATCTTGCCGGTGCGCGCCGATTTCTCGATGGCTTCCACCACTTGATCGAGCAGCGCGTCGTCGATGGCGATTTCCAGCTTGACCTTGGGTAGGAAGTCGACCACGTATTCCGCGCCGCGGTAGAGCTCGGTATGGCCTTTCTGCCGGCCGAATCCTTTGACCTCGGAAACCGTGATGCCTTGTACGCCGATTGCCGAGAGGGCTTCGCGTACTTCGTCAAGCTTGAACGGCTTGATAATCGCTGTGACTAGTTTCATGACCTCTCCTTTGTTGTTCCTGATTCTTGCCGCGTAATGACTGACTTCAGTTGGCTACTTTGCAGAAAGCGTGCCAGCTCAATCGCTTGGAATAAAAATATCGATACAGACAAAGTGAAAGGCTTATCTGGTGGTGCTTTGACCGGTAGGCATTTTTTCTTTCCTGGCCGCCGTGGCGCTGCCGGAATGGCTTGACAGCAGCATGTTGCACCGCAATGCGAGATGGCGGCAGCCTGTTGCACCAATACGGTGCGTCTGGTGTCAGGCTGGTGCATGCCCGTGCGCGCTGCGTGGGCAGGCGGTTTTTGCTACACTTCAGTGCCGCATGGCCATTCGGCCTGCACCATCACCGAGGGGGCGTCATGTTGAGCCAAAAAATTTTCGAAGAATTGAGCAATAAAATCAGTGAAACCATTGCCGCGAGCCCGGTGCGCGATGTGGAAAAGAATATTCGGGCCATGATGGCCTCGACGTTCAGCAAGCTGGATCTGGTGACGC
Organism: Paludibacterium sp.; assembly: GCF_019232825.1. Lineage (GTDB taxonomy): Bacteria > Pseudomonadota > Gammaproteobacteria > Burkholderiales > Chromobacteriaceae > Paludibacterium. Next base: position 9,471 of record NZ_JAFAND010000065.1, on the reverse strand, counting down.
GCGAGGAGTTCGAGGTGCAGCAGGAAGTGTTGGCGCGCACGCGTGAACAATTGGCGCGGCTTGAGTCGCGTTTGGCCCAGTTGGAAGGCAAGCCGGGCGCGCATGGCGACGACGATCAGGCGTCTCAGGGGCATTCCTGAACCCACGGCCAGCTTATCCGCGCGGCGGCCGTCTCGTCCTGGATGGCCATGCCGAGGCCTTTCACCGTTGCCTCGCGGGAGTTCGCATCGATGACGCTCGCCGTGTTGTTTTCTCGTGCATTGCAGGGCATGCAGGCGCCCGAAGTGATGGTGGAAGTCCACCTTGCCAATGGGTTGCCCGCTTTTCAGATCGTCGGCTTGCCCGAAACCGAGGTGAAGGAAAGCCGCGATCGCGTTCGCGCCGCCATCCAAACCTCCGGATTCGAGTTTCCTGCCCGTAAAATTACCGTCAGCCTGGCCCCCGCCGATTTACCCAAAGCATCTTGCCGGTTCGATTTACCGATAGCGCTTGGCATTCTCGCCGCCTCGGGGCAGGTTGCCGCCGAGTGCTTGGCGCGGTATGAATTTGCCGGTGAGCTTGCCCTGTCCGGGAGCTTGCGTCCGGTACGCGGCGCGCTCGCCATGGCGTGGGAAGCCCGTCATGCGGGGAGGGTGCTGGTGCTGCCGCCACAAAGCGCCCAGGAAGCGGCGCACTCTGCCGTCACCGTGCTGCAGGCGGATTCGCTGCTGCAAGTCTGCGCGCATTTGAACGGCCGTACCGCTTTGCCCAGCGCTCATCCGAGCGATGCCGAGCATCTCGACGCGGGGCCGGATCTGTCCGATGTACGGGGGCAAGCCGCGGCGCGCCACGCTTTGGAATTGGCGGCGGCCGGCGGCCACAGTCTGTTGCTGCTCGGTCCGCCGGGGACGGGGAAGAGCATGTTGGCGGCGCGCCTGCCTGGCATCCTGCCGCCTTTGAGCGACGAGGAGGCGTTGGAAAGCGCCGCGCTGCAATCTCTTGGTCCGCAGGGCTTCGATGCCCGTGCTTGGCGCCGACGGCCATTCAGAGCGCCGCACCATGCTTCTTCGGTGGCCGCGCTGATCGGAGGCGGAAGCGGGGTGCCGCGGCCGGGGGAGATCAGTCTGGCGCACCACGGCGTGCTGTTTCTGGACGAAATGCCCGAATTCGAGCGGCGCGCGTTGGAGGCGTTGCGCGAGCCGCTGGAGACGGGTGTCGTGCATCTATCGCGGGCTACGGCGAGGGTTTGCTATCCTGCCCGGTTTCAGCTCGTTGCCGCCATGAACCCCTGCCCGTGCGGTTATGCGGGTGATCAAAGCGGGCGCTGCCAATGTACGCCTGAGCAAATTTCTCGCTATCGCGGTAAAATTTCCGGCCCACTGCTGGATCGGATCGATATGCAGGTGGACATGGCCACCCATTCGGCCGCCGAATTGTTTGGGGCGGCGGCAGGCGAAGGCTCCCATGAAGTAAGGCTGCGCGTGTTGGCGGCACGAGCGCGACAGTTGGTTCGCCAAGGCAAAATCAATGCGCTGCTGACTGTCGGCGAACTTGAACGATTTTGTCCTGTCGAAAGCGGTTTGCTTGTGTTTCTGGCAGAATTGCTGGCGCGGTTGCACTTGTCGGCGCGCGCGGTGCACCGCATCCTGCGCTTGGCATTGACCATCGCCGACGTGAGCGCGGCCGATCGCGTTGGCAAGTCGCAGGTGTTGCAGGCGGTACAATTGAGGCGGCAGGCTTTTGCGCGGCAGTAGTCCATACGGGCATTACGTTGGATAATGCCTGGATTAATCAACCTGGTATGTCATTTAGATGGGTCATCGTGATTTGAAGAATTCCTCCCGTCCCGCGCGCTCGAGCGCTTCGCGTGGTCGTCAAGGTGGGGGTGGCGGTGTGATGATGGGCGTGTTGATCGGCCTCATCGTCGGCGTTGCCGCCGTGGTCGGTGTGGTGATGTATTTCAGCAAGGCCGGCACGCCGTTTACCAATTTGCAAAAAATGACCCGTGCGGCGAGCGAGGCGACGTCGTCAACGCCGACGCAGATTCTATCCCCGGGTATTTCGATCAGTGATGCCAGCGCTGGCGCCAATGCCGCTGCCAATGCGAATGGCCCGGTCGAAGCCCCACCGGCGCCTGTGCAGTCCGCATCTCAGCCCGCGCCGGCCGTGCCGCCTGCCAAGGCGGCTGCGGCCGCACCCAAGGGGCAGGACAAAAACGGTCAGCGGTTCGATTTTTATAAAATTCTACCGGGTCAGGTCGACGCCGTGACCTCTGGCGGCAACACGCCATCGGGCAACGCGCCTGCCGGCAACCATGCCGACACGGGCGCGAAGAAGCCGTATCTGCAATTGGGGGCCTTCCAGAATCAGGATGATGCCGACAATCTCAAGGCCAAGTTGGCCTTGATCGGCGTCGAGGCGACGATTCAATCGGCGGACGTGCCCGGTAAGGGCATCGTGCACCGCGTACGTGTCGGCCCGTTCGCCACGCAGGCGGATGTGGATCGTATTCGCAATTTGCTCAAACAAAACGGTATTGATCCTGGGGCCTCGCGATAACGGGTGTCGTTGGCGATGTTCTTTGAATCATCCGAATTTCAGGAGAAAGCATGAAGAAGTGGTTATTCGCGGTACTGCTGACGATCGCCGGCTTTGCTCACGCGGCGCTGGTGGAAGGCGACGGCAAGGATTTTACCCGGCTGCCCGTGCCTCAGCCGGTGGCCAACGCAAAGAAGGTGGAGGTGATCGAGTTCTTTTCGTACACCTGCATTCACTGCTATGACCTGGATGTCGGTTTGAGCAATTGGGTCAAGACCAAGCCGTCCTATGTCGATTTCAAACGTGTGCAGATTGTCTGGGGACCGCAGTTCGAGCCGTTTGCCAAGCTGTTCGCCACGATGAATGCGCTGAATCTGACCGAGAAACTGCATCACCCGGTATTTGTCGCCATGGTGGAGAAACACGTCAATCTGGGGGATAAGGATCAATTGGCCGCGTGGCTCAAGACGCAGCCCGGCGTTGACGTCAACCGGTTCATGCAAACGTACAATTCTTTCGGCATCAATGCGCAAGTAGCCAGCGCCACGCAGCAGACGCGCGCGTATGCGATCCAAGGCACGCCAACACTGGTCATCAATGGCAAATTCGCCTTGCAGCCGGTCAAGCCGGATTTGTTGCTGCACAATCTGAGCGAGATGGTGGCCGAGGTGCATAGCGGCAAGCTCAAGTAAGCCGAATAAACCGGTCACCCCAATGGGCGCCGTGTGGCGCCCATTATTATTTGTCAGTAGCGTCACTAATACGCTTGACAGGTCAAGTTTCCCCGGGTATTATGCATGACTCTAACGGACGCGGGGTGGAGCAGTCTGGTAGCTCGTCGGGCTCATAACCCGAAGGTCGTAGGTTCAAATCCTGCCCCCGCAACCAAAGGATTCTTGGCCAGAGCCACCCGCCTAGGGTGGCTCTGGCTATTATGCTTGCCGGTTACGTTAGACACGCGTTCGCTGAGGCTGTTTTGAGCGCGTTCCCTCGAGTCATGTTTTGGGCCATGCCCGCCGGTGTGGCCTTTCTTTTTCCGGCCTGGAAAGAAAAAAGGGACGTGCCGTCCCTTCGTTTCCCTCTTTTGCGCGACTTCAAATGCGCCGAGCCAGCTCCGTCGCTTTGCCGATATAGCTTGCCGGCGTGAGCGCCAGTAGCCGCGTTTTCTCGGCCTCGGGCAACGCCAAGCTGCGGATGAACGCAGCCAGCGTGTCGCGTGTCACGCCTTCCTTGCCGCGCGTCAGCTCCTTGAGCTGTTCGTAAGGGTTGGCGATGCCGTAGCGGCGCATGACCGTCTGAATCGGCTCGGCCAGCAACTCCCAACAGCGGTCGAGGTCTGCCGCCATGGCCGCCGCATTGGCTTCCAGCTTGTTCAAGCCGCGCTGGCAGGCCGAGAAGCCCAAAAGGGTGTATCCCATGGCCACGCCCATATTGCGCAGTACGGTGGAATCGGTCAGATCGCGTTGCCAGCGCGATACGGGAAGTTTCTCCGCCAGATGCGACAAAAGGGCGTTGGCAAGACCCAAATTGCCTTCGGCGTTCTCGAAATCGATCGGGTTGACTTTGTGCGGCATCGTCGAGCTGCCCACTTCGCCGGCTTTGACTTTCTGTTTGAAATAGCCCAGTGAGATGTAGCCCCAGATGTCCCGGTTCAAGTCGATCAGGACCGTGTTGACCCGGGCGAGCGTTTGGAACAGCTCGGCCATGTAGTCGTGCGGCTCGATTTGGATGGTGTAGGGATTGAAAGTCAGCCCCAGGCTGGCAACGAAGCGCCCGCACAGGCTCTCCCAGTCGATGTCCGGGTAGGCGGCCAAATGCGCGTTATAGTTGCCGACGGCACCGTTGATCTTGCCCAGAATTTCCTGGTTCATCAGCAGCTCGCTCTGACGCCGCAGTCGATAGACGACATTGGCCAGCTCCTTGCCCATCGTCGACGGCGTAGCCGGCTGGCCGTGCGTGCGGCACATCATCGGCTTGTCGGCCAATTCGTGGGCGAGTTCGGCGAGGCGCGTGATCAGCGCGTCCAGCGCCGGCAGCATGACCGTGTTGCGGGCGGTTTTGAGCATCAACGCGTGTGACAGGTTGTTGATGTCTTCAGACGTGCAGGCGAAGTGGATGAATTCGCTGGCATTCATGACTTCCGGATTGTCCGATAGCCGTTCTTTCAGCCAGTACTCGATGGCTTTGACGTCATGATTGGTGCGCGCTTCGATGGCTTTGACCGCCTGGGCGTGCGCCTCGCTGAAATGCAGGATGATGTCGTCGATTTCAGCGATCGTTGCCGCGGAAAAAGGCGGAACTTCCTCGATGCCAGGTTCCGACGCCAGCATTTTGAGCCATTCGAGCTCGACCTTGACGCGGGCTTTCATCAGCCCGTACTCGGAGAACAGGTTGCGCAACGGTTCGGTCTGTCCGGCGTAGCGGCCGTCCAGCGGAGAGAGTGCGGTCATCGTCGACAGATTCATGGCTTGCTTCCAATCTGGTGTTTCAAATCAGGGCGCTGGCGCCCGCGTCGCTGCTTACATGCCCGGCATCATGCCTTTCATGCCGCGCATCATTTTCATCAAGCCGCCCTTGGAGAACTGCTTCATGAGTTTTTGCGTCTGTTCGAATTGATTGAGCAGACGGTTGACTTCTTGAACCGAGGTGCCGGAGCCGGCGGCGATCCGGCGCTTGCGGCTGGCCTTGAGAATTTCCGGCTTGCGGCGTTCGAGCGGGGTCATGGAATTAATGATGGCCTCAACGCGCGCCATGCTCTTTTCCGCCTCGGCGCCTTGAATGCCCTTGGCCATCTGGCCGAGTTGCCCCGGCATTTTTTCCATCAAGCTGCCCATGCCGCCCATTTTCTTCATCTGCTGCATCTGGGTTTTGAAGTCTTCCAGGTCGAAGCCCTTGCCGCTCTTGAGCTTCTTGGCCACGCGCGCGGCCTCTTCCTGGTCGATGCCCTTTTGCACATCCTCGATCAGCGACAGCACGTCGCCCATGCCGAGAATACGGCTGGCCATGCGGTCAGGATAGAACGGTTCGATGCCGCTGGTTTTCTCGCCAACGCCGATGAACTTGATCGGTTTGCCGGTGATGTGGCGTACCGAAAGCGCCGCGCCGCCGCGGGCATCGCCGTCCATTTTGGTCAGAATAACGCCGGTCAACGGCAAGGCCTCGTTGAAAGCCTGCGCGGTATGCACCGCGTCCTGACCCTGCATGGCGTCGACGACAAACAAGGTTTCGACCGGGTTGAGCGCGGCGTGCAGGACTTTGATCTCCTGCATCATGGCGTCGTCGATGGCGAGCCGGCCCGCCGTGTCGACCATCAGTACGTCGAAGTAGTGGCGCTTGGCATGATCGATGGCGGCGCGCGCGATGGCCTCCGGCTTTTGGCTGGTGTCGGACGGAAACCATTCGACGCCGACCTGTTCTGCCAAGGTTTTAAGCTGTTCGATGGCGGCGGGTCGATAAACGTCGGCCGATACCACCAGCACCTTTTTCTTCTGCGTTTCTTTCAGCAGCTTGGCCAATTTGCCGACGGTGGTGGTTTTACCCGCGCCCTGCAGACCGGCCATCAAGATGATGGCCGGCGGGACGGCCGCGAGATTGAGCGCGTCGTTGTGCGCGCCCATCAGTCGGGTCAGTTCCTCGTTGACCACGCCGATCAACGCCTGGCCCGGGGTCAGGCTGCCGATGACTTCCTGGCCAAGCGCTCGTTGCTTGACGTCGGCGATGAAGCTTTTGACGACCGGCAGCGCCACGTCGGCTTCCAGGAGCGCCATGCGCACTTCACGCAGCGCATCGGTGATGTTGGTCTCAGACAACCGCGCTTGGCCGCGCAGAGTCTTGACGACGCCGGATAGGCGATTGGAAAGGTTATCGAGCATGGTACTTCCTTGTGTCTGCCAACGGAGGGCTGCTTGGTGTAGACTCTCAAACAGTCCATTTTACACTAGCGGCCATCCGTATGTCCGGCGGCCGATGAAATTACAGCGATGACCGGTTTTCTGCCTGCTCTCAGTCTGACCTTGATCGTGGCCTACGCGGCTCTGTCCTGGCACTTCATCGGCCATTGGAAGGGCCATGCGTGGTTTGCGCGCAATCCACGCGCCGAGCATACGTTGCTTGGCGTATTGTTGCTGATGCACGCCGTGGCCGTGTTCGGGCCCATGCTGCAAGGTCAATTGGTGGCACTGGGCGTGGGGCACGCGCTGGCCGCGGTGGTCTGGCTGATGGTGACCATCTACTGGACCTGCGGATTTTTCTATCGGGTGGAGGGGCTGCAGCTCTTTATGATGCCGCTCGCTTGCCTGACGTTGATCTTTGCGCTGCTGTTTCCCGGCAGCCATGCGGTGCATGATCTGTTCAATCCGGCTTTTGCGCTGCACATTCTGGTATCGATGCTGGCCTATAGTCTGTTCGCCATTGGCGCGATGCTCGCCATCCTGATGCTATGGCTCGAGCGTGCGTTGCACGCCCGGCGCAATGCCCGGCTGCTGAGCCAGCTGCCGCCGCTATTGTCGCTTGAGCGCATGATGTTTCAGGTGCTGTCCGTGGGGTTTGTCTTGCTGACCGCTACTCTGATCAGCGGCGTGGTCTTCTCCGAGGAAGTGCTCGGCCGGCCGGCTGCGTTTACCCACAAAACCGTTTTCGGCGTGATTTCCTGGTTGCTGTTCGGTGGTTTGCTGTTAGGACGGCAGCGTTATGGTTGGCGTGGCCGCGTTGCCATCCGCTGGACGCTGGCCGGCTTTGTGGCGCTACTGTTGGCGTATATCGGCAGCAAGATCGTTCTCGAATTGATTCTTCACCGCGGCTAGCCGCCGCTGACGACTGGCCGCTCTTTTCTTGGAAGGGAGCCCGCCATGAAATCTCTGCTTTCCGTTTTTCTGTTCCTCGTGTCGGCCGCCGTCTTGGCGGCCGTCAATATCAATACCGCGAATCAGCAGGAACTGGAGTCGCTCCAGGGGATCGGTCCGGCTAAAGCGCGCGCCATCATTCAATACCGCGAGCAGCATGGCCCGTTCACGGCTGTGCGGGATCTGCGCCGCGTGCCAGGCTTCGGGGAGAAGACCGTGCGGAAATTGGAGAAAGACCTGATTGTCTCCGGTCCCACGGTGATCGAACCGCATCTTTGAATTGATCTATATATATGTAGATTTTACCGTCGGGCGCCTGCTGAACGTCTCATGGCCGCTGCTGAAAGAGCGTCAGCGCTTCCTCGCGTTGTCGCGCATGGTCAACAAGCGGCGGCGGATAATGGCCGGGCAAGCGATGTGACAACCAGGGTGCGTGGATGTCTTTGTTGCTGCATGGCGCCAGCTCCGGTACGAATTGCCGGATGAACTGGCCGTCAGGGTCAAACCGCTTCGATTGCGTCACCGGATTGAATATACGGAACCAAGGTTGCGCGTCGCAGCCCGTGGAGGCGGCCCATTGCCAGCCGCCATTATTGGCGGCGAGGTCGAAGTCCATCAGCCATCGGGCAAAATGACGCTCTCCCCAGCGCCAATCGATCAGCAAATCCTTAACGAGAAAACTGGCTGTCACCATGCGTAAACGGTTGTGCATCCATCCCGTTTGGCGTAGTTGCCGCATCGCGGCGTCCACGAGTGGATAGCCGGTGCGTCCCTCTCGCCAGGCGTCAAACCAATCTTGCCGATTGGGGAAAGGCAGTTGGCGGTATGCCGAGCGAAAGCTTGTCTCCGCCGCGTGAGGAAAATGCCAGAGTAACTGCTGATAGAACTCGCGCCAGATCAGTTCATTGAGCCAGGCGCTGGCGCCGGGTCCTGATGTCTCTGAGGCGAGCGCGATGGCTGCGCGAATGCTGAGGGTGCCGAAGCGCAGATGCGGCGAGAGACGTGATGTCCCGTTCAGGGCTGGAAAATCGCGTTGTTGATGATATTGGTCGATCCGCGTGGCGAAGACAGCCAGCGCATGCTGGGCGTCGTCTTCTTCGGCGAACCAGCCCAGGGGCTCTAAATCGGTGTTGGCGAAACCGAGCTCAGGGAGGGTGGGAAGTGGATGTTCTTTCAGCGGACAGAGCTTATGCAGTAGCGCGTGGCTCTGCCAGGGCTGCCATGCCTCGGGAGATAGCTGGGCAAGCCAGGCGCGCTTATAGGGCGTAAAAACGGTATAGGGCCGACCGGTACGCGTCAGAAGTTGGTCGCGTGCGAAAAGAACATGGTCTTGTATCAGCTCCAACCGGCTTCCTTGCGCGGACAACGCTTCGTCGACGGCGGCGTCGCGTGTTCGGGCGTCGGGTTCGTAATCCTCCGCCGCATAAACGGCCGACACGCCAAACGTTCTCGCCAAGCGGCATATTGCGGCGGCGGGATGGTCCACGGCTACGACCAGATCACTGCCATGAGCCCGTAGCCGTCGTTTTAGCGAGGACAGGCTGCGCCAAATGAACGCCACCCGTCGGTCATCTCGTGGCAAGGGCGTCAGAATGGTCGGATCAAAAATAAACACGCAAACCACGCGCTCATGATGGTTCAGCGCCGTGAACAGCGCCGCATTGTCCGTGAGACGCAGGTCGCGACGAAACCAGAAGATCGCACTATTTGATGCCATGGAGGGTTTCCTGTCGCCTAGTGGCGAGGGCGATACGGTCAATGGAGTTGTTGTTTTTACAACACTACATAAAAAAATCGAATGTTTTGTTGTTAATTTGCAACGCGTAGATTTTGGGTTGTATTTTATATTAATCAATGCGTTGCATGTTTTTCTTTAGTTTTTACTGTGCAAATATGCCTCACTTTTGGCGTCCATTTTGTATTTTTGCAACGGGGGATTTATAGTCCGCTCATAACCGCCGACGCGTAACGGTGGTGACAAAAAGTTCGGACAATTTACCGTCACGAACATATTTAATTGACTTCGAAAGGAATGAGCGATGAACAAAAAGCTGATCGCTGTCGCACTGGCTGCCCTGCCGGTTGCCGCTATGGCCGATGTGACCATCTACGG
>NZ_JAFAND010000054.1 GCF_019232825.1 Paludibacterium sp. | reverse complement strand
GATCATGCGGAACAGCGTTGATTTACCGGCGCCGTTGGGGCCGATGATGCCGACGATGGCGCCCGGCGGCACCTTGAAGCTCAAGTCGTCGATCAGCAGTCGATCGCCGAAGGCTTTGCTGACGTGATCGAATTCGATCACTTCGTTGCCCAGGCGCTCGCCGACCGGAATGAAGATTTCCTGCGTTTCGTTGCGGCGCTGGTATTCCTGGCTCGACAACTCGTCAAAGCGGGCGAGACGGGCCTTGGATTTGGCTTGGCGTCCCTTGGGGTTCTGCCGGACCCATTCCAGCTCTTTCTTGATGGCGCGCTGACGGGCCGATTCGTTGGCTTCTTCCTGCTGTAGGCGCGCCTCCTTCTGGTCGAGCCAGGAGGAGTAGTTGCCCTTCCAGGGGATGCCGTGGCCGCGGTCGAGTTCGAGAATCCACTCGGCGGCGTTGTCGAGGAAGTAGCGGTCGTGGGTCACGGCGACCACGGTGCCGGGGAAGCGCACCAAGAATTGCTCCAGCCACTCGACCGACTCGGCGTCCAGGTGGTTGGTCGGTTCGTCCAGCAGCAGCATGTCCGGTTGGGACAGCAACAGGCGGCACAACGCCACACGGCGCTTTTCGCCGCCGGACAGGTTGGCGATCTTGGCGTCCCAGTCGGGCAGGCGCAGCGCGTCGGCGGCGACTTCCATCTGCTGGTTGGCGCTACCGTCGCTGGCGGCCAGAATGGCTTCGTACTTGGCTTGTTCGGCCGACAGAAAGTCGAAATCGGCATCCGGCTCGGCGTAGGCGGCATAGATTTCGTCCAGCTTCTTCTGCGCCACAATGACGTCGCCCAAGCCTTCTTCCACCGCTTCGCGCACCGTGTGCTCGGGGTTGAGCTCCGGCTCTTGCGGCAGATAGCCGATCTTGATGCCGGGCATGGGGATCGCTTCGCCCTCGATCTCCTTGTCGAGACCGGCCATGATGCGCAGCACGGTGGACTTGCCCGAGCCGTTCAGGCCCAACAGGCCGATCTTGGCGCCCGGGAAGAAGCTGAGCGAAATATCTTTGATGATCTGCCGCTTGGGCGGCACCACCTTGCTGACACGCAGCATCGAAAATACGTATTGAGACATGTCTGTCCGCTGAAATATAAGTCGGAAAAGGGTGATTTTATCACGCCGTCAACGGGAGTATTCCTCCAGCAGCGCCTCTTGCGCGCAGCGTTGCCGGCCGCGCACCGTCTTGCGCCGGTAGCTGCCGTCCGGCTGCATTTCCCAGGCGTTGACGTTGTCCTCCAGGTACAGGCGCAGCGCCTCCTTGATCAGGCGGCGCTTGTGCTTCGGGTCGAGGATCGGCACGCAGGTTTCGATGCGGCGGAAGAAGTTGCGGCCCATCCAGTCGGCGCTGGCGATATACAGATCTTCCTCGTGGTCGTTGTAAAAATAGAAGACGCGCGGGTGTTCGAGGAAGCGGCCGACGATCGAGCGCACGGTGATATTGTCGGAGAGCCCCGGCACGCCGGGGCGCAGCGCGCACACGCCGCGCACGATCAGCTGAATCTTCACGCCGGCTTGGCTTGCGCGGTAGAGCGCGGCGATCACCTGCGGGTCAAGCAGCGCATTCATCTTGGCGATGATGAGACCGGTGCGGCCGGCTTCGGCGTGCTGAATTTCGCGGTCGATCGACTCCAGGATCATGCTGTGCAGCGTGAACGGGCTTTGGTGCAGCAAGAAGAGTTTGCTGGCGCGCCCCAGGCCGGTCAGCTGGACGAAAATATCGTTGACGTCGCTGGCGATTTTTTCGTTGCAGGTCATCAGACCGAAGTCGGTGTACAGCCGCGCCGTGCGCGGGTGGTAGTTGCCGGTGCCCAGGTGGACATAGCGCTTGAGGCCGTTTTCCTCGCGCCGCACCACCATCAGCATCTTGGCGTGCACCTTGTAGCCGATGACGCCGTACACGACGTGGGCGCCGGCGTCTTCCAGCCGGCTGGCCCAGCCGATGTTGGCCTCCTCGTCGAAGCGGGCCATCAGCTCCACCACCACCGTCACCTGCTTGCCGGCGCGGGCGGCGGCGATCAGCGACTCCATCAGCACCGAGTCGGTGCCGGTGCGGTACACCGTCATCTTGATCGCCACCACGTGCGGATCGGTCGCCGCCTGGGTCAGGAAGTCGATCACCGGCTGGAAGCTCTGGTACGGATGGTGCAGCAGCACGTCGCTCTTGCGGATGACGTCGAACAGCGAAGACTTCGACTTCTTCTGCAGATTGGCGGGCAGCGTGGGCGTGAACGGCGCGAACTTGAGATCGGCGCGGTCCACCAGGTCGGGCACCTGCATCAGCCGCACCAGGTTCACCGGGCCGTTGACGCGGTAGACGTCGCGCG
>NZ_JAFAND010000011.1 GCF_019232825.1 Paludibacterium sp. | reverse complement strand
GAGGTGGTCCCACGCCTTCCCATCCCGAACAGGACCGTGAAACGCCTTAGCGCCGATGATAGTGCGGCATTCGCCGTGTGAAAGTAGGACACCGCCAGACGCCCCATACGAAAGCCCAGACCACAAGGTCTGGGCTTTTTGCTTTGCCGTGCCCTGCCAGGGAGAGTGCCTATCCCTGGACAAATCAGGCTACAATTCATGGTTAGTTAGTATTGAATGTGACTGGTAATGATGAAGCCGCACCCCCGCAATGCCCGTATCAAAGGTTCGGCCTTGCGTCCGAACCGATTCATTTTTGGCGATGCTGTCGACGAGCAAGGATTGGAGCCTTGCGAGTACTTGGTGCATACCGAGTCGCCGATGTTCGTCTGCCGCTTGGTCGGCAATGATGAAACCCCGTTTGATGGCGACGATCAGGAAGCTTTCGCCAGCGCGTTGTTGTTCGACGAGACCGACAATGTGTCGATCTATGTCTGCAATCAGGGTTTTCGTCTGTTCGATTTCTTCTTTCACGATGCCACGCCAACGGCGGCTGAACTGCAAGCCATCTGCGACGATGCCATGCAGACCTATCTGGACCTGCAAGATATCTACCGACAACGCGACGAGGGTTTGCCCGCGCGGGAAATACGCGTTTTCCCCATGACGCCCCTGCCTCCGGCTGGGCGTGTGGCGGCGGTGGCCAATTTGAAATCCCTGGCGCAGGAAGCCTGCGAGCGCCCCGTGAGCAGATTGCGCCTGACTGGCCTCGTGCAGCAAACCATGGCCGGCGGCGATCAGGCGGTACTGACCGAAGCGCAGTTGGGGCTGCAGACAGCGCCCGCGGCGCGCGAGCTCTTGTTGGCGACGGCGCGTGATTGCATCGCGTATCCGGAGGTCGTGCACAAAGACGGCTCCATTCTGTCGTTCGAGCTCTGGGCCATGCCGTTTGCCTTCTCGCGCGCGCAAGGCGGCGCCTGGTGGCATTTTCCGCTCATCGAGCGGGCGGAACCCGTGTTGGCCGACGCATTGGGGCTCGCGCCCAAGGCAACGCTGTGGATGTCGCCGACCGCCTTTACGGTCGAGATGCTCAACGAGCGCGCTTGCCAGGATTTGGTGCACCTGGCACCGGTGATGGATGCCGGTTGCGACTACGCGCCGATGAATCCGGACGATGCGCGCGCGACCTATGAGGCCGCCCGGCGGACGCAGGATCCGCGGTTAATGCTGAGCTTTATTCCCTTTTTGGTTGAGCGCGGGGCCTTGCCGCAGGAACAGGCGCGCCGCTTTGCCCGCGGCGCGTTGGATGCGGTGATGCCGCTGGTGCAGGATGCGATCGGCGCCGAGATGGAGTACGGCGAGGCCGAGCTGTTTGCGCCGTTGCCCTGGTGGGAAGCCTTGGCGGCCGGCATCGGCGGCATCAACCGCAAGCGTTTGGCTTTGACCTTGGCGCTGGCCTCCGCACACGCCAGTCGTGGCGCGCCGCTGCAAGCCGAGGCGGAGTATCAGCCGGAGCATCAAGCTTATGAGGTGTTGCTACGTCGAAGCGGGCGCGAGGACGTGGTGGCGCGCTTGCCGTGGATGCTGGTGCCGGATGTGGCTCCCGATCGCGCCCGCGCCTGGAGCGATCTGTCGCATTGTCTGGAAGAGGCGGGTATTCCATTGGCGGAGCGGTTGTCGCGATTGCATTGATGCGGCATGAAGCATAAAAAAACCGGCTGTCGCCGGTTTTTTTTGCCTTAGCGGTCGATGCCGCCCAGGCACAGGTATTTGATTTCCAGATAATCCTCGATACCGTACTTGGACCCTTCGCGACCCAGCCCCGACTGTTTGACGCCGCCGAAAGGCGCCGTCTCGTTGGAGAGAATGCCGGTGTTGACCGCCACCATGCCGTACTCCAGGCCCTCCGCCACGCGGAAGATGCGGCCGAGATCTCGGGCGTAGAAATAGCTTGCCAGGCCGAACTCGGTATCGTTCGCGAGTTGCAGCGCCTCCTCTTCCGTACTGAAGCGGAAGATCGGCGCCAGCGGACCGAAGGTTTCCTCACGCGCGACTTTCATGTCGCGTGTGACGCCGGTGACCACGGTGGGCTCGAAGAAGCTGCCGCCCAATGCGTGGCGTTTGCCGCCCAGCACCAGCTTACCGCCCTTGCCGACGGCGTCGGCGATATGTTCCTCGACTTTGCGCACAGCGTTGGTATCGATCAACGGCCCTTGGTTGACGCCGGCCTCCAGGCCGTTGCCCACCGAGAGTTTGCCGACCGCGGCGAGGAATTTCTCCACGAACGCGTCGTGCACCCCGTCCTGAACATAGATGCGATTGGCGCAAACGCATGTCTGACCCGCGTTGCGATACTTGGAGATCATCGCGCCCTCGACGGCGGCATCCAGATCGGCGTCGTCGAACACGATGAACGGCGCATTGCCACCAAGTTCCATCGACACCTTTTTGACGGTGGTGGCGCATTGGGCGATCAGCTTGCGGCCCACTTCGGTCGAACCGGTGAAGCTGAATTTGCGCACGGCGTCGGCGCCGGTCAGCACGGCCCCGATTTCGCTCGAGCCCCCGGTCAGCACCGAGAATACGCCTGCCGGCACGCCGGCGCGCTCGGCCAGCACGGCGATGGCCAGCGCCGACAACGGCGTCTGGCTTGCCGGGCGCACCACCATCGGGCAACCGGCGGCCAATGCCGGCGCCGCTTTGCGCGTGATCATGGCGTTGGGAAAGTTCCACGGTGTGATCGCGGCGGTGACGCCGATCGGTTCCTTCAATACCAGGATGCGCTTATCGCCTTGACTGGTCGGCACGGTGTCGCCATAGACGCGCTTGGCTTCTTCGGCATACCACTCGATATACGAGGCGCCATAGGCGATCTCACCTTTGGCCTCGGCCAGCGGCTTGCCCTGCTCGGCGGTCAGGATGATGGCCAGATCTTCCTGGTTGGCCATCATCAGGTCGTACCAGCGGCGCAGGATGGCGGCGCGTTCTTTGGCGGTTTTCTTTTTCCACAAGGGGAACGCGTGCTCCGCCGCGGCCACGGCGCGCAGGGCTTCGGCTCGGCCCATCTTCGGCACCGTGGCGATGCATTCACCCGTTGCTGGGTTGGTGACCTCGATCGTGGCGCCGTCGTCGGCATTCTGCCATTCGCCATTGATATAACATTGCTGGCGCAATAGAGCCGGATCTTTCAGATTCAACATGCCATGACTCCTCTTAGGCCTTCAGTGCCTGTTCCAAAATGCCCAACGCCTCATCGAACACGGCATCTTCGACCGTCAGCGGGAACAGGAAGCGCACCACGTTGGCGTAGGTGCCGCAAGTCAGCAGAATCAGACCGCGACGCAGCGCCTCGGCTTGTACTTTCTTGGTGAAATCGGCATCCGGTTCGTGGCTGCCGGGCTTCAAGAATTCGACCGCCACCATGCTGCCCAGACCGCGCACCTCGGCAATCTGCGGCACGCTGTGCTTGAGCGCGCGCAGTTTCTCCTGCAGTAGCGCGCCGAGCGTATTGGCGCGCACCGTCAGGTTTTCTTCCTCGATGACGTCCAACACGGCTTCGGCGGCGGCAAGCGCGAGCGGGTTGCCGGCGTAGGTGCCGCCGAGCCCCCCCGGCGCGGGCGCATCCATTAGTTCGGCGCGGCCAACGACGGCGGAGAGCGGGAAGCCGCCGGCCAAGCTCTTGGCCAGCGTGATCAAGTCCGCCGCCACATCGTAATGTTCCATGGCGAACAGCTTGCCGGTGCGGGCGAAGCCGGCCTGCACTTCATCGGCGACGAGCAAAATACCATGCTGGTCGCACAGTGCGCGCAAGCGGCGTACGAAGTCGGCCGGGGCCGGGTAGAACCCGCCTTCACCCTGCACCGGTTCGAACAGAATGGCGGCGACGCGGCCCGGGTCCACGTCGTATTTGAACAGTTTTTCCACGCCGGCGATGGCGTCGTCAACGCTGACGCCGTGCAAGGCATTCGGGTAGGGGGCGTGGTAGATGTCCGACGGGAAGGGCCCGAAGCCGACCTTGTACGGCACGACTTTACCGGTGAGCGCCATGCCTAGTAGCGTTCTGCCATGGAATGCCCCGCCGAAGGCAATCACCGCCGGGCGGCCGGTCGCGGCGCGAGCGATCTTGATGGCGTTTTCCACCGCTTCGGCGCCGGTGGTGAAGAAGGCGGTTTTTTTCGCCGCCGCGCCCGGCGCGCGTTGATTGATTTTCTCCGCCAACGAAATGTAGGACTCGTACGGCACCACTTGATAGCAGGTATGGCTGAATTGTTGCAGTTGAGCGCTCACTGCCGCCTGGACCTTGGGATGCAGATGGCCCGTGTTCAGCACGCCGATCCCGCCGGCAAAATCGATGTAGCGCTTACCCTCGGTGGTCCACAGTTCTGCGTTCTTGGCACGCTCGACAAAAAAATCGCACATGACCCCGACGCCGCGTGGGGTGGCCTGCGCCTTACGCTTCAGCAAATCCGACATCTGGTTCTCCTCTGTTGGCAGTGCCATGTAATTGGTCATTCGATTCTAATAACGCGTTTAGCAAAAAGCTACAGGGAGATGAATAAATTAAACACTTGTTGTATGTCATGCACAGCCCCTAGCATGACATGGCGCCGAGCTAGGGCTGAATGGCCCGATTGACCTGGGCCAGTACGGTTTCGTCCAATTGGCCCGCCGATTGCGCCAGTTTTAGCCTGGCATTGAGAAAACGATAGCGAGCGCCGGCGAGCGCCTTGAATACGTCGCTGTATTCCTGTTGCGCTTTAAGCAAGTCAAGGTTGGTGCGAATACCGACTTCGCGCCCCCGTTCGGTGGCGTCGAGCTTGCGCTGAGCCGAGACGAGCCGCTGCGCCTGGGCACGGACCGAGGCAGCGCCATCGGTGATGCCGAGCCAGGCGCGACGGATTTCTTCGCGGACATGGCGCCGCGTGTCGAGCAGCTTGTCCCGCGCGCTGTCCCGGTGCGCCGCCGCTTCGCGCACTTGCGCACGGAGGCTACCGCCCGTGGATAACGGCATATTGAAGGCGATAGCTACCGAACCGATGCGCGCGCGGCTTTGCTGGCGGATGGCGCCGGTGGGGGCCTGCGTGGTGTTGTCTTTGTAGTCGGCAATCAGCTGGACGGTCGGGAGCCGGCCGGCCCGGCGCTCTTTCAGCGACTGTTCTGTCATGAAGAGGGCCAGTGCCTGGGCGCGGATCGCCAGATTGTTGTGCTCTGCGAGCGTTTGCCAGTCTTCCTGACGGGCAGGCGAGGGAAGCGCCAGCGGGAACGGCGCCGCGAGCGGCTGCGGCGATTGCGCCGGCAAGCCCGTCAGGCGGGCCAGCGCGCTGCGGTGGATCTCCAGATCGCTTTGCGCCTGTATTTCATCCGCCACGGCACTGTCGTAACCTGCCTGCGCCTCCATGGCATCCGCGATGGTCGCCTGACCGATTTCAAATTCCTTCTCGGCTTGGGCCCGGCGGTTGGCATAAGCCTTCAGGGCCATCTGCGTTGCGGTCAGATTATCTTGTGCTTGCAGCACGTTGAAATAGGCCGCCGCCACATCGACCATCAATTGCTGACTGGCGATATCGAGCAGGATGGCCGCCCGTGCTTGGCTGGCTTGTCCTTTGCGAAAGCCGGCCCACTTGCCGGGATCGAACAGCGACTGTGTCAGCTGGACGGCCATGCCGCGTGTCGCTCCGTCCGCGTCGTGAAGAAGCCCGTCGGCCAGCGGTTGATTGATCGTGTGGCTCTGTTGATAGTTGCCAATCAGGCTGATTTGCGGCATGAGTGGCGCGCGGCCCAGGGGCGCTTGTTCGCGGCCGGCGCGATAATCGCTTTGCGCCGCGGCGTAGCCGGCGTCGTGCAAGCGCGCGGCGCGCCACGCGAGCAGCAGGTCGAAAGCCGCGACGGGTGTGCTCATACCGATCACCGCGAAGCAGCAAGCCAGCGAACAGGCAATTTTTCTCACGTCGGCTTCCGGTTGGGCGGAGGATGGTGGATGATGCCCCCGCATCAGGCGCTATGCCGTTAGAATGGTGCGCTGAGCAAAGTGAAGGAGAGGGTAGTGACACTGACTGCAGAAAACAAGGCACAGGTGTTGGCCTCGGCCATGCCGCACATCCGCGAGCTGGCAGGCAAGACGATCGTGATCAAATACGGCGGCAACGCCATGACCGACGATGGCCTCAAGGCCGGCTTCGCCCGAGACGTGGTGTTGTTGCGCCAACTGGGACTCAACCCGGTGGTGGTACACGGCGGCGGGCCGCAGATCAACGAGACGTTGGCGCGCGTCGGCAAGCAGGGCGAATTCGTGCAGGGCATGCGCGTGACCGACCCCGACACCATGGCGATCGTCGAGATGGTGCTTGGCGGCCAGGTCAACAAGGAAATCGTGTCGCTGATCAATCTGCATGGCGGCCAGGCGGTCGGCTTGACCGGCAAGGACGGGCACATGATACGCGCCAGTAAACTGGCCATGCGCGACGAGCAGGGGCAGCCGGTGGATATCGGGCAGGTGGGCGAGGTCGTCGCCATCGAGCCGGCGTTGATCGCGCATCTGGCGGCAGGCGGCTACATTCCGGTCATCGCGCCGATCGGCGTCGGCGAACATGGCGAGGCCTACAACATCAACGCCGACCTGGTGGCCGGCTGTCTGGCGCAGACGCTTTGCGCCGAGAAGCTGATGCTGTTGACCAATACCCCGGGGGTGCTGGACAAATCGGGCGCGCTATTGACGGCGTTGTCCGGCGGCGACATCCAGGCGCTCTTGGCCGATGGAACGCTGTACGGCGGCATGATTCCCAAGATTCAATCGGCACTCGGCGCGGCGCAAAGCGGCGTGGGGGCCGTGCACATCATCGATGGCCGCGTGCCGCATGCGCTGTTGTTGGAGCTTTTGACCGACAGTCACTGCGGCACCATGATCCGGGCTTAATGACATCCCTTCCCATTGTCTATAGTGATGACACGCCTCGCGCTATCACAACGACAATGGGAGATGACATGCATACGGTACGACAGCTGCTCAATGAGAAATCGCACCGGCCCTTGATTTCGGTGAGCCCCGATGCAACGGTGTACCAGGCGTTGCAAGTGATGGCCGACGAAGACGTGGGGGCGGTGCTGGTGATGGAAATGGGCGACGTGCAGGGCATCTTTTCGGAGCGGGACTACGCCCGGAGAATCGTGCTGCAAGGACGTACGTCGATCACCACGCCGGTGCGCGACATCATGACCAGCCGCGTCGTCTACGTGAAGCCGGACAACACCTTGCAAGAATGCATGGCGCTCATGACCGAGCGCCATATTCGCCACCTGCCGGTGATGGAAGACGGCCTGGTGATTGGTATGCTGTCGATCGGCGATCTGGTGCGCGCCACCATCGCCGAGCAACAGTTCTTCATCGACCAGCTGGTGCATTACATCCAAAACGCCTAGTTTTCACTTGCGCGGCATGATCTGGTCGCGCAACGCCAGCAGGGCCGGACCAATGCGTCCGGCCATGTCGTTTTCATCAAAGGCGAAAACCGGTCCGCTGGCGTTCAAGCACATGGCGCCATGACCCGCGACGAGCGGCGGCAGCGCGACCCCGACGGCCATCACATCCGGCTCGAATTCCCCAAACGACGTGCAAAAACCTCTTTGGCGCGCTTCTTCGCCGGCAGCGGCCAGCCTGGCTTCATGGGCCGGCCAGGCGTCGCCGTAGCGCGCGGCCAAGAGCGGCCGCAACATGGCCTGTTCGCTAGGCGGCAATCCCGCATAACAGGCGCGGCCGATGGCGGTGGTGGCCAGCGGCACGCGCGAACCGACGCTCAGTTGCACCGAGACACGGGCTTGGCTGCGGCAGGTTTCCAGATAGACGATATCGGTGCCATCGAGCAGCCCCAGGCTGGTGGAGATGGCATGGGCCTGGGAAAACGCGCGCATCAATGGGCCCGCCACGCGGCGGATGTCGAAGCTGCCGAGCAGGCCGCCGGCGAGCGACAGCCCCGCCAGCCCCGGCCGGTAGCCGCCGCTTTCCGCATCCTGCGCCAGATAGCCTAAGCGGGTCAGCGTGTAACTCAAACGCGACACTGTCGATTTCGGCAGGCCGGTGCGCTGCGCCAGTTGCTGATTGGACAGCGAACCTTCGCCAGGGAGAAAGGCGGCCAACACCTGCAAGCCGCGCGCGAGCGCGGTGACGAAGTGGCGATCTTGTGCCGGCTCGGCGCCGGTCTCTTGGGCAAGCGATTGATTTGTCATGTCGTGCTTTACAAGTCGCTATGAGGATTGATAGTCTGGTTTCGCATAGTAAAACATAATTCTGCAATGCAGAACAGAGGAGAATCCAGATGGCTCAATCCACCCAACGCCCGGCCTTCGCCTGGGACGATGCCTTGCTGCTGAACGATGAACTGACCGACGACGAGCGCATGGCGCGCGATAGCGCGCGCGATTATTGCCAAGAGCAGCTGATGCCGCGCGTGCTCGTCGCCAATCGCGAGGAGCGCTTCGACCGCGAGATCCTGTCGGAGATGGGGGAACTCGGTCTGCTTGGCTGCACCATCGATGGTTACGGTTGCGCGGGACTGTCTCACGTCGCCTATGGTTTGGTGGCGCGCGAGGTGGAGCGGGTGGATTCCGGTTATCGCTCGGCGATGAGCGTGCAGTCGTCACTGGTCATGCACCCGATTTGGGCCTACGGCAGCGAGGCGCAGAAGGATAAGTACCTGCCGCGGCTGGCGACCGGCGAGCTCGTCGGCTGTTTCGGCTTGACCGAACCGGATGCCGGTTCTGATCCGGGCAGCATGAAAACCCGCGCGCGCAAGGTTGATGGCGGGTATTTGCTCAAAGGCAGCAAGATGTGGATCACCAATAGCCCGATCGCCGACGTTTGCGTCGTTTGGGCCAAGGACGATGCCGATGAGATCCGCGGCTTCCTGCTCGAGCGCGGCACCAAGGGACTGTCGATGCCGAAAATCCATGGCAAGTTCAGCCTACGCGCGTCGATCACCGGCGAAATCGTGATGGACGACGTGTTCGTGCCTGAAGACGCGCTGCTGCCGGGCGTGAGCGGCTTGAAAGGGCCGTTTGGCTGCCTGAACAAGGCGCGCTACGGCATTGCCTGGGGCAGCCTCGGCGCCGCCGAGTTCTGTTGGCACGCCGCGCGCCAATATACGCTGGACCGCAAGCAGTTCGGCCGGCCGCTGGCGGCGACGCAGCTGGTGCAGCTTAAGCTTGCCAACATGCAGACCGAAATCACGCTGGGGCTCCAGGCAGCGCTGCGCGTCGGGCGCCTGCTGGACGAGGGCCGCGCCAGTCCGGAAATGATTTCGCTGATCAAGCGCAACAACTGCGGCAAGTCGCTGGATATCGCCCGCGTGGCGCGCGATATGCACGGCGGCAACGGTATTGCCGACGAATTCCATGTCATCCGTCATGTGATGAATCTGGAGGCGGTCAACACCTACGAGGGCACGCATGATGTGCATGCGCTGATTCTGGGGCGTGCGCAGACCGGCATCCAGGCCTTCTGCTGAGCGAGGGGGAAATCATGGCCGGAGCATTGCAGGGCATCAAGGTGCTCGATCTGTCGCGCGTGCTGGCCGGGCCTTGGGCCGGCCAGTTGCTGGCCGATCTCGGGGCCGACGTCATCAAGCTGGAGCGGCCGGGCAGCGGCGACGACACGCGGCAGTGGGCGCCGCCGGCCTTGGAAGACGGCACGGCGGCCTATTTTCTTTGCACCAACCGCGGCAAGCGCTCGTTGACTGTCGACATCGCCACGCCCGCGGGCCAGGAGGTCGTGCGCCGCCTCGCAGAAGAGGCCGACGTGCTGCTGGAAAACTACAAGGTGGGCGGGCTCGCCAAATACGGATTGGATTACGCCGCCCTATCCGCCCTCAATCCACGCCTGGTGTATTGTTCCGTCACCGGTTTTGGGCAGGACGGCCCCTACAGCGCGCTGCCGGGCTACGATTACATCCTGCAGGGCATGTCCGGCTTGATGAGCATTACCGGTCCGAGTGACGGCGAACCGCACAAGGTCGGCGTGGCGGTCACCGACGTTTTTACCGGGCTTTACGCGGCCAACGCGGTCATGGCGGCGCTTTTGGCGCGCGATCGCACGGGGCGCGGGCAATATATCGACATGGCGCTCTTCGATTGCGCGGTGGCCATGCTGGCCAATGTGAATTCAAACTGGCTGGTAGGGGGCCGTGTGCCGCCACGGCTTGGCAATGCGCATGCCAATATCGTGCCCTATCAGGTCTTTGCCTGCGCGGGCGGCAGCCATTTGATTCTGGCTTGCGGCAACGATCGTCAATTCGCCGCATTGGCCGAGTGTTTCGGCCACCCCGAATGGGCGAAGGACGCGCGTTTCGCCACCAATCCGGCACGCGTGCGGCATCGCGACATCCTCGTGCCGCTGCTGGCGGCAGAGTTCGCCCGCCAGCACCGCGACGAATGGTTGCCGTTGCTTGACCGTATCGGCGTGCCGGGCGGGCCGATCAATACCGTCGACGAGGCCTTCGCCGATCCGCAAATCAAGCATCGCGGCTTGGAGGTGCACATGCCGGACGCCGCCGGCTTGGACGTGCCGATGGTCGGCTGTCCGATCAAGCTGTCCGAAACGCCGGTGACCTACGCGCGCGTGCCCCCCAAACTGGGCGAGCACACCGACGCCATCCTGGCCGAATTGGGCTACGACGCTGTTTCCATCGCACAACTGCGCCATGAAAATGTCATTTAAACGTTCGTTTGATTTTTGACGAACCAGGCGGGTTCATTGCATGATTGAGGGCAGATAAGTCCATAAAGTGCAATGCACAGAAGGAGAAACGGTGGAACGCGAATCGATGCAGTATGACGTGGTGATTGTCGGCGCCGGCCCTTCCGGTCTCGCCGCCGCCATTCGCCTCAAGCAATTGGCTGCCCAGGCCGAACGCGAAATCAGCGTCTGCGTGCTGGAAAAGGGGTCCGAAGTCGGCGCGCATATCATGTCGGGCGCCATCATCGAGCCGCGCGCGCTGAACGAACTGATCCCCGACTGGAAAGAAAAAGGCGCGCCGCTCAATACCCCGGCGCGCTCGGACCGTTTCCTGCTGTTGACCCAGAATGAATCGATCCAGCTGCCGACGCCGCCGCAAATGCACAACGACGGCAACTACATCGTCAGCCTGGGTAACTTCTGTCGCTGGCTCGGTGAGCAGGCCGAGGCGCTGGGGGTGGAGATCTACCCGGGTTTCGCCGCCGCCGAAGTGCTCTATCACGACGATGGTTCGGTCAAGGGCGTGGCCACCGGCGACATGGGCATCGGCCGCGACGGAGAAAAAACCGACGCGTGGCAGCCGGGCATGGAGCTCTGGGCAAAGCAAACGCTGTTTGCCGAGGGCTGCCGCGGCTCGCTGACCAAAACCCTGGTGCAGCGCTTCAAATTGGATGCCGGCAGCGATCCGCAGACTTATGGCATCGGCATCAAGGAGCTGTGGCAAGTCAAGCCGGAATTGCATGAGCCCGGCCAGATCACCCATACCATCGGCTGGCCGCTCGACCGCAGCACCTATGGCGGCTCGTTCCTTTATCATCTTGAAGACAACCTGGTGGCGGTAGGTTTCGTCATTGGATTGGATTACACCAATCCCTACCTGTCGCCCTATGAGGAATTTCAGCGTTTCAAGACGCACCCGGCAATTCGCGGCGTGTTCGAGGGCGGGCGCCGCATTGCCTATGGCGCGCGCGCGCTGTACGAAGGCGGCCTGCAGGCGCAACCGAAGCTGACCTTTCCCGGCGGCGCGCTCATCGGCGATACCGCCGGATTCCTGAATGTGCCGAAGATCAAAGGGTCGCATGCGGCAATGAAGTCCGGCATGTTGGCGGCCGAAGGCGTGTTTGCGCTGTTGTCGAGCGACACGCCGGCCGACGGCGCCGAAGCGTCCGGCTATGCGCGCGGTTACCGTCAGAGCTGGCTGTACGACGAGCTCTACCGTGTGCGCAATATCCGGCCTTCTTTCCGCTATGGGTTGTGGGCCGGCATGCTCTACTCGGCGCTCGATACCTATCTGTTCCGCGGCCGCGCGCCCTGGACGCTGCACCACAAACACAAGGACAGCGAGTGTCTGGTCCCCGCGGAAGAGGTCGAGCCGATCAGCTACCCTCGACCCGATGGCGTGCTGACCTTTGACCGCCTGTCGTCGGTGTTCCTGTCCAACACCAACCACAGCGAAGATCAGCCGATTCATTTGCGCTTGAAAGACGCCAGCGTGCCGGTCGCGGTCAACTTGGCCAAGTTTGCCGCGCCGGAAACGCGCTACTGTCCGGCGGGCGTTTACGAAATCGTGCAGGAGGGCGGCGCGCCGCGGCTGCAGATCAACGCGCAAAACTGCGTGCATTGCAAGACCTGCGACATTAAGGACCCGACCCAGAACATCGTCTGGAGTGTGCCGGAGGGCGGTGGCGGGCCGAATTACCCCAATATGTAAGCCATGCGGACGGCGGCTGTCGGCTTGCCGGCTTGACAGCCCCGTGCCCGCGCGTCAGGATAGACGCATGATGACTTCGTCCTTTTCCCATACTCGTTATTGGTATTGGTACCGCAGCACCGCGCGGCGCCAAGGGATCTGTCTGTTCTGACGAAGCAAAGACAACATACCGACAAATGCCGCCTGAGCTTGGGCGGCATTTGTTTTTTCACACGATGACGACACAGATGCTCTCCCGGGGCCGCGGCCGCAGAGGGGATCTCGATCATGGATGAATTGACGGGCGACCGGTTGGTCGCAAGCGACTCGACGCACCCGGACCACGTGCCGGCGCTGTGGGCGGTGACCCTTGTCACCGACGTGCAAGCGCTGTCGGCGGGCAGCCGTCCCTATGCCCAGGTTGCGCCGCAGATTACGCGCTTGCGGCACATGGAGGCCGGTCAAGCGGTTTTGGAGTCGGCGCTACCCGAAATCCGTTGTTTGGCCACGCTTCTGGCGGCCGGGCGCCGTGACGCGCGCGCCGTGCGTTCCCCGGACCACTTTACCGACGATGCCGACTGGCTGGCCGCGCGCGCGTATCTGCTGGGTTTGACGCATGTGGAAGTGACGCTGGGGCAAATGGGGCTGCTCGATCAAGCGAACCGGCGCCTACGCGAACTGGGCGCGCGCGCGGGGCTCGCGCGGCAGACGCTGTTGCCGGTGCTCTGCGCGGCATGCGATGCGCCGGCGCAACCCATGGCGCTACGCGGCTGGGGACCGCTGCCGCCGGCCGGCGCCAATCAGGGCGGATGGCTGCGCCAGCGCTGCCGGTCGCGGCTGGCCGCTCTCTTATCGGCATTGGCGCCGCGGCCATAAAAGAGGGGCATCCAGCGGATGCCCCCAGTGGCTCTGCGCGAACCAAAACTCGGGCAGCGTGCCCGTGCTGCCAACAACCTGAATGCCCCCGGGAGAGGGATCAACCGGGTTCAAGATGATGACTCCCCACCATGCTAGCCGGTCACCCGCGGCTTGTCCGCAGAAAGCCCGTCCCTGCTTGAGCCATGTCAAGAGCATCGTTGCCGCCGCGGCAACAACGCGCTGTTAACAAAGCGTTTTCATGGCAAACGGACGCTATCTTTGGCACAATGCGCATCCTTGCCGAGATTCTTTATCATGCGGAACGAAGACTTGCTGCTGCTCGTCAGCCGCTCAATGCCCTACGGGAAATATAAAGGCCGGCTGATCGCCGACCTGCCGCTGCATTATCTGTCGTGGTTCGCGCGTCAGGGTTTTCCCGATGGGGAAATCGGCAGGCTGCTGGCGCTCGCCTTCGAGCTGCAGCACAACGGCCTCATGGCCCTTTTGGATCCTCTTAGAAAGCGTTAAGCATGGCAATTCAATGGTTTCCCGGTCACATGAACAAGGCGAAGAAGGCGATTGCCGAGCGCGTGCCGGATATTGATGTGGTGATTGAGATGCTGGACGCGCGGCTACCCGCCTCCAGCGCCAATCCAATGCTGGCGCAACTGACGCGCAACAAGCGCGCGCTGAAAATCCTCAATAAGCAGGATCTGGCCGATCCGCAGGTGACGCGCTTGTGGCTCGAGCATTACAACGGTCTTGCCAATACCCGGGCGCTGGCGCTCGACGCCGGCGACCGCGCCCCGGCGCAAAAGCTGATTGCCGCCTGCCGCGAGCTGGTGCCGCACCGCGGCGGACTCGACAAGCCGTTGCGCGTGCTGATCTGCGGCATTCCCAACGTCGGCAAGTCGACGCTGATCAATACCATGACCGGCCGCCGCGTCGCCAAGACCGGCAACGAGCCGGGCATCACCAAAGCGCAGCAGCGCATTCTGCTGGCCGACGATTTCGAATTGTTCGATACCCCGGGCATGCTGTGGCCGAAGATTTTGGTCGAGGAAGGCGGTTATAACCTGGCCGCCAGCGGCGCCATCGGCCGCAACGCCATGGATGAGGAAGAAGTCGCGCTGGTGTTGCTCGGCTATTTGATGCGGCGCTACCCGGACGCGCTGTGCCAGCGCTACAAGCTCGATAGCATTGAAGGATGGCAGGACATCGATGCCCTGGAGGCCATTGGCCGCAAACGCGGCGCGATGCTGGGGGGCGGCCGGGTCAACATTCAGAAGGCAGCCGAAGTGGTGCTGACCGATTTCCGTTCCGGCGCCACCGGGCATATCACCCTTGAGCGGCCGGAGGAATGGACGGTTTGGTTGAAGGCCGCGCGCGAACTCGAGGCGCGGCGCCAGGCGGAACGCGCGGCGCGCGAAGAGGCGCGCAAGGGCAAGGCGGCGGAATAAGCTGTCCGGGCCCTAGACCGTTTCGCCGCGCATGTCGAACCAGGTTTGCAAAATCGCCTGGGCGGCGACCTGGTCCAGTACGGGTTTTTGCTTGCGGCCTCTGAGGCCGGCTTCCTTGAGCAGGCTTTCGGCCAAGAGCGAGGTGTGGCGTTCATCGACCAGCCACACCGGCAGCGCGAAACGGCCTTTGAGACGGTTGGCGAAGCGGCGCGACAGGCGCGTGAGTTCATGTTCGGTGCCGTCGGCGTGCGTCGGCAGCCCGACCACCAGGGCCTGCGGCCGCCACTCGTCGATCAGCGCCGCGATGCGCGCGAAGCGTTCGTCGTTGCTTTCCGTGTCGATGGTGCACAGCGGATGGGCGATGCCGAGCAGCCCATCGCCCACGGCGACGCCAATGCGGCGCTCGCCGAAATCAAAAGCCAGTGCGCCGCCTTCAGGCATGACCGATGTCCCCGGACAGCAGGGACGGATCGAAACCCAACAGCGCCATGGCCGCGTCGTAGCGTTCCTCGGCCGGCAGATCGAACATGATGGCGGGGTCGCTCTGCACGGTCAGCCAGGCGTTGCTGGCGATCTCCTCCTCCAGCTGGCCGCTTGACCAGCCGGCGTAGCCGAGCGTCACCAGAATGCGCGCCGGTCCCTTGTGTTCGGACACGGCGATGAGCACGTCCTTGGAGGTGGTGAGCATTATGTCGTCGGTGACGCGCAAGCTGGACTGCCAGTCGCTGATCGGGCTGTGCAGCACAAAGCCGCGGTCCGGCTGCACCGGGCCGCCGAACAGCACGGAAGTGGCCGCCAGCGCGCCGGGCTCCATCGGCAGGTCGATCTGGTCGAAGAGCTGGGCCATCGCGATGCCTGAAGGTTTATTGACGATCAGTCCCATGGCACCGTGTTCGCCGTGCTCGCACAGATACACCAGCGCGCGGGCGAAAAGCGGATCAGCCATATTGGGCATGGCGATGAGAAACTGGTCTGCAAGCGATAACGGGTTCATCTTTGCATTATGGCACAGGCTGGGCGGCCGGGACGGAGTCAGGCTCCACACGCCGCGGCAAGCCTTGTTAAACTGTCGGTTTGGAGCGTCTCGCAAGCGAGGGTGTCGTGCGGCTAACGCATATAAAGCTATCCGGATTCAAGTCGTTTGTCGATCCTACCACCATCCCGGTGCCGGGCCAGTTGGTGGCGGTGATCGGCCCGAACGGCTGCGGCAAGTCGAATGTGATCGACGCCGTGCGCTGGGTGCTGGGCGAGTCCTCGGCGAAACAGCTGCGCGGCGAATCGATGCAGGACGTCATTTTCAACGGCTCCACCACGCGCAAGCCGGTGTCGCGCGCTTCGGTCGAACTGGTTTTTGACAATGCCGACGGCCAGCTCACCGGTCCCTGGGGGCAGTATGCCGAGGTGGCGATCAAGCGCGTGCTCACACGCCAGGGCGAATCCACCTATCTGATCAACAACCAAGTGGTGCGGCGGCGCGACATCACCGACCTGTTCCTCGGCACCGGCGTGGGCGCGCGCGGCTACGCGGTGATCGAGCAGGGCATGATCTCGCGCATCATCGAGGCGCGGCCGGAAGAGTTGCGCGTCTATCTGGAAGAGGCCGCGGGCGTGTCGCGCTATAAGGAACGGCGGCGCGAGACCGAGAACCGGCTGGGCGATACCCGCGACAATCTGTCTCGCGTCGACGATCTGCGTCAGGAGCTGGCGCGCCAAGTCGACCGGCTGGCCGAACAAGCCGCGGTCGCGGCGCAATACCACGATCTGCGCGCGGCGCTGACGCATAAACAGAATCTGCTGGCGCTGGCGCGGCGCGAGGAAGCCGCCAGGAACGAGGCGGACGCGCGCGCGGAACTCGCCCGGCTGGAGAGCGAGGAGGCGCGGCTGGGCCAGGCGCTGTCGGCGCTGGAGGCGGAAATCGAAACCGTGCGCGACGGCCACTTCGACGCCGGCGACCGGGTCCAGGCGGCGCAGCAGCGCGTCTCCGAAACCAACGCGCAGCTTGCCCGGCTGGAAGAGCAACAGCGGCACCGGCAGGAAACGCGCGCGCGTCTGGAGCGCGACCTGGCGCAAGCGCGCAACGATCGCGCCATGCTGGCCGACGAGCAGTCCGGCATCGCCGACGAGCGCGGCGAATGGCAACAGCAGTGCGAGGTGCTGCGGCTGCAGATGGAAGAGGCGATGCTGCGCGTGGAGGAGGACGGGGTGCAATTGCCGGATGCCGAGGCGGCGTACGCCGATAGCGAGGCACGGCAACAGCAGTTGACCGAAGACTATGCCGAGCAAGTGCGCCGGCGCGACCTGGCCGGCCAACGCCTCACGCATTTGCGCGAGGCGCGGCGTCAGGCGGCGGAGCGGCTCGAGGCCTTGCGCCGGGAGCAGACGGCGCTCAATCTGCCCAGCGCCGAGGCGCTGGATGACGCGGCGCGGGCGGTGGAAAACGCCAAACACGCGCTCGACGCGGTCCAGCAGCGCGTGGTGGCGGATGAGGCCAAGTTGGCCGACTTGACGCGCGAGCGCGAGAAACTGGACGAAACGTTGACGCGTTTGCGCGGCGAGACGGCGCGCGCCGAAGCCGAAGCCTCTGCGCTGTCGGCGCTGCTGTCGCGCGAGCAGGATAGCGGCGCGTTGTCGGATTGGCTGGCCGCTCACGGCCTGCAGGACGCGCCGGTCTTGTGGCAATCGTTGACGGTCGAACCGGCATGGCATGACGCGCTGGAGGCCGTGCTGGCCGAGCGGCTGACCGCGCGCGCCGGCAGCGTGCCGACACAAGCGCCCCCCGGGCCGCTCACGGTGATCGATGCCTCGTCGCCGGCGGCGCCGGTGCGGCCGCATGCCGGCTGGCAGACGCTGCGCGACCAAGTGCGCGCGCCGGCCCCCTTCGATACGGCGCTCGACGACTGGCTCGTCGGCGTGTACCTGGCCGAGTCGCTGGAAGCGGCGCTGACCGAGCGCCCGCGGCTTGCCGCCGGCGAATGGCTGGTGACCCCGCAGGGGCATCGCGTCGGCAGGCATGGCGTGCAATTCCATGGCGAGGCCGGCGGCGACGGCCTGATGGCGCAAAAAGCCCGGCTGGAGGACGCGGTGGCGCGCGCCGCGGCATTGGCGCCGCAGTTGGCGGCGGCGCAAGGCCAGCGCGAACGGGTCGCCGGTCAGATGAGCATGCTGGCCGAGGCCGTGCGCGCTCAAAAAGGCGCCACGACGCGCTTGGACGGCGAACTCAATGCCGCCACGGTGGCGCATGTGCGTCTCGATCAGGCGGCGCGGCAGGGCAGCGCCCGGCGCGACGCCATCCTGGGCGAGGAGGCGGTGCTGGCCGATCTGCTCGCCACCAGCGATGCACAGATGCAGGAAGCCGGCGAAGAGGCCGAAACGGTCACCCTGGCGTTGGAAACGTTGGACGAGGCGCTGGCCGACGCGCGCGCGGCGCGCGGCCGGGCGCAGGACACGCTGGCGCAGGCGCGGGAACGCCGGCAGCAGACGGAGCGCCAGACGCACGATATCCGCCTGCGTCTGCAGGCCGCCGAACAGAAGGTGGCGGAGCTGTCGCGCCGCGACGCCGAGCGTGACGAGCGCGATGCGTTGTTGGCCGAACGGCTGGCCACGCTGGCGGAGGAATCGGCGATGCTCGAAGAGGACGACGTGCAGGAAGCGCTGCAGACCTTGCTCTTGGCGCGCGAGTCGGGCGAGGGCGCGCTCGCGGCGGCGCGCGATGCGCTCAATGGCTTGGCCGAGCGCATGCGCGGGTTGACGCTGCAGCAACACGAGATCAGCCAGGCGCTGCCGGACTTGCGCGCCGCGCGGCAGACCGCGCTGTTGGCGCACCAGGAGGCGCGGCTGGGGATGGAGCGCTTTGCCGAGGAATTGCGGGAGGCCGAAGTCGACGAGGCGGCGCTGTTGGCGGATTTGAGCGCCGGCGTGAAGCCCGCGACGCTGATGAACGAGATCGCCCGCTTGGCGCGCGCGGTCGACGGGCTCGGCGCCGTCAACCTGGCGGCGCTGGAAGAGCTCGAACAGGCGCGCGTGCGGGGCGAATACCTGGGCGCCCAAGCCGATGATCTTCAACAGGCGATCGAGACGCTGGAAGCCGCCATCCGCAAGATCGACGGCGAATCGCGCGCGATCCTGCAAAGCACCTTCGACGCGGTGAACGCGCAGATGAGCGAATTTTTCCCGACGCTGTTCGGCGGCGGGCGCGCCGAACTGATGTTGACCGGCGAGGATTTGCTCGACGCCGGGGTGCAGATCATCGCCCAGCCGCCAGGCAAAAAGAACAGCACCATCCATCTGCTGTCCGGCGGCGAAAAGGCGTTGACCGCCATGAGCCTGGTGTTCTCGCTATTCAGTCTGAATCCGGCGCCATTCTGCCTGCTCGACGAAGTGGACGCGCCGCTGGACGATGCCAACACCAGCCGCTTCTGCGATTTGGTCAAGCAGATGTCGGCGCGTACCCAGTTCCTCTACATTTCGCATAACCGGCTGACGATGGAAATGGCCGAGCAATTGGTTGGCGTCACCATGCAGGAAAAAGGCGTGAGCCGCGTGGTGGCGGTGGATATCGTCGAGGCGCTGCAAATGCGCGAGACCGCCTGAAAGGCCGTTATAATGGCTGTCTTTTGCGCAACGGACGACCTGCCATGACCATTCGCATTCAGCGTTGGGAACCGGAAAACCAGCTTTTCTGGCTAACGCACGGTCGCCGCATCGCCCTGCGCAACTTGTGGTTGTCCACCGGCTCGCTGCATTTGAACTTCAACATCTGGATGATGTGGAGCATGGTGGTGGTCAATCTGCCCGCCGTCGGCTTTCTGCTTACCAGCCAACAACAATTTCTGCTGGTGTCGATTCCCGGTTTGATCGGCGCCATCATGCGCATTCTCTATTCCTGGGCGTGGAGTTGGGTCGGCGGCGGCATGTGGATGGCGCTCTCCACGCTGTTTTTGCTGATTCCCGCCCTGGGCGTGGCGCACGTGGTGCAAGACATCGCCACGCCGTTCCCGATGCTGCTGTTCGTTGCCGCTTGCTGCGGCATCGGCGGCGGCGCATCGGCCTCGCATCTGCCCAACATCAGTTTCTTTTTCCCGCGATCGGCCAAGGGCTTCGCCATGGGCATCAACGCCGGCCTCGGCAATTTGGGCGTGTCGGTGTCGCAATTGGTCGTGGCGCTGCTGATCTCCGTCAATCTGTTTGGCTGGTCCGGCGGCGAGCCGCAGATCTGGGGGCAGGGCGGCGACGTGCACGCCGTGTGGCTGCAGAACGCGGGGTATTGCTGGACACCCTTTATCGCCTTGATGGCCATCGTCTGCCTGCTGTACGCGCACGATATGCCGCGGCTGCGCCTGACGCCGACCGATCAGCTCACGGCCATGAAGCACCCGCACACCTGGGCGATCTGCCTGTTATACCTCAGCAGCTACGGCACGTTTCTTGGCTTGTCGGCGGCGTTCCCGTTGCTATCGCATGCCTTGTTTCCGTTGCATAACGCATTGGCCTACGCTTTCATCGGCCCGATGTTGTGCGCGCTGCTGCGCCCGCTTGGCGGCTGGCTCGGCGACCATATCGGCGGCGGCATCACCACGATGATCAGCAACGTGCTGATGGCCATCGGCACCATTGGCGTGTTGCTCGCCATGCCGGGCGCCGCTGGCGGCGGATCGTTCTGGCTGTTTCTCGCCATGGTGCAGGTGATTTTCATCGCCGCCGGCATCGGCAACGGCTCTTCGTACCAGCTGGCGCCCAAGGTTTTCATGCACGAAGCGCTGCAACAGGCCGAGGCGCGCGGCGAAAGCGCGCAAGACGCCTATGTGCGCGGCGGCCGCAATGGCGCGCTGGCGATGAATATCAGCTCGGTCGGCGCGGCGTTTGGCGGCTTCTTCATTCCGAAATCGTTCGGCAGCGCGCTGTCCTGGTTCAATAGCTTCGTGCCGGCCTTCGCCTTGTTCTTCGTGTTTTACGTTCTCTCCACGTTGGTCGCCTGGCTGTGCTATACCCGCCCGGGCGCCGAAATGCGTTGCTGACCGGCATGCGGCGGCATTCTCCCCTTGGCGTGGCGATCGGTCTGTCGCTGTTCGCGCATGCGTTGTTGCTGGGGCTGTGGGCGGCGCGCCCGCCGCGGCCAGCGGCGCCGTTGCAGGTGGTGCTGCAAGCCGCGCCGGATGCCGGGCTGGGGGCTGTCGGTCCCCAGGCGCGAACGCCGCGCGCCGGCGCCGCCCATCCCGCCGTGCCGGCGGCCAGAACCGCCGAACATGCGCCCGTCGCGGCGCCGGGGCCCCAGCCCGCCACCGCGTCCCCTGCCGCCGCCCCCGCACCGTCTGTGACCGTCAGCGCGGCGCCGCCGGCACCCGCGGCCGGCTCGGCGGCAGCGAGCCCGGACGGCGGTAGCGGCACGGGCGATGGCCATGGCGGCGGGACGGTGACGCCCGCTCGCTATTTAGGCGGCACGCCCCCTTATCCGGAGCAGGCGCGGGAGCGGGGCGAGACGGGTCGGGTCGGGGTGCTGGTGACTATTGCGGCGGACGGGCAGGTGCGCGAGGTGGCGCTCTTGCGTTCGAGTGGGTTCAACGACCTGGATCAGGCGGCGCTCGATTATCTGCGCCACGGTAGATTCACCCCGGCGCGGCGCGCCGGGGTGGCGGTGGATTCACAACTCAAAATGGCGATGCCATTTCACTTGGATTATTGACCTAGGGCTTCGATGGTCAGCCGCAGCGTCACGTCGTCGGCGATCGCCGGCAGATAGGTGGTCATGCCGAAGTCGCTACGCTTGATCTGCGCCACGGCGTTGGCGGCGTATTCGTCCTTGCCCACCATCGGGTTCTTGCCGCCGCGGTAGTTGGTGATCGTCAGCGTCACCGGCTTGGTCACGCCCAAAAGGGTCAGATTGCCTTCGACCCGAGTCAGCTTATCGCCGTCGAACACCAGTTTGTCGGCTTTGTAGGTCATGGTCGGGTACTTGGCCACGTTGAAGAACGCCTCGCTCTTCAAGTGCTTGTCGCGTGCCGGCCAGAACGTTTGCAACGAATCGGTGTCGACCGTCACGTCCACCACGCCGCTATGCGCCGCCGTATCCAGCGTCACCGTGCCGCTGACGCGGGTGAAGGTGCCCGATTGATTGGAAAAGCCCATGTGATTGATGTCGTAGGCCGCGTAAGTGTGCGACGGATCGACGGTGTAGGTGACGGGGGCGGCGAACGCGACGGCGCTGGCGGCGGCCAGCAGGCTGGCGATCAACAATTTCTTCATCTTATGTTTCTCCATGGTGTGACGGTTATTTGCCTGGGAAGGCGACGTGGAATTTGATCAACACGGTATCGGCCACCGTATCGGTGTCGGCCCAGTCCCCTTCGCCGACCTTGAAGGACAGCCGCGACACGGCCAGCGCGCCGTCGGCCACGGTCAGTGCGCCTTGGCGATTGACGACGAACGGCGCCGAGACGTCGCGGGTGATACCTTTGATGGTCAGCTTGCCGTTGAACTGGAAGTGATTGCCGCCCAGCGGCTTGATGCTGGTGGTGACGAAGCGCGCCGTCGGATAGCGCGCGGCGTTGAACCACTCGGGGCGTTGCACTTGCGCGTTGGCGTCGCTGGTCGGCAGGCTGATGCCGGCGATCTGAATGGTCAGATCTGCTTTGCCTTGGGCGGGCTTGCCCGGGTCGAGCACGATGTCGCCGCTAAAGCGCTTGAATTGCCCCTGCATGGGGATGTCCATTTGCTTCAGGGTGAAATCGATGCGGCTGGCGCCGCTATCGACGGGCGCGGCAAAGAGCGGCGTGGCGGCCAAGAGCAGCCAGGCGGCGAGGGTGAGCTTCATTCGGTTTCTCTCCAACGATCATCAAGAACCGCCGAGACGCATGCGATGAAGCATGCCGTCGCGGTCGAGGAAATGGTGTTTCAGCGCGAACAGCACATGGCCGCTGACTGTCAACGCCAACAGCAGATTGAGGCCGCGATGCAGCCATTTCAGGTTTTCGGCCAGCGCCGGATCGGCGGCGACCCAGTCGGGCAGGTGAGCGATGCCGAAGAATACGACCGGGATGCCGTACGCCGAGCTCATGGCCCAGCCGGACAACGGTACCGCCAGCATCAACGCATACAGCGCCAGATGGCCGAGGTGGGCCAGACGCTGCTCCCCGGCGGACATATGGGCGGGCAGCGGCGGCACGCGGGTCGCGGCGCGGGTCAGCAGCCGCAGCGCCAGCAGCAACAGGATCGTCAGTCCCGCCGATTTGTGGCTCAGGATCAGCTTCAATCGCAAGGGCGAGAGCGGCAGGCTCCAGATTTTCAGCCCCACGGCGAACGCGACCACGATCAAAAGGGCCATCACCCAGTGCAAAACGACGAGTGGTACGGCGTAACGGGGATTATTCGCAGGCTTCATCGGATACCTCGTTCAAGGCCATGGCAAACGCATCGCGCAGGCGTTTCAACTCCGCGGCGCACCGATCGTAATCCTTGGGGTCGAATGCGGCGAATGCCTGGCGCATATGCTGCAAGTGCGCCGGAAAGGCTTCCTCGAACAGCGCCTCGCCGCGCGCGGTCAAAGCGACGAACACGCTGCGCCGATCGTGCTCCAAGGTCGTGCGTTGCACAATGCCCTTATCGCACAGGCGATCGACCACGCCGGTCAGCGTGCCTTTGGTGATCAGCGTCTTTTCCGAGAGGTCCTTGCAACTCATGCCTCGGGTATTGCCCAGGGTGGCGACCACATCGAACTGCGGCGGGGTGAGCCCCATCTGCCGGACGTGGTGGGCCGAGAATTGCTCGAAGGTCTGATAGGTTTGGGCCAGCAGCCGGATTAGCGGTAGAAAGGGCTCCCGGGGCGTTTGACTCATAGCGTCTCCGAATTTGATTATGGTGATGATAGTTCGTATTAGAACTAATTGCAAAATTCCTTATGCATGAATATCTAGCACAAATCATGAACAATGTATCGACGGCGTGGAGACGCGGTGGCATCCTGGGGGATGAAAGGCCGAGATGACAGGCTTTTCCGTCCGATTTCATTGACACAGGTGTCGCGCGAACGACGATTCGTTATACTACCCACGGATTTATTCGCCCTTGCGGACTGGCTGATGAGCGAATTACAACTAGGTTTATTGGTGTTGGGCGGATCAATCGTCGCCCTGGTATACGGTTTCAACGTGGTGCAGGAGTGGCGCTTCCGTCGCAAAATGCGACAGTCTTTCGTACGCACGCAAGACGATCCGCTGTTGACCGTGCCGAAGAACAATGTGCGCGACGGCGTGCGCGCCGACCGGCTGGAGCCGGTGCTGCTCGACGCCGGTCGCGTCGACTTGCCCGAACCGGAGCCGTTCGAGGTCGAGGTGCCCGACGACGAGCCGGTGGCCGAGATGGTCGCGGAACCGGCCGAGGAGCCGTTCGACGCGGCCGACCACCAGGCATTGGTGGTCGCCATGCTCGATCCCTCGCTGGACTTCATCAGTGAAGTGGTCTTCCACCAGCCGCAGGAGCTGGTCAGCATGCCGCGCTTCAACGTCGCCAAGCGGGTGCAGATCATCGGCCGTACCGAGCGTGGCCTGTGGAAGTCGGCCGAGGTGCTGCCCGGCATCCGTTATAAGCAGGTCAACATCGGGCTGCAGCTGGTTGACCGCGGCGGTGCCGTCACCGAGCAGGAGCTGGCGAGCTTCTGCCAGCAAGTCACGCGCTTTGCCGAGGAGTACGGCGCTGCCGCGAGCTTCCCGCAGCGGCAGCAAAAGCTGGTGGCCGCGCGCGAGCTCGATCGTTTCTGCGCCGACGTGGACGTGCTCATCGGCATCAATGTCGTGCCGCGCCAGGCCATCGAAGGTACTCGCTTACGCAGCTTCGTCGAATCCAGCGGCATGCAGCTCGAACCCGACGGCGCTTTCCATTATCTCGCCGACTCCGGCAATACGCTGTATTCGCTGATGGCGGCCGATCAGATGCCGTTTACGCTGCATACGCTGCTCGACAACAGTTTCCCGGCGTTGTGCCTGCTGTTTGACGTGCCGCGCGTGGCGGGCGGCGTCGAGGTATTCGACCGCGCGATTCAGTTTGCCCGGTTGCTGGCGCAGGAGTTCGACGCGCAACTGGTCGATGACAACCGCCGTCTGCTGACCGACGTCGGCCTTGGCCGCATTCGCGATCAATTGAAGACCATCTATGGCAGCATGGACGACCGCGGCATCGCGCCCGGCAGCGTCGCCGCCCTGCGCCTGTTTGCCTGACCCACCGGGCCGACCCCGCGTCGGCCCGCTCATCCGACCGTCCTGACATGATACCGACCGACGATATCCAGCGTGCCGCCGCCTTGCGCGCCCTATTAAACCGCTATGGCCGCGAATACTACGAGCTTGACGCGCCCACGGTGCCCGATGCCGAGTACGATCGCTTGATGCGCGAGCTGATCGCGCTGGAGGCGCGCCATCCCGCATTGCGCGCGCCCGACTCGCCCACGCTGCGCGTGGGCGGGGCGCCGCTGGCGGCTTTCGCGCAAGTGACCCACGCCGTGCCGATGCTGTCGCTCAACAACGTGTTCTCCGACATGCAGGTCGAGGACCCCAGCGCGCGGCACGCGGAGCTGAGCCAATTCGATGAGCGCATCGCGCGCGAGTTGGCCGTGCTGCCGGTCGAGTACGCGGTCGAGCCCAAATTCGATGGCCTGGCCATCAGTCTGTTGTACCGCGACGGTGTACTGGTGCAGGCCGCGACCCGCGGCGACGGCGTGACCGGCGAGGAGGTGACCGAGAACGTGCGCACGGTGAAGCGCCTGCCGCTCAGGCTTACCGGCGACAACGTGCCGGCGCTGTTGGAGGTACGCGGCGAGGTGCTGATGTTCAAGGCCGACTTCGAGCGGCTGAATCAGGCACAGGACGCGTTGGGCGAGAAGCGTTTCGCCAACCCGCGCAACGCCGCCGCCGGCAGCCTGCGCCAACTGGATTCGCGCATCACCGCCAAACGGCGCCTGTCGTTTTACGCCTATGCCATCGCCCGTATCGAGGGCGCCGTCTGGCCCGAGACGCATCAAGCCGAAATGGATTGGCTGGCCGCGCTCGGCCTGCCGGTGGTCGAGCATGCATTGCGGCCGGTCGTATCCGGCTTGGCCGGCCTGATCGGCTGTTACGAAGCCATGCTGGCGCGCCGCCCCAGCCTGCCGTACGACATCGACGGCGTGGTGTACAAGGTCAACCGGCGCGACGAACAGGATCGATTGGGGTTCGTGGCGCGCGCGCCGCGTTTCGCCGTCGCGCACAAGTTCCCCGCCGAGGAAGCGCTGACCGTGGTCGAGGCGATCGAGGAGCAGGTGGGCCGAACCGGCGCCATCACGCCGGTGGCGCGGTTGACGCCGGTCTTCGTCGGCGGCGTCACCGTCACCAACGCCACGCTGCACAACCAGGACGAAGTGCTGCGCAAGGACGTGCGCGTCGGCGACACCGTGATCGTGCGCCGCGCCGGCGACGTGATACCCGAAGTCGTGTCGGTGGTGCTGGACAAGCGGCCAATGCGCGAGGCTGCCGGCGTGGACTTGTTTTCGACGTCGCTTGAGCCGGTGAGTCCGCCCTACCGCCTGCCGAGCCAGTGCCCGGTGTGCGGCTCGCACATCGTCAAGCAAGAGGACGAGGCGGTGGCGCGCTGCTCCGGCGGTTTGTTCTGCTCGGCGCAGCGCAAACAGGCGCTATGGCATTTCGCCTCGCGCCGGGCGATGGATATCGACGGCCTGGGCGACAAGCTGATCGACCAGATGGTCGAGCGCGGCATGGTACATACGCTGGCCGATCTGTACCGGCTCGACGCCGAGCGTCTGGCCGGCATGGAACGCATGGGGCAAAAGAGCGCCGACAACCTGGTGGCCGCGATCGAAGCCAGCAAGCACACGTCGTTGGCGCGCTTCATCTACGCGCTCGGCATCCGCAACGTCGGCGAGGCGACCGCGCGCGATCTGGCGCGCCATATCGGCGATATCGGCGCGCTGATGGCGCTGGCCGACGGCATCGACGATCCGCTGGTTCGCGGCAGGTCGCTCGACACGTTGATGGCCGTACCCGACATCGGCCCGGTGGTGGCCGAGTCGATTCTCGATTTCTTCGCCGAGGCGCATAACCGCGAGGTGGTCGACGCCCTGGTGGCGGTCGGCGTGCATTGGCCGCAAGAAGCGGTGGCCGATAGCGGCCCGCAGCCGCTGGCCGGCAAAACCCTGGTGCTGACCGGTACGCTGCCGACCTTGAGCCGCGACGAGGCCAAGGCGCTGATCGAGGCCGCCGGCGGCAAGGTGGCCGGCAGCGTTTCGGGCAAGACCGATTATGTGGTGGCCGGCGAAGCCGCCGGCAGCAAGCTCGACAAGGCGCAAGCGCTGGGCGTGGCGATCGTCGACGAAGCCGGCTTGCTGGCCTTGCTGGAGCGCGGCGCATGACGGACATCGCGGTGGACGAGGTGTACGAGCAGGGTTGCCGGCACATGGCCGCCGGACAGCTCGATGCGGCGCTGACCGCGTTCGACGCCGCCGTGGCGGCGCGCCCGGACGACTGGCAGGCGTTGGCCAACCGTGCCGTGTGTCACCATCGGCTTGAGCACTACGATCTGGCGCTGGACGATTATTGCGAGGCGCTCAAGCTGCAGCCCGATGCGCCGGGCTTACTGATCAACCTGGCGGCGCTGCTCAAGGAACTGGGGCAGCTCGATCCGGCCGAGGGCCTGCTCGCGCGCGCGATCGAGCTCGATCCGAATCACGCCGACGCCTGGAGCAACCTGGGCCTCGTGCGGCAGCATCAACGCCGTTATGACGACGCGGCCGCCTGCCATCTGCGCGCGATCGAGCGCGCGGGCGCGAGTCCGGCGCGGTGGACCAACCTTGGCAACGCGCTCACCGGCGGCCTGCATCTGAGCGAGGCCGTCGACGCTTACCGGCAGGCGCTGGCGCTCGATGCCGATTTCTCCGACGCGCGCTATAACCAGGCGATTCCGCTGTTGACGCTGGGCCGTTACCTGGAGGCTTGGCCATTGTACGAGGCACGCTGGCAGGTGTTCCTGACACCGCGCTTTCAAGGCCAGCGCTGGCAGGGCGAGGCGCTCGGCCGGCGCACGCTCTTGCTGTGGAGCGAGCAAGGGCTGGGCGACAGCCTGCAGATGGCGCGCTTTATTCCACAGGTGCGTGCCGCGCATCCCGAGGCGCGCTTGCTGTTGTCCTGCCCACAGAGCTTGCACCGGCTGTTCAGCGGCCTCGGCGACGTCGAACTGGTAACGCCCGAGGCGGCGCCGGCCTTCGATTGCCAGCTGCCGCTGGCGTCACTGCCTGGCGTGCTGGCCGCCCGCATCGACACGTTGCCGCTGGCGCCGTATCTGTCGGCGCGCGCGAACGACATGGCCGCGTGGGCGGCGCGCCTGCCGCCCAAACAGCCTGGCCGGCTGCGCGTGGGTCTGGCTTGGCAGTCCGGCGTCTGGGGCGTCGGCGCGCGCGACTTGATGCGGCAGCAGAAATCGATCGACCCCGAGGCGTTCTCGCCGCTATTGCCGCTAGCCGATTTTGTCTGCCTGCAACCCGAGCCGTTGCCCGATTGTCTGCAGGAACGGGTGTTCGCGCCGGTCATTCACGACTTCGCCGACACGGCCGCCATCATCGCCCATCTGGATCTGGTGCTGTGCGTCGACACCGCCGTCGCCCATTTGGCCGGCGCCATGGGCAAACCGGTCTGGGTGCTGATGCGCCATGAAGGGGCGCCGTTCTTCGGCGCCGAGGGCGAGTCCGCGCCGTGGTATCCGAGCGCGCGGGTATTGCGTCAGCCCGCGCCCGGCGACTGGAACGCCGTCTTGTTGCGTGTTGCCGGCGAATTGGCCGCCTTGCGCGCGGAGGCATCATGACCTTGAGCGACTGGCGCGCCTGTTTCGACCTCGGCAACCAATGCTACGCGCGCGGCGATTATCCGCAGGCGCTCGATCACTATCTGCAGGCGCTGAATCTGAATCAGGGCTCGTGGGAGGTGCGCAACAACTTGGCGGTGCTGCTCAAGCTGCTGGGCGAGCGCGCCGTGGCCGAGACCTGCCTGCGCGAGGCGCTGGCGCTCAACCCGGATTATCTGGATGCCTGGATCAACCTGGGCAATCTGTACCGCGGCCTGCAACGTTACGACGAGGCGCATCAGTGCTTCGACGCCGCGTTGACGCTGGCGCCGCGGCATGCCGAACTGTTGAGCAACCTCGGACTGCTGTTCAAGGAGCAGGGCCGGCTCGCCGAGGCCATCGACAGCTACCGCCGCGCGACCGCGCTGGCGGACGCGCCGGCGGAGGCCTTTTTCAACGGCGCCATCGCGCTGATCCAGTCCGGCGACTATCGCGAAGGCTTCCGTTGGTACGAACAACGCTGGCGCATGCCGCGGATGCAGGCGCTGCGCCAGCCGCTCGACCAGGCGATGCCGGAATGGCGCGGCGAGCCGCTGGCCGGCAAGACGTTGCTGGTGTGGCACGAGCAGGGGCTCGGCGACATGATTCAGATGGCGCGCTACCTGCCGTTGTGGAAGGCGGCGCATCCCGGCTGCCGGCTGGCGTTGCGCGTCGATGCGCCGCTCGTGCCGTTGCTGACCTGCTTGGCCGGCGTCGACCTGCTTGTCAGTAGCCAAGCGGCATTGCCGCCCGCCGATTATCACTTGTCCGCCATGTCGTTTCCGTTCGTCTGGGGGACAATGCCGGAGAGCATCCCCAGCCGCGCGCCGTACCTGACGGCGGATGCCGCGTTGACGCAACGCTGGGCCGCCCGCCTCGGGCCGAAAGGACAACGGCCGCGCCTCGGCGTGGTCTGGCAATCGGGCGACTTCGGCGTCGGCCTGGGCGAGATCGACCGCCAAAGCCGCAGCCTGCCGCCCGAAGCGCTGGCGGCTTTACTCGACCGCATCGACGCCGATTGGCTCTCGCTGCAGGTCGGCGGCGATGCGCTGCCGCCCGCGCTTGCCGCGCGGCTGATCGCGCCCGGCGCCATCGGCGACTTCGCCGATACCGCGGCGATCCTGACGCAATTGGACGCGTTGATCACGGTCGATACCGCCGCCGCGCACCTGGGCGGCGCGCTGGGCGTGCCCACTGTGGTGCTGATGCGTGCGCTGGGCGGCAACCTGTTCCCCGCCGACGGCGAGCGCATGCCGTGGTATGCGTCCATGCGCCTGGCGCGCCAGACGCGCCTGTTCGACTGGCAGCCGGTCATCGCCGACTTGCCGCGTTTGCTCAGTCAAGTTTGCCCGCTTCCAGGAATTGGTTAACCCAGCTTACTGGTATAGACTAGACTTAGCTAAGGAGGCGCCATGACGACTGTAAACATGTTCCAGGCGAAGTCGACGTTGTCAAAATTGGTCGAAGCAGTGGAAAGCGGCGAGACGCAAGAGGTGATTATTGCCAGAAACGGCAAAGCCGCTGTGCGTATCGTGCCGCTGCAGAATTATCGCCAACCTGTGCGGCTCGGGCTGGCCAAGGGTGAGTTCACCGTGCCCGACGATATCGACGAGTGCAACGAGGAGGTGTTGGCACTGTTCGAAAAGGGGGGGGAATGAACGTTCTGCTCGATACGCATATCGCGCTATGGGCCATCGTCGACGATCCGAAACTGCCCAAAGCCGCGCGCGAGATGCTGCTTAGGCCGGAGGTGCGGGCTTATACCAGCACGGTGTCGCTGTGGGAGATCGCCGTAAAGCACTCGTTGGGAAAATTGCCGGTTTCCAGCCAGTACGCGCAAAGCGCGTTTAACGCCGCGGGCTTTGACAGCCTGCCCATTCTGCCGGAGCACGTGACGAGAACGGAAGAACTCCCTTGGATTCACAAGGACCCGTTCGATCGCATGCTCATTGCCCAAGCGCTCACCGAGCCTATGCGTCTATTGACGGTTGACAGCAAGTTCGGCGGCTATCCCGGTCTGATCCAATTGCTGTAACACAAGTGTAGCGAGTGTTCGCGAAGCAACGCACGGGATCGGGGGCCAGCGGCCCCCGCCTCCGTTATAGCGTTAGTCCGCGGTGAGAATCATGCAACCCGCGACCCGTCTGGTGCGCACAACCTCCGGGAAATACAGCCAAGATCGCTCCGAATCGACGCGCAGCGACGACCATGGCAGACGGCTATCGATGATCAGCCGGCAAACGTCGGGATCGGCGCGGCCCGCGTGCGGCGCGCACAGTTCCGAAATCAGAGAAAACAGCGGCAATTGCTGGAGGTCGCGGTTTGAAACGGCGGTGTGGGTTACAGTACGATGGCGGGTAGCCATATCAACTTCTCCTTCGTTAAGGGGTTACAGAGTTGGTTTGGTCAGCGGGTCCGGGGTGCTGAGAACGCCCCGGGCCCGCGCCCTTTGCGGCGTTGTGCCGCCCGACCACCTTAATCCAGTGACACGGGCAAAAACAATATGGCATGCCCGTCAGGAAATTCTGAAAATCAGACAGCGACGGTCGCCCCCTGATGCTGGAATGAGGCAAATAACGTCGGAAAAACAGCAAATAATCGGCAAAGCGCTAGAGCCGCTGACGGCGGCACGCTAGAATACGCCCGGTCAAATTCAGAAAGCGATACGCGCCAATGAAGAAAATTACCAAAGCAGTGTTTCCGGTGGCCGGCCTCGGCACGCGTTTCCTGCCCGCCACCAAGGCGAGTCCGAAGGAAATGCTGCCGGTGGTCGACAAGCCGCTGATTCAGTACGCCGTCGAAGAGGCGGTGGCGGCCGGCATTACCGAACTGATCTTCGTCACCGGGCGCAACAAGCGCTCGATCGAGGACCACTTCGACAAGGCCTACGAACTGGAAACCGAATTGGAAATCAAGAGCAAGCACAAGCTCTTGGACATGGTGCAAGGCATCATCCCGAGCTCGGTCACCTGCGTCTACACCCGCCAGCCCGAGGCGCTCGGCCTTGGCCACGCCGTGTTGTGCGCGCAGCCGGTGGTCGGCAATGAACCGTTCGCCGTGATTCTCGCCGACGACTTGATCGACGGCACGCCGGGGGCGATGGAGCAGATGGTGCAAGTGTTCGACGAGACCCACTCGTCGGTGCTGGGCGTGGAAACCGTCGATCCGTCCGAAACCGGTTCTTACGGTATCGTCGAGATCGACGAACAGCCGAACGGCCGGCGCAGAGTGAAGAGCATCGTCGAAAAACCGCGTCCCGAGGAGGCGCCGTCGAATCTCGCCGTGGTCGGCCGCTACATCCTGACGCCGCAGATCTTCGACAAGCTGATCAACACCAAGCCGGGCGCCGGCGGCGAAATCCAGCTGACCGACGGGATCGCCGCGCTGCTCAAGGACGAAGAGATCTTGGCGCTACCGTTCTCCGGCGTGCGCTACGACTGCGGTTCC
The DNA here is from genome assembly GCF_019232825.1 of Paludibacterium sp. Taxonomy (GTDB): domain Bacteria; phylum Pseudomonadota; class Gammaproteobacteria; order Burkholderiales; family Chromobacteriaceae; genus Paludibacterium. The sequence continues at coordinate 17,326 of NZ_JAFAND010000011.1, read as the reverse complement.
AAGCTCGGCTATCTGAAGGCGACCGTCAGCTACGGCCTGAAACACCACGAAGTGGGCGCCGCCTTTGCCGATTACCTGGCCAAGCGCTAAAACGAATCATCGAATCCCGCTGCGTCCTGCCTGCGGCGCGGCGGTTTGAAGTAAAGGAGTCAGCATGGCAAACGTTGCCGAAGCCCTGGGCATCTTGAATAGCTCGGACATTCTGTTTACCGCCGAGGACGTCGATCGCGCCGTCGATCGCATGGCTGGGGAAATCTCCGCCAAGCTTGGGGAAGCCTATCCGCTGGTGCTGTCCGTCATGGGCGGCGCGGTGGTGTTTACCGGCCAGTTGCTGCCGCGCCTGCATTTCCCGCTGGATTTCGACTACGTGCATGTGTCCCGCTATGGCGACAAGACCCACGGCGGCGAACTGGTATGGAAGCAAGCGCCGAAGGAAGACGTGCAAGACCGTGTGGTGTTGGTGCTGGACGATATTCTGGATGAAGGGCATACCATGGCGGCCATCCGCGACAAGGTGATGGCCATGGGCGCGAAGGCGTTTTTCAGCGGCGTGTTCGCCAATAAGCTGATCGCCAAGGAAAAACCGATCCACGCCGATTTCGTCGGCCTGGACGTGCCGGACCGCTACGTGTTCGGCTACGGCATGGACGTGCGCGGCGCATGGCGCAACCTGCCGGCGATCCACGCGCTGAAGTAAACGCCTGACGCAGCCCGGTTCGGCCTGTCGGCGCATGATGCGCCGCGGCAAACCGGGCTTTTTCCCCTTCTTTCCCCTATCCCTAGTCCGCTAAAGCCGATACACTCCAACCACTAGTATCACAACATACTTTATTACGGGAAGCTAAGATGCTGGCAATCATCGGCGGAAGCGGTCTCGCCCAGCTGTCGGTCTTGGAAGTCACCCATCGCCAAGTCGTGCGCACGCCGTACGGCGATCCCTCTTGCGCGCTCACCTTCGGCCTGGTCGGCGGCCGCAACGTCGTGTTCATCGCCCGTCATGGCTACGGCCATTCGCTGGCGCCGCACGAAATCAATTTCCGCGCCAATATCTGGGCGCTCAAACAGCAGAACATCAAAGGCATCGTCGCCATCGGCGCGGTCGGCGGCATCCGCCCGGACATGTGCCCCGGCGCCATCGTGCTGCCCGTCGACGTGCTCGATTACACCTGGGGCCGCGAGCATACCTATTTCGAGGGGCTCGACAAGCCGGTGGTGCACGTCGATTTCACCCATCCCTATTGCCCCGATTTGCGCGCCGGGCTCACTCAGGCGGCCGCGGACGAATCGATCGCGCTGATCGATGGCGGCGTCTATGCCTGCACGCAGGGGCCGCGGCTGGAGAGCGCCGCCGAGATCAACCGGCTGGAGCGGGACGGCGCCGATATCGTCGGCATGACCGGCATGCCGGAGGCAGCGCTCGCGCGCGAGCTGGGGTTGCCCTATGCGATGCTGACGGTGGTGGCCAACTACGCCGCGGGCCGCGGCGAGAGCGCGGACAAGGTCGACTTCTCCGGCGCCTCGTCGGTGTTGGATACGTCGCTGCGTTCGGTGGAGCGGATTTTGCAGCGGTTGCTGCAGTCGCGGTAGTTGCGCAACTCAAGTAATGCCTGTTCGGGCCGATAAATCATTCATTCATTCAGGTGTTGTGAAAGATGAAAGCTCTTGTCACCGGCGCAGCCGGATTCATCGGTAGTCATCTGGCGGAAATGCTGCTGGCGCAAGGTGCGGAAGTGGTGTTGGTCGATGATCTGTCCACGGGCAAACAAGCCCATATCGACGCGTTGCTGGCGCGAGGGCGCTGCGTCTTCCGCCAAGTCGACATCCGCGACCGCGAGGCGTTGGAACCCTGCTTCGCCGGCGTGGAGCAAGTGTTCCACTTGGCCGGGCGCGCCGATATCGTGCCGTCGATCGATGATCCCGAAACCTATTTCTCGGTCAACGTGCAAGGCACGTTGAACGTGCTGCAGTCGGCCCGCCTGCACGGCGCGCGCCGCCTGGTCTACGCCGCCTCGTCTTCCTGCTATGGCATCCCTGATCGTTATCCGACGCCGGAAACCGCGCCAGTGCAGCCGGAATACCCGTATGCGCTGACCAAGGCCATGGGCGAGGAGCTGGTGCTGCATTGGGGCAAGGTCTATCGTTTGCCGGTGGTGTCGCTGCGCTTGTTCAACGTCTACGGTCCGCGTTCGCGCACGGCCGGCACCTATGGCGCGGTGTTCGGCGTTTTTTTGGCGCAAAAGCTCAAGGGATTGCCGTTCACCGTTGTCGGCGACGGCGAGCAGAGCCGCGATTTCACCTATGTCACCGACGTGGCGCGCGCCTTCATGATGGCCGGCGCCTCGGACATCTGCGGCGAGATCATGAACGTCGGCAGCGGCGGCCATTACAAAGTCAATCGCCTGGTCGCGCTGTTGGGCGGCGACAAGGTCCATATTCCGAAACGGCCCGGCGAACCGGATTGCACGTTCGCCGATACCGACAAGATTGCGCGCTTGCTTGGCTGGAAGGCGGAAGTGCCGCTGGAGCAGGGCGTGGCCAACATGCTGGCCTGTCTCGACGATTGGCGCGACGCGCCGCTGTGGACGCCGGCGAGCATCGAACACGCGACCAAGAGCTGGTTCGACAACCTGGGGACACAATCATGAATAGCGTAACCTTGTCCGGCGCCTGCGAACGCTTTTCCGGCGTCATGAGCGGTATCGTCGCGAGCCATGCCGGCCGCACGTTGTCGACCGATGCGGCCATCGCCGCCTTGCTCGACATGCTGGTCACGTTGCGCCATGCCGACGGCGCGGTCTATATCATCGGCAATGGCGGCAGCGCCGCCGTGGCGGCGCATATTCAGAACGACCTGGTCAATAAAGGCAAGCTGCGCGCCCACGTGCTGCACGAGCCGTCGCTGATGACCTGCATGAGCAACGACTTCGGCTACGACCAGGCCTATGCGCGCATGGTGGCGCGCTATGCCCGCAAAGGCGACGCGCTGATTGCCATCAGCAGCTCCGGCAAATCGCCCAATATCCTGCAGGCGGTGGCGGCGGCGCGCGAAACCGGCGCCCATGTGGTTACCCTGAGCGGTTTCGCCGAGCATAATCCGCTTTCCGACCGCGGCGACATCAACTTCTGGAGTCCGTCCGGCGACTATGGCGAGGTGGAGGTTTCCCATCTGTTCCTGTTGCACTACGTGGCGGATTGCCTGGCGGAGCGGACATGACCGAGCACAAAATTCACGCCCTGGAAGATCTGGCGGCGATCGTCGACGAGCATAAGCGCCAAGGGCGGCGCGTGGTGCTGTGCCATGGCACCTTCGACTTGATGCATACTGGCCATATCCGCCATCTGCAAAGCGCGCGCCGGCTGGGCGACGTGCTGGTGGTGACGCTGACCGGCGACGCGTTTGTGCGCAAGGGCCCGGGCCGCCCGGTGTTCGGCGAGGATCTGCGCGCCGAGAATCTGGCCGCGCTCGCCTGCGTCGACCTGGTGGCCGTCAATCAGGCGGAGACCGCCATCAACGTCATTCACGCGCTCAAGCCGTCGCTGTATGTCAAGGGCAGCGATTATGTCGACGCCGCCGCCGATCTGACCGGCAATATCGCCCGCGAGGTCGAGGCGGTGCGCGCGCACGGCGGCGACGTGCATTTCACCGATGAGATCACCTTCAGCTCCACCAGCCTGCTGAATAACCATTTCGATGTGTTCTCGCCCGAGGCGCGCGCCTTTTTGGCCGACTTCAAGCAGCAGTTTCCGCTCGACGAGTTCATCGGCCGCATCCGGCGCCTGAAGTCGCAGCGCGTGCTGGTGGTGGGCGACGCCATCATCGACGAATACCATTACGTGTCCACGCTCGGCCAGACCGGCAAGGGCAATACCCTGGCGGTACGTTACGCCTCGGAAGAGCGCTTCGCCGGCGGCGCCATCGCGGTGGCCAACCATGTGGCCGGCTTCTGCCAGGAGGTCACGCTGTTGACCGCGCTGGGCAAGGAGCCCGGCACGCGCGAATACGTCAGCGAGAAGCTGCGCCCGAACGTCAGCTTGCCGCACATCGAATTTCCGACGGCGCAGACGCTGATCAAGCGCCGCTTCGTCGACCAGGATCTGCAGCGTTTGTTCGAAGTGTATTTCGGCGGCGTGGAGCAGGAGCGCAGCGCGCTCGACCATCAGGTCTGCCAATGGCTGGCGGCGCATGCGGCCGACTACGACACGGTGATCGTGCCCGACTTCGGCAACGGCATGATCTCGCGCGACATCGCCCACGCCATTTCGACCCATGCCCGTTTCCTGGCGGTCAATACGCAGATCAACAGCGGCAACCGCGGCTATCACGTGATCACCCGCTACCCGCGCGCCGATTTCCTGTGCTTGAACGAGCCCGAGGCGCGGCTGGCGGCGCACGACCGCCTCTCGCCGCTGGAAATGATCGCCAGCGAGCTCAATAGCCGCCTGTCGGCCCGGGCCACCGCCATTACCCGCGGTAGCGCCGGCGCACTCCTGGTCGGCCAGGACAGCATGCTGTCGATTCCGGCGCTGTCGTCCAAGGTCGTCGACCGCATCGGCGCCGGCGACGCGTTCCTGTCGTTGGCCGGCACCTGCATGGGGGCCGGCGAGCCGCCGGAAATCGCCGTGCTGGCCGGCAGCATCTCCGCCGCGCTCGATGTGCAGATCGTCTGCAACCGCGAGCCGGTCGATCCGGTGCTGTTCTGCAAATATGCCACGACGTTGCTCAAATAAGGCGGGAGGGACCGGGCGATGGACAAATTTCTGATCGATAGCCACAAGCTGATTTATCACCCGCAGCGGGTGGCGCAACTGCTGGACGTGGGCGACGCGTGGGAGCGCGCCAAGTCGGTCTATCCGATCTATCTGGAGCTCGCGCCGGTGGGCGCCTGCAATCACCGCTGCACGTTCTGCGCGGTCGACTATATCGGCTACAAGTCGGTGATGCTCGACGAGGCCGTACTGGCCGAGCGGATTCCGGAAATGGCGCGTCTGGGCGTGAAGAGCATCATGTACGCCGGCGAGGGCGAGCCGCTTCTGCACAAGAAGATCAACGAGATCGTCGCCATGACGAAAGCCAGCGGCATCGACGTGGCTTTCACCACCAACGGCGTGCTGCTCAATCAGCGTTTCGTCGAGGAGTCGCTCGACAAGGTGTCGTGGATCAAGGTATCGCTCAACGCCGGCAGCGCCGAGAGCTACGCGGCGATCCATCGCACACGCGAGCGTGATTTCCAGCGCGTGGTCGACAACCTGCGCGCCGCCGCCGAGCACAAGCGCGCGCATGGACTGGACACCGTGATCGGCGTGCAAGCGCTGCTCCTGCCGGAGAACGCGCACGAGATGGTCGAACTCGCGCGCATCTGCCGCGACGAGATCGGCGCCGATTATCTGGTGATCAAGCCGTACTCGCAGCATCTGTTCAGCGAAACCCACGAATACGAGAACGTCAATTATCAAGGCTATCTGACGCTGGCCGAACAACTGGCGCCGATGAACAGCGACACGTTTCAGGTGGTGTTCCGCGCCCACACGATGCGCAAATACCAGGAAGACCCCGAGACGCGCTACAAGCAATGCCACGCCACGCCGTTCCTCTGGGGCTACGTGATGGCCGATGGCCGCGTCTACGGCTGCAGCGCCTATCTGCTCGATCCGCGTTTCGAATACGGCAACATCAATCAAAACACCTTCCAGGAGATTTGGGAGGGCGACAAGCGGCGCGAGAACTTCCAGTACGTGCGTCATCAACTGGATATTCACGAGTGCCGCAAGAATTGCCGCATGGATGAAGTCAACCGTTATCTCGACCGGCTGGTGAATCAAAGTGTGCCGCACATCAACTTCATTTGAGACGGCGTCGCGGCCGATCGCGCTGTATCGCGCCATGCTGCGCATTCGCCTGGTCGAGGAGGAAATCGCGCGGCGTTATGCGGCGCAGCAGATGCGTTGCCCGGTGCATCTGTCCATCGGCCAGGAAGCGCCGGCGGCGGCATTCGGTTTCGCGCTCACAGCCGAGGATCAGGCGTTGTCGACGCACCGTTCCCATGCCCATTACCTGGGCAAGGGCGGGGATCTGAACGCCATGATCGCCGAGCTGTACGGCAAGGCCACCGGCTGCTGCGGCGGCCGTGGCGGCTCGATGCACCTGTCCGACCCGCGCGCGGGATTCCTGGCCAGCACGGCCATCGTCGGCAACAGCATTCCGCTCGGCGTCGGCGTGGCGCTGGCGCAGCAATTGCGCGGCGACAAGACGCTGACTTGCGTGTTTTTCGGCGACGGCGCGACCGAGGAGGGGGCGTTCTACGAGGCGGCCAACTTCGCCGCGCTGCGCCAGTTGCCGGTGTTGTTCGCCTGCGAAAACAACCTGTATTCGGTGTATTCGCCGCTGTCCAAGCGCCAGCCGGCCTCGCGCGACCTGTGCGTGCTGGCCGAGGCGCTGGGCGTGCCCGCGGTGCGGGTCGACGGCAACGACGCGTTGGCGGTAGAAGCCGCGGCGGAGCAGGCGGTGGCCGCCATCCGCGCCGGCGGCGGCCCGCGGTTCGTCGAATGCACGACCTACCGTTGGCGCGAGCATTGCGGACCGAACTACGACGACGAGCTGGGCTACCGGCCGGAGGGCGAACTCGCCGCCTGGCAGGCGCGCGATCCGCTGCCGCGGCTCGCGCGGACGCTGTCGCTGACCGAGGCCGATCAGCAGGCGATGGCGGCCGAGATCGCCGCCGAGATCGGCCTCGCTTTCGAATTGGCGTTGGCCGCCCCGTATCCCGACGCGTCGACCGCGTTGGACGGCATTTACCGCACGGAGCTGGCGTCATGAGCCGCGAAGCCACCATCAACGCCGCTCAGGCGATCAACGAGGCGCTGCATCTTGCCATGGCGCAGGACGAGCACGTGTTGAAATTCGGTTTGGGCGTGGATGACCCCAAGGCGATCTTCAACACCACGGCGGGCCTGCAGGAACGTTTCGGCGCGGCGCGCGTGTTCGATACCCCGACCTCGGAAAACGGCATGACCGGCATCGCCATCGGCGCCGCCCTGGCGGGCATGCGCCCGGTCATGTGCCACCAGCGGCTCGATTTCTTCCTGCTGGCGCTCGATCAATTGGTTAACAACGCCGCCAAATGGCACTACACCTTCGGCCGCCCGGTGCCGCTGACCATTCGTTTGATCATGGGGCGCGGTTGGGGGCAGGGCCCGACCCACTCGCAAAACCTGCAGGCCTGGTTTGCCCACGTGCCCGGTTTGAAGGTGGTGATGCCGGCCAACGCCGCCGATGCCAAGGGCCTGTTGCTGTCGTCGATTTTCGACGACGACCCGGTGGTGTTTTTGGAGCACCGCTGGCTGCACTTCGCTCAGGGCGAGGTGCCCGAGGGCGATGTGCGCGTGCCGCTCGGCAAGGCCGCCATCCGTCAGGCCGGCGACGCCGTCACCATCGTGGCGGCCTCCTACATGGTGGTGGAGGCGTTGCATGCCTGCCGCGCGTTGGAAGCCGCCGGCGTGCATTGCGAGCTGATCGATCTGCGTACCGTCAAGCCGCTTGATTGGGACACGGTCTATGCCTCGGTGCGCCGTACCGGCAGGCTGTTGGCGCTGGATACCGGCGCCGCCACCGGTTCGATTGCCGGCGAAATCGTGGCGCGGGCCAGCATGGATTGCTGGAGCGCGCTCAAGGCGCCGCCGTTGCGGCTCGCGCTGCCGGATTGTCCGGAGCCGACCAGCTATGGATTGACCCGGCAGTTCTATCCGGGCGCGGAAGAGATTGTTCGTTGTATCGGCAAGATGCTGGGGCTCCCCAGCCTGCCGCTGGAGTTCCTGCCCCAGCGCCACACGCACCATGATGTGCCGGGCGTCTGGTTCAGCGGGCCGTTTTGAGTTGACGCCGCGTGCAAGCGGGTAAGGAGACAGAATCATGAGTGACAACAAGCACAAGGACGTTAACCGCTTCGGTTACGAAACCACCACGTCCATTCCCGACGACGCACCGCTCAAGCGCAACCCCGGGCACAAGCTGCGCACGTCCAACGTCATCGTCAACCGCGCGGCGTTGACCGACGAGCAGCAGCAGATCGATAGCTACAAGCTCGACAAGATGACCGGGCAGAAGATTCACTTCGTCAGCGAAGGCAACCAGATCGGCGTGATGCGCCTGTCCGAGGGCGAAGAGGCGCCCAGCGCGCCCAACCAGTTCACCGGTCCGAGCTACCGCAATCCGCCGCAGCGCTTCCGCTTCGACGGCCACAAGATGATGCATCATCTCGACCGGCTGGCGGCCTGGCAGCGCGGCGAGCGCTTCGCTCCGATCCACATCGACATGGGGTTGACCAAGTTCTGCAACACCGCCTGCATCTATTGCTATGCCGTGGTGCAGAACATGACCCAGGGCACGATGATCCAGCGTGACGCCTTGCTGCGCTACATCGACGACTGCGGCCGCCTGGGCGTGCGCTCGATCGGCTTCATCGGCGACGGCGAGCCGACGTTGAATCCGGCACTGTACGACGCCGTGGTGCGCGCGCGCGAAGTCGGCATCGATACCTCGATGGCGACCAACGGTCTGCTGTTGGACATGGACCGGGCGCACGATCTGTTGAAGAACATGAGCTGGATCCGTTTCAATCTGTCGGCCGGCGAACGCGACGGTTTCCGCCGCGTGCATCAGTCGAAGGAGAAGAACTTCGACGAGCTGGTGGAAAAGATCCGCGAACTCGTGCGCATCAAAAAGGAAAACAATTACCCCTGCACGCTCGGCTTGCAGATGGTGCTGATTCCGGAATGCTTCGATCAGGTGCTGAAAGAGGCGAAGCTCGGCGCCGAGCTTGGCGTCGACTATTTCGTTATCAAGCACTGCTCCGATTCCGAGTACAAGGAAATCGGCATCCAGTACGAAGACTACCTGTCGATTCAGGACGTGCTGAAGGAAGCGGAAAGCTACTCCACTGACAGCTATGTGGTGCAAGCCAAGTGGAATAAGATCAATGCCGCATCGGAATCCGCCTTGTATAAGGACGGCTATCGCAAATATGATGTCTGCTACGGCACGCCGTTCCTGCTGCAGATTTCCGGCAACGGCAAAATCTACCCGTGCGGACCGTTCTTCAACAAGGAACGGTTCTATATCGGCGATTTGCACGAGCAGTCGTTCTACGACATGGTAATGGGCGACCGTTACTGGGCCGTGCACAAGGACGTGTCGGAGTCGGTCGACGTGCACAAGGATTGCGCGGTCGGCTGCCGGCAGGACTATGTGAATAAATTCCTGTGGGATCTGAAAAACCCGCCGGAGCATATCAACTTCATTTAAGGCGGCACGAGCCGCCCAACAATAACAACTCAGAGCGCGCGCTCGGGAGGGTGCATGATTTCCGTCGTCATTCCGGCCTATAACTACGCGGATTATTTGCCCGCGGCCATCGACAGCGTATTGGCACAGGGGATCGAGGATATCGAGATCCTGGTTTGCGACGACGCGTCGACCGACAATACGCCGGAGGTCATCGCCCGCTACGAAGCCGCGCATCCTAGCGTGCACGGCTACCGCAACCTAGTGAACCTGGGCGCGGTCATCAACATCAATTACGCGGTCAGCCTGGCGCACGGGGATTATATTCTGGTGCTGGGCGCCGACGACTATCTGGCGCCCGGCGCGCTCGCGCATCTCAAAGCCGCGCTCGACGATCATCCGGAATGCGGCTACGCCTTCGGCCGTTACAACATCGAAGTGGGCAACGGCCAGATCGCGGCGCTCACGCACCCCGGTTGGCTCGACCACGGCTACGCCGGCACGCGTGACGAATTCGCACCGTTGTTGCGTCACGATTGTTACATCAACATCGGCGCCACGCTGTTCCGCCGCGCGTCGGTCAAGCTGCGCGAATCGTTTTTCGATGTGTTGTTGCGCACCTTCGAGGGCGAACGTTTCTTCCGCGCCACCGACTGGGATCTGGTGCTGTTTCTCAGCCTCAACAATGTGACCGGCGTGTTCCTCAACGAGCAGATCTCGATCTTCCGCCAGCACCAGCATCAAGCCTCCAGCGTCGACAAATACGGCGCGAGCGGGGTGGCCATCACCGAGCACATGCTGTTGCTCGACCGCTATCTGACCGACGAGAACCTGCCGCGCCTGACCGGCCAGCTCGGCCCGATCTTCGCGCTGCTGTATGGCAAGTTCCTGTTTTACACGCAACACGCCAAGCCGGCGTCGCAGCAGATCGACGACTATATCCGCCGCCGCTTCAGCGCGTATTGCGAACGTTTCAAAACGCTATTGCGGCTTGACCCGTCGTCAAGCGTGCCGCCGGTGTTGCAAGGCGTGCTGGAGGCCGGCCGTGCGCTGCACTTCCCCGTTGCCGAGGCGCAAAATATCGGACCGCTGTTCTCGGTGGTGCTGACCACCTACCAGCGGCCGGCCCTGCTGCAGAACGCGCTGGCGAGCGTGCTCGCGCAATCGTGCCAGGATTTCGAGATTCTGCTCGTCAACGACGGCGGGCCGATGGTCGAGTCGACGCTCGATTGGGTCGGCCGCGACGCGCGCGTGACCTACCTGCGCCAACCGAACCGCGGCCCGTCGGCGGCGCGCAACGCCGCGCTGAAGCTCGCGCGCGGGCGCTACATCGTCTATTTGGACGACGACGATCTGATGCGCCCCAAGCACTTGGAGACGCTGAAGGAGCAGCTGCAGCTGACGCCCGACGCGGTGGTCTACACCACGGCGGAGTACGTGACCGAATCGCTGGAGGGGGGGCTGCGCATCGAACGCAAGCGCTTCATCCCTTACGCGCACGACGAATTCGACAAGCTGCGCCTGCAGGTATGCAACTACATCCCGATCAACACCTTCTGCCACGCGCGCGCGCTGTTGGACCACGTCGGCCTGTTCGACGAATCGCTGCATGCGCTGGAAGACTGGGATCTGTTGATCCGCCTGTCGCGCGTGGTGCCGTTCGTCCACATCCAGCGCAACACGGTCGAGGTGCGGCAGCGTCTGGAAGACCGCAGCGGACACCAGACCGGCCGCCAGTTCGACAACCTGCACGACTTGTTCCGCAAGATCTACGCGCGTTACGACGATCTGGGCGAGCCGGCGGTGCGTGTCGGCCGGGCCGCGATTCTGGCGGCGGAACATCCGATTCAAGCGTCGCTCGGCTCGATGAGCTATCAAGCCTGGCTAGGTGACCATGGCTTGCGCGAAGTCGACGCCGAAATTCTGGCCGAGCGCATGATGAGCAAGTGGCATCGCCGGCCGCTTATCACCATCGTCATGAAGGTGCCCCAGGCGCGCCTGGATGCGTTGGGCGGCACGATCCAGTCGCTGCAACAGCAGCTGTACAACACCTGGCGTCTGGTGGTGGTGGCGGATTTCCCGGCGCCCGACCCGATCTTCAACAGCACCGACCTGCTCGGCTGGCTGCAGGTCGACCGCCTGGACGACGCGGATGTGCTGGCACAGGCGCTCAATGCCATCGTCACCGATCTGCCGGGCGACTGGATCGGCTTCTTGCCTTCCGGCTCCGAGCTCGCGCCCGATTGCCTGTTGCGCGTGGCCGATTATGTGCAGCACAAGGACAAGCTGGTCGCCGTCTACAGCGACCACGACACGATGCTGTTGCCGGGCTGCTATGCCGAGCCGCAGTTCAAGCCGGACATCAACCTGGAGTACCTGCTCAACTGGGACTACATCGAAGCGGCATGCTGGTTCAACCAGCAGTCGGTGATGAGTGTCGGCGGCTTCGCCGCCTTCCCGGGCAAGGAGGGCTACGAGCTGTTGTTGCGCCTGATCGATCAGTTCGGCGCCGACAACGTCGGCCACCTGGCGTATCCGCTGGCGCATCTTCCCCAGCAGCAGGAGACCGATCTGTCGCGCGCGGCCCATCGCGTCGCGGTGATGAACCATCTGGCGCGCCAGGGGCGCGAGAAGTCGCAGGTGCTGGAAGGCGCGCTGCCCGATACCTTCAAGGTGGCGTATGAGATCGACGGCACGCCGCTGGTGTCGATCGTCATCCCCAGCCGCGACAAGCTGGAATTTCTGCAGCCTTGCGTCGAGACGCTGCTGGGCAAGACGCGTTACCAACAATTCGAGATTTTGATCGTCGATAACCAGAGCGTCGATCCGGACGTGCTCGACTACTATCGCGAGATCCAGGAGCGCGAACCCGAACGCGTGCGGGTGGTGGAGTACGATGCGCCGTTCAATTTCTCCGCGCAGTGCAATTTGGGCGTGAGCGTGGCCAAGGGCGACTACGTGCTGCTGTTGAACAACGACATCGAGATCGTGCAGCCCGAGTGGCTGGAGCGGATGTTGATGCACGCGCAGCGTCCCGAGGTCGGCATGGTCGGCGCCAAACTGGTGTATCCGGAAACCGGCATGGTCCAGCACGGCGGTATCGTGCTCGGCGGCGGCCCGATGTTGCTGGACGTGGCGACGCACTTCGGCATGGAGTGCAAGCTCGACGACCCGGGCTATATGAACCGCAACCAGTGCGATATGTATCTGTCGGGGTTGACCGCCGCTTGCCTGCTGATGCGGCGCGAGGTCTACACCGAAGTCGGCGGCATGAACGAAGAGCTCAGCGTGCTGTTCAACGACGTCGAGTTCTGCCTGCGCATGGGGCAGGCCGGCTACAAGCTGTTGTGGACGCCTTACGCGGTCCTCGTGCATCACCATGGCATGAGCGTCAACGACAAGCTGAAGAATCCGATCGAGCAGGGCCGTTTTGCCGAGCGCAGCCAGCGCGAACACGAATACATGCTGGACAATTGGCTGCCGGCGCTGGCCAACGACCCGGCCTATAACCGCAACCTGACGCTGCAAGGGGCGCCGCTGACGATCGAGCCGGCGGTGCCGTTCACCTGGGACCCGTCCTTCACCGAACGGCCGAAGATCCTGGCGACGGCGATTCCCGGCGGCAGCGGCGAGTATCGCGTCATCGAGCCGCTCGTCGCCCTGGCGGTGGCGGGCAAGGCGCAAGTGTGCACGGTGCGGGCGGTCAATAGCGGCAATCGCACGCTCAAGCTGTCCGAGATCGAGCGCATGAACCCGGATGTGCTGGTGACGCAAAACGGCATCAGCGATCACCATCTTGAGACCCTGCGTTACTACCAGAAATATTTCGCCGATAAGCGGCGCGTGGTGACGCTGGACGACTTGCTGACCGATCTGCCGGAAAAAAGCTCGCAGTACAAGCATATCAAGGCCAACTTCCGCGATGCGCGCCGGCGCTTGCGCACCTGCTTGTCGATGGCGGACCGGCTGGTGGTGTCGACCGCGCCGCTGGCGGAGTTCGCGCGCGATTTCATCGACGACATCCAGGTGGTGCCGAACCGCGTGAGCAAGGCCAAATGGCAGCACTTGGCCTCCGCCCGCGGCGTCGGCCGCAAGCCGCGCGTCGGCTGGGTGGGCGCGCTGCAGCATAAGGGCGATCTGGAGCTGATCAAGGAGGTGGTGCGCGCCACTGCCGACGAGGTCGAGTGGGTCTTCATGGGCATGTGGCCGGAAGACGTGGATGACTGCATCCGCGAGAAACGCCAGGGTGTGCCGTTCAAGAACTACCCGCAGGCGGTGGCCAGCATGAACCTGGATCTGGCGGTGGCGCCGCTGGAGATCAACGCGTTCAACGAGAGCAAGAGCAATCTGCGGCTGTTGGAATATGGCGTGCTGGGCTGGCCGGTGGTGGCGAGCGACATCATCCCGTATCAGACCAACGACGCGCCGGTGAAGCGGGTGCCGAATACGCCGGAAGCCTGGATAGAGGCCATTCGCGAACGGGTGCACGATCTGGACGCGACTTACCGCGAAGGCGATGCGCTACGCGCCTGGGTGACGCAGCATTACCTGCTGGAGGATCATCTGGACGAGTGGGTGCGCGCGTACGGGAAGTAGCGCGCTTCTTAGGGCCTGTCTGCAAATAGTTTGCAGACAGGCCCTAACCAGGGCGTCCGGTGCCATCCAGCAGGATGAAAGGGACGCCATGGTAGCGGCATTGAGTGCCATGCCGTCCCACCTCTTTTACGCTAAGGTATTGTTATGGCGCTTTTCGGCAGTGAATTGAGCATCCTTTTTCGCCTGGTGCAAAGCTTGCATGCTGAAAAGCAGCGCCGCCCACGGGTGCTGTGCCTCGGATATCCTGCCATCCTGGCCAATGCACAAACCTTTGCCAATCTCGATTTCCCGGTCGCCTGGGACGAGGTCGTCAAACGCGAGGACAGCGAGGCAGCCTGGCGGGCGCATGGGCTGGACATGGCGGGCACCGGCATGTGCGAAGCGGCTTCGTTGTTTGACCGCATGGGCGCTAATCTGTGGGTAATGTCCGATCAGCCGCACACTGGTCCGCATGTCGTGCATGACCTCGACTATCCCATTGCTGGCACGTTGCGCCGCCAATTGGGTGAAATCGACCTCATTATCGACCCCGGTGTGTTGGGGGGCCGGTTCAATATTGCCCAGGGCTTCCAGAATATCGATTGGTTACTGCCCCAGCAGGCCATCGTGTATCACCAGGCGGTCATTGCCTCGCCGAATCACGCATTTTGGGGTATCAGCCCAACCGCTTTCTACGACTTCTACCGGACGCGCGGCTATTTTCTCGGCATTCCCTGTTTATGGGCAGGCCAGCGGGATGCGTACGGCTTTGAACCGGTGTTGCAGGAAGCGATGCCTTACGAGGCCATTCCCCAATATCCGGCGCATTTTTGCGGATCGTTTATCTTCCGCAAGGGTGTATACGCAAGTGATGACCCCGGGTTTCCCATTCAACATTGCTATTCAAGCCGGAGCAGGAATCTCAGTTTTGGGGATTTTGTTGCCGATGCATTGCCTGCAACGCATCTATTCCGTCTTAACAGAAACTAAGCCGTGTTGCCGCGTTTAAACAGGATACGAATGGAGGACCCGGTATGGGCCTATTGGTAACGGAGCTGCGTGTACTGGAACATTTCATCCAATTGAATCAAAACAAGAAAAACAGGAAGCTCCGCGTACTGGCGTTGGGATATCCCACCTTTCTTGCCCTGGCCGAGTATTTTGCCGAACTGAATATTGCGGTTGACTGGCGAGACATAAAACTGGAATCTGATAGCGCCGCTCTTTGGAAAGAACATAATTGGGACGAATTCATCGACAAACCCATGTTCGAGACGCGCAGCCTGTTTGAAACCATGGGCTGCGAATTTGTGGTCGTCGATGCCATCACTTGGGGGGGAGAGGATTTCATCCTCAACCTTAATTTGCCGATTGATGATGCAATGCTGCATGCGCTGGGGAAGTTCGACATCATTCTGGATCCGGGTACCATCGAACACTGTTTCAATGTCAGCCAGGCGCTGCAGAACGTCGATGATTTGCTCGAGCAGGACGGATTCGTGTTTCACCAGATCGCAATCGCATTCCCGAACCACGGGTTCTGGAACATCAGTCCGATTGCGCTGTTCGCGTTTTATCATCAGCGAAGATATGCGCTCGGCCAGCCCTATGCCTGGAGCAGCCCGCGTATTCCGGTATTCCAGCGTATCCATCCCGCAATGAGGTTCGACAGTTACCCTTCCTGGCTGATCGGGGCGCTTTGTTTCCGCAAGACCGTCGAGTCGCCGAGGAGCAGTGGATTTCCCTCCCTGCAGGGTATTCTGTCCGAGATCGATGCGCTGCCGTTGGAGGATTGGTGTCTGGCGGCGCTACCGGAGGCTTATTGCGTGCCTCCGGTGAGCGGATCCCACTGAATAAGGGGATGGCCGCCCCGCGCGCCGTTCCGTCTCCTATGCCGATTCAATCCGGGTGTCACGCACGGCGCTAACGTCGGCGAGTATCTGCTGCGCGCGATGGCGCCAGGTGTGATGTTGGCGCGTTTGTTCTGCGGCGTTCATGGCGATGTCGCGCAGCGCCGCATCGCGGCCGCGCCATTCGGAGAATGTCTCGGCCGCCGTTTCCATGTCGAACGGCACGTAATGCTCGCCAGGGGTGAAATGGCGGCGAATGTCGTACTCCGGGTCGTCGAAGCGCCCGGTGCAGACGAAGATACTGCCGCCGCTGCCCATGCACTCGAGCACGCGCGAGTGCATGCCGAAGCAGCCGTTGTGCACGTTGAACGACGTGCGCCGGTACACGTCGGCCAGTTCCGATGCCCAGCGCAGGTTGCCTTGGTAATACGGCAGGTACGTCGGCCAATAGCGCCAGAAACTCGTGCCGTAGATCTGCAGGGACAGCCCGGCGGCCAGTGTGGCGTTGGCCAGCGCCAGACGGTCGTTGACGCGCGGCATCTCGGTATCCAACAGCTGTAGAAAGGGTGTCTGATCCATTTCGCCGACAAGGTCCGCGGCGGTGAAGTCGATCCCTAGGTAGCGGCTGGTTTCGTCGGCAATGATCTGGTGGAGCTGGGGGAAGCTGAGTTGGCAGATCGAGGCTTTGACCTTGTTGAGCAGGAAGTTGGCCATGTAGTCGAAATGCAGCTTGCGGCCGTTGTTCCAGGCCATGACATGCTGCAGGGACTCCATGTTCATCACGTGCAGCGGCATGGGAATATGGCCGCAGATTGCCGCGCGTCCCGGTTCGGCCTTGACCTCCGGCTTGACGTGATGGACGCGGGGGTCGATGCCGGTATGCAGCCGGCCCCAGACGCCCTGCGTCAAGTGATGGCTGAAGCCGAAATACGTCGGGTCGACCAAGGTGTAGATCAGCGCGCTGCCGCCGAAACGGGGATCACTGTAGTGCAGCTGCGGCAGTTCTTCCTGTTTGTTGGGCTCGCGCCAGCCGTCCTGAATCCAGGCCACGTGTAGCATGCCTTCGGGAAAGGCGTCCGGCGTTTGACCCCGCGTACGATTGATTTCGAAGACGAAGTCAGGCTTGAGCGCCTCCAACTGCGCCTTCACCTCTTCCGGCGCTTGACCGGCGTCGACCCATTGTGTCTCGACGCCTTCGTCCTGGAAGGCCTGCGCCAGTGCGCGCATGATGTTGAACAGATAGCCGTTGCGGCTGAAGCTCACGAGCAGGGCGATGTTGTTGATCGGCATGGCGGACCTCGGTGTAGGGCGTGTAGGTCATGCTGTGCTGCGCGGCTGTTGCTCAGGTTGTAAACGGCCCGGTGTTGGCCGGAGCCGGTTTTCGTCACGCCGGTTCGAGGCTGGGCGCGGCCATTTGCCGCACGGCGGCCACATCGGCGAGGATTTCGCGCGCGCGATGGCGCCAAGTGTGATGTTGGCGCGTTTGTTCGGCGGCATTCATGGCGATCTCGTGCAGCGCCGCGTCGCGGCCGCGCCATTCGGAGAATGTCTCGACCGCCGTCTCCATGTCGAACGGCACGTAATGCTCGCCGGGGGTGAAATGGCGGCGGATGTCGTACTCCGG
>NZ_JAFAND010000125.1 GCF_019232825.1 Paludibacterium sp. | reverse complement strand
CTGTATCGCATGCAGCGCTCGCTGACGGGGCTCGCGCTGACCGATGCCGGCGGCAGCCAGTCGTTTGCCGAACAGTGGCTGGCCAAGCGCGCGCAGCACGTCGATATTTGCCAGCAGATGTTCGCTGAACTGCAGGCTTTCGAGACGTTGGATCTGGCGATGTTGTCGGCCGGCATGCGCGAGCTGAGCAATCACATGCTGGCTTGAGGTGTTTGTCCGCAAACAAAAACGCGCCTGCTGGCGCGTCAGGCTGTTGATAAAGCCCCTTACTTCATCGAAGTTGGGGCTTTGTCCTTTTTTCGCGGCGATTAAAAGACCTTTCTGACGTCGATTGTCGACCATGGCGCGCGTCGATCTTTGCTACATGAAGTCTCTAACTCCATGCCATCGTTGTAACACAGGACTCGGAGGCTTTCATGCTTAGGCCATTCAAGAATCGACGCCAGCGGATCACGCTGGCCTCCGCCAACGCGCTGGTTCCCAAGAACCATTTGCTTCGTCTGCTTGATCAACACATCAATTTCGACTTCATCCTCGACGAGACCGCTCATCTGTACTCCGAGGACAATGGTCGTCCAGCCGTGGATCCCCGAATGCTGTTCAAGATCCTGTTCATCGGCTATCTCTACGGCATTCGTTCCGAACGGCAACTCATGCAGGAGATTGAGGTTAACGTCGCTTATCGTTGGTTTCTCGGGCTGTCGCTGACCGACCCGGTTCCGGATCACTCGACGATCAGCCGAAATCGCCGTTTGCGGTTTGCCGGTAGCCAGATTGAGCAGACCATTTTCGACACCATCGTCGGGCAGGCGGTCAAGCTCGGCCTGGTCGGTGGCCGGGTCTTCTATACCGACAGCACCCACCTCAAGGCCAATGCCAACAAGCGGCGTTATCAAACGCGCCAGTTACGCCAGGATACGGGCGAATATCTGGCGCAGCTCAATCAAGCGATTGACGATGACCGGAAGACGCACGGAAAAAAAGCCCTCCCTCCGGCTAAAACACAAGCGACCCCACGCACGATCAAATACAGCCCGGTGGATCCAGACGCGGGCTATTTGCGCCGGCAGGGCAAGCCGGAGGGCTTTTATTACCTGGATCACCGCACGGTGGATGGACGCCATGCGATTGTGGTTGATTGCTTTGTCACCCCGGCCAATGTCAACGACAGCGTTCCCTACCTGGCCCGCCTGGATCGGGTCCGACAGCGCTTTCGCTTTCCGGTGCGGGCGGTGGGACTGGATGCGGGCTATGCCTGCATGTCGATCTACCATGGCTTGGCCGAGCGAGAGATTTACGCCGCTATCGGCTATTGCCGTCGTCCTTCAGGTAAAGGGCTGTATCCCCGTCGCCAGTTCCACTACCTCGAGGAGCAGGACGTTTACCTCTGTCCGGCCAAACAGGTGATGAGCTACCGGACCACCGATCGCCGTGGGTTGCGCGTGTACTCGCCGGGGAAGGCCATCTGCGCGGCCTGCCCGCAGCGGGAGAAATGCACGCGCAGCCAGGAGGCGCCGCGGATCATGACCCGCCACGTGTGGCAGGGCGACAAAGACCAAGCCGAAACCTTCCGGCTCAGTGAGAGTGGCAAAGCCATTTATGCCCATCGCAAAGAAACAGTGGAGCGCAGCTTCGCCGATGCCAAATCACTCCACGGCCAGCGCTATGCCCGGCTGCGGGGGTTGGCCCAGGTGACCGGCCAATGCCTCCTGGCCGCCGCCACACAAAACATGAAGAAGATTTGCCTGTTGGTCGCCAACCGAGGTTCGACGCCTGCAGGGCTACGTCCTCGACCCGCCTGAAGGCCGTCCGTTTGCGCGGCCGCTGCGGGCGCGCCCTAGTTGGCGGGGATCATGACAACACGTAAGGAAACTTGGAAAGGCTACTGCAATGAGGTCAAATCTGAAAATTGTGTAAATGATAAAGATAAAGCCCAGAGAGACTCTGGGCTTTATCAACAGCCTGCAAACAAAACGGCCCTGTTCGGGCCGTTTTGTTTTCAGCATGCTGACAAGCCCCTCTCCGCGAAGCGGAGGCCCCCTTGCAGGGCAAGGGTGAGGGGATGGGGATTCGATGGGAGGCTGAGAATTCAGTAAGTTGTTACTAAGGCCCGGCTTTGCCGGGGCCTCCGGTATCTTTGCAAACCACAAAATAACAGCCTGCAAACAAAACGGCCCTGTTCGGGCCGTTTTGTTTTATCTCCTCGCGTAGGGGGCACTCGCCGAAGGCTGTGCGCCACAGACACTAGAGCGGGTGTGGCGCTTGCAGCTCGGTAAGCATTCTGACCGCGGGTAGTGCCGAGTGGAAAACCGCCTGTTGCAACGTTTCGATTGCCTTGCGCCGGAAGAATTGCTTGCGCGTTACCAACAGCACGCGGCGTTCCGGCACCGGCGATTTGAAGGGACGCACCGTCAATAACGGCTCGTCGGCGGCGCTGACGGAGGTGGCCGGCATGACGGTGATGCCGATGCCGCTCGCCACCATATGGCGGATGGTGTTGAGCGAGCTGCCCTGCAGCATGCCGGCCAGTCCGTGCCCTTGATTCTGGCGGCTCGCCAGCTCGCTGCAAGCCTGCAGCACCTGATCACGGAAGCAATTGCCCTGGGTCAGAAGCAGAACGCTTTGTTGCGATAGCTGGGCCGTTTCCACCGCGTCGAGCGCTTCCCACGGATGCCCTTTGGGGGTCGCCACCACGAACGGCTCGTCATACAGCGGCCAGGCAATGGTGCCCGGCTCGTCGAACGGATCCGCCACGATCACCGCGTCGACTTCGCCGCGCTTGAGCATTTCCGCCAGGCGCGCAGTGTAGTTTTCCTCGATGATCAGCGGCATATCCGGCGCCAGCGTGCGCAACGCCGGAATCAGCCGCGGCAGCAGATAGGGGCCGATGGTGAAAATGACCCCGAGCTTGAGCGGGCCGACCAGCTCGTTCTGGTGTTCGCCGGCCAGACGCTTGATGGTCTCCGCCTCTTCCAGCACGCGTTGCGCTTGCTCGACCACGCGCTCGCCGATTTCGGTCACACTGACCTCTTGGCCGCCACGCTCGAACAGCGTGACACCCAGCTCGTCTTCCAGCTTCTTGATGGCAATCGACAGCGTCGGCTGGCTGACGAAGCAGCCTTGCGCCGCGCGACCGAAGTGTCGTTCGCGCGCCACAGCGACGATGTAACGCAGTTCGGTTAGCGTCATAGCGTCTTAGCGGTTCTTTTCCGGCAATACGATGTTGACTTCCAGGACTTCGAAATTGTCCTGGCGCTCCAATTGCACCTTGATGTCGTCTTGGTTGATCGACACGTACTTGGAAATCACCTCGACCAGCTCGCGCTGCAAAGCGGGCAAGTAGTCTGGGGTGCGGCCTTCGCCGCGACCGCTGCGCTCGTGCGCCAGGATGATCTGTAGGCGTTCTCGGGCGATGTCGGCCGACTTTTGGCGTTTGCCAAAGATTCTTTCAATGAGCGTCATGCCTTAGCCCCCGAACAAGCGCTTGAGGAGACCGGCCTTCGGCGCGTCGAGGAAGCGCATCGGGCGGTCGTGCCCCAGGAAACGAGACACCACGTCGGAATAGGCTTCCGCAACGTCGGAGCCTTTCATGTGAATGGCTGGGTTGCCGGCATTGGAGGCCTGCAGCACGACCTGCGACTCGGGGATGACGCCGATGAGCGGCACGCGCAGGATTTCCTTGACGTCGTCGACCGACAACATTTCGCCCTTTTCGACGCGGCCCGGCGAGTAGCGGGTCAGCAACAGATGTTCCTTGACCGGTTCGCGGCCTTCCAACGCACGCTTCGACTTGGCGGACAGGATACCGAGGATGCGATCGGAGTCGCGCACCGACGATACCTCCGGATTGGTGACGATGAGCGCCTCGTCGGCGAAATACAGCGCCATCAGCGCGCCCTTTTCGATCCCGGCCGGCGAATCGCACACGATGTACTCGAAATTCATCTCGGCCAGCTCCTTCAGCACGAGCTCGACGCCTTCTTCGGTCAGCGCGTCCTTGTCGCGGGTTTGCGATGCCGGAAGGATGTACAGGTTGTCGCAGTTCTTGTCCTTGATCAGGGCCTGATTCAGCGTTGCTTCCTTGTTGACCACGTTGATCAGGTCGTAAACCACGCGCCGTTCGCAGCCCATGATCAAATCGAGGTTACGCAGACCGACGTCGAAATCGATAACGGCCGTCTTGTGGCCGTTGAGGGCCAGGCCGGAGGCGAAGCTCGCGCTGGAGGTGGTCTTGCCGACGCCGCCCTTGCCCGATGTCACGACAATGATTTTTGCCACGTGTAGTTCCCTATTGAATGTCGATCGGTTATTCGCCGAGCGCGGTCATGACCAAGCGCTCGTTCTCCAGGAAAATCTGGGTCGCCTTGCCGCGAATGCTGTCAGGCAGGGCTTGTTCTATGGTGCGATAGACGCCGGCGATGGAAACCAGCTCGGCTTCCATATTGCGCGCGAAGATCCGGGCCGCGGTATTGCCGCGGGCGCCGGCCAGCGCGCGACCGCGCAAAGGCGCGTACACGTGAATATCCCCGTCGGCGATGATTTCGGCGCCGGCGCTGACCATGGCCAAAACGACCAGGTTCGTGCCTTTGGCGTAAATCTGCTGGCCGGCGCGCACCGGGCGTTCGACCACCATGGTGGGCACGGCTGCCTGTTCGGCGGCCACCGCTGGGACGGGGCGGGCGGGCTCGGCGACCGGTTCCGGCTGCGCCACCGGTTTGTCAGCGCGCACGCCATCGCCCAGGTAGATCAGCGCATGCTGCGCAGCGAGCGCGGCCGTGGCCGGGTTGGCATGGCGTAAGCCGACCACGTGCAGGCCATGTTGGCGCAATAACGGCAGTAGTTGCGCCAAATCCAGGGTTTCTGGGTGTTCCAAACTATCGAGATCGATGACGAATGCTTCACCGCCCAGTGCGGCGCGTCGGGAAAATCGCTGCGACAGAGCCTTGGCCAGCGCGTCCTGATCGGTGGTGCGAGGGATCAGCGCCAACACGTCGAGGCTGGTGGACTTGATGTCGAATATATTGTTTGCTGCTTGGCTCATGATGCCTTTGGATAGATTTCTTTTATGAGCAGCAGTGTACTTGCTTGCGCAGGACCTTTCAATCTGTCCGCCAGATTCATCCGTCAGTCTTCGTTATTCTGTCGGGGGAGGGCTTGTTGCGCGGCAGCACGACCTGGCCAAAAGGGTAGCTGGCGAATGACGCGGTTTTTGTAATGATGTTGGAATGTTATTGTCGTAAAAATGATGCGTAATTAGTGAGTTGCAAGCTTGTGCGTTGCACAAAATGTTGACGACCGGTTTCCGCGTGCGTAAAGTGTCAATTGTGCGGTGCAACAATCGCAGCTTGATGTTCTCACTGCTGTTCTGTCTAACTTATGTAGGAGCTATCCATGTCGTTCAACACTCAGGAATTCTCTGCTATTGGGCAAGCGCAGTTTGACAAAGCTGTGCGTCTGTCTTCGATCGTGCTGGCCAGCGCCGAGCGCCTGGCAACACTGCAACTGGATCTGACTCGCAAGCTCCTGGCCGATCAGGCGCAAACCTTCAAGGCGTTGGCCGATGTGAAGGATCCGAAAGGCCTGGTCGAATTCCAGACTAATCTGGCCCAGCCGACCCTCGATCAGGCTTTCGCCGTAGCGCGCAACGTTTACGACGCGGCTGTTACCACGCAAAACGAACTGTCTGCCTTCATCGAAGAGCAAGTCGCCGAAAACAACAAGACGCTGATTAGCACGCTGGACCGTTTGGCCAAAAATGCGCCGGCGGGCTCCGATATCGCCGTCTCCGCGCTCAAAACCCTGGTGAATCAATCCAACGCCGCCTTTGAAAGCGTGTCCAAGACCGCGAAGAAGGTGGGCGCCGAGATCGCCGAGGCCAGCGTGCAAGCCGCTACCAATTCGGCCAAGGCCGCTTCCGCCGCCGTGGCGCGCGCCAAGAAGCCGGCTTCCGCCGCTAGCGCCTAATCGGCGTTGCATGCCAGCCAAAACCGCCTACGGGCGGTTTTTTCATGGGTGCTAGCCGGTTGCGCCGGTCATGAGTTTGCTCAGAATCGCCTGCTGCGCCTCGCTCTGCGTCAATGCCAAGACGATGAGACGCGCGAGGCTAGCCGAAAAATGCGGTTGTTGGCGCGGCGGTTGGCTGAACGCCGCCAGTTGTTGCCAGGGGTCGTCTGTCGCCGCGTCATCCGGGTATAGCGCCAGATAGCGCTGGGACAGCGCCAAGAGTTTGTCCGCCAGCGTGCGCTGCTGCAGAAAGAAGGCCCCCCAGTCCGGGGTGTGCAGCGTTTGGCCCGGCGTCGACCAACCCGCTTGGCAGGCGAGTGCGCAGGCCATGGTCAGCGCATTGAAGATTTGGGCGGCGAAACGCCCGCTGGCGGCCGGGCCGCAGGGAAGCCAGGCGCCGGCCTGCGGTGCCAAGGCATCGAACAGCGGCGTGAGTGCCGCGCGCGTATCGGTGTCGGCGCCGACGAACAAGGGAAAGCCGAATTGCTGGCCGAGCGGTTGCCAGGGGCCCGCCATCTCTGCATATCCCCAGCCGGTCCGACGGCAGTGCTCGGCACGCTGATGGCGGGTGTCGATGCTTCCGGGGCCGGTATCGACGACGATGCGGTCCGCCAGGAGGCCGGCGACGATGCCCTGCTCCGGCGAGGGGGGGGCGGCGGGCGCGACATCAAAGCCCCGGGCCGCCAGCCGGTGGGCAAACCATTGATCGCTATCCGCATTGCCAAGGACGGTGATTTTCACGGTGTTCTCGCGCGCTGAGGAACCGATCTCCAGCGTAGCAGATTCTATCTGGACCGTGCGGGCAATAAAAAAGCCGGCGCTTGGCCGGCTCGTGAGGCGTTGCGTCTTAGCCTTTGTAGTTGGCCACGCCGTTGTTCAGTTCGGCGGTGGCGTCCGCCAGCGTGCCCCAGCCTTGCACCTTGACCCACTTGCCCTTTTCCAGGTCCTTGTAGTGTTCGAAGAAGTGCACCATCTGATTGCGCAGCAGTTCCGGCAGGTCTTCCAGCTTTTGCACGCTCTTGTACATCGGGCAGAGCTTTTCGACCGGTACGGCGACGACCTTGGCATCGATGCCGGATTCGTCTTCCATCTTGATCAGACCCAGCGCGCGACAGCGTACGACCACGCCCGGCGGCAGCGGGAACGGGGTGACCACCAAGACGTCGACCGGATCGCCGTCGCCCGACAGCGTGTTGGGCACGAAGCCGTAGTTGGCCGGATAGAACATCGAAGTGCCCATGAAGCGGTCGACGAAAATGGCGCCGGAGTCCTTATCCAGCTCGTATTTGATCGGGGCGCCATTGGCGGAGATTTCGATCACTACGTTGAAGTCGTTCGTCATATCCTTGCCGGCGGGAATGTGCTTCAGGTCCATCGCGTTCAATCCTTATAAATGTGCGTTAGTCGAGTCGGACAATCACCCGATTATAGCGAAGCTTTTCCTCTCCGAGCGCATCTCGGGGGAAAAAATGCCGTCGTGGTTACGGTATAATGACCGGTCTTGCCGTGGAAAAGGATGTCCCCCGATGTTCGACAAACTGATTATCGAATTCGATAAGGGCTTGCGCACCTTGTGCGCGCCGGCACGCAGCGCGCGCGCGTACCCCGACGACGAGGTGCCCGAGGCGCCGCTGACGGAGACGCAAAAGCGGCATGCGCGGGGGCTGATGCGTGTCAATCACTGCGGCGAGATCTGTGCTCAGGCGCTGTATCAGGGGCAGGCGCTGACCGCGCGCGACGCCGCGGCGCGCGATGCGCTGCGTCAGGCGGCGCAGGAGGAAGAGGAGCATCTGGCCTGGACCGCGCGGCGCGTGCGCGAGCTTGGCGGGCGGGTCAGTCTGCTCAATCCGTTATGGTACGGCGGTTCGTTGGCCATCGGCGTGGCCGCCGGCGTACTGGGCGATAAATGGAATCTTGGTTTTTTGCAGGAGACCGAGCATCAAGTGACCGCCCATCTGGAAAGCCATTTGGACCGGTTGCCCGAGGAAGACGGCAAAAGCCGGGCCATTGTGGCGCAGATGCGTGACGACGAATGCCGTCACGCCGACATGGCGCGCGATTTCGGCGCGGCGCGGTTGCCTTTGCCGGTGCGCCAGGCGATGAAGCTCAGCGCGCGTGTGATGACGACGCTAAGCTATCGCTGGTAACGTCCGGATCGCCGCCCGAGGCGGCATGGCCGGCGAGGATTTCCTCGATCAGCATTTCGGTGGCGTGCGCATGCACGCTGTAGCGAGCCAGGATCAAATGAAAGGGCGCGCTGTAATCCAGGTCCGGTGTCGGGATGGGGCGCAACTCGCCGCGCTCTACCCAGATACGCGCGTAGTGGTCCGGCAAGTAACCGATAAATTCCCCCGACAGCAGCAAGTGCAGCGTGCCTTCCATGTGCGTCGACACGGCGCGCGATTTCATTCCCATCGATTGACACAGCGGCGTTACCGGATGGGCCTTGCCGCGGCCGGCAATCGGATATTCCAGTATCTTCTTGTTGGTGATGAGATCTGGCGAATGCAGAAAGATCGGGTGCCGGCTGGCGGCGTAGAGTCGCTGGGTCTCGGTGAACAGCAGCTGATAAGACAGCCCCGGAACCTGCTTTTCGCTCGATGCCACGCCGATATCCAGCTGCCCCTGCAGCAACAGGGTTTCGATCCGGGCGGCATCGCTGACTTCCAGGTTCAGGCTGACGTTGGGGCATTTCTGACTGAAGCGGCGCAGACATTCGTGCAACCGGCAATCGGGGTGGGTGGCGATGTTGTCGGAAAGACCGATGCGGACATGGCCGAAGGTCACGTGCTTGATGTTGCCCAGTTCGTCTTCGTACTGATCGACGAGTTTGAGCAAATTCAGCGTGGCATCGTAGACCTGGCGGCCTTCCGGCGTCAGTTGGAAGCCCTTGCGGCCGCGCTGGCATAGTTTCATGCCCAGGCGGGTTTCCAGGTCGTTCATTTTATTGCTGATGGCGGACTGGTACAGGCCGAGCTTGCGTTGTGCCGCCGAGAAGCCGCCGCTTTCCACAATGGCGACAAAAAGCCGCAGCAGGCGGATATCAAAATTGTCGAGGTGCATGGTCAACTCATGGCCTTGCTTGGCAAGACCAAATTAGAATTAACTGAATTATAGAGCAACCATGCACCTAGCCCAACATAGCGTGTGTAGTGGGTGTCGGAGTGGGGAGTCGAATGTAGCGTACGTTCGCGCAGCAACGCACGTTTCAACGCACGGTGACCAGGTTCGGGGAGCGTTCGCCCCCCGCCTCCAGGTTAGGGTGTTAATCGGCGGTCAACACCAAGCATCCCGCCACCTCGCGCAGGCGCGCGGCGTTCTTCAGGTACAACCACGACGACTGGACATCGACCGGCATCGATGCCCAACTCAGCCGGCTATCGAAAATCAGCCGGCGCACGTCGGGGTTGGGGTGGGTTTGCCGCGGTTCGCACAAGACCGAAATCAGTGTCAGTAACTGCTGCTGACGCAGACGGCGGTTTGTCGGGGTGGTGGGAAGTGCATTAACATCGTGGATAGCCATGCTCGCTCCTTGTGAGAGTGGGTTTGGTTAGCGGGCTCGGCGGTGTTTCCAGCACCCCGGGCCCGCGCCTTTGGCAATGATCCGCCTAAAGCCCCACCAGATTAGTTTGCTCACCGGAAAACGGCAATTGGGCAGCTTGTCCGTAAATTCTGAAAGTTAAAATGGCGTGGCGCAATGCCGCGCGTTGCGCGTCGATTGCACCCTACGATTTCCACTCCCGACTCCTGTTTTACAAAAACCTCAGGCCGCGCGCAGCAGCAAGGCGCCGAACAGCAAAAAGGCCGCGCCGCCGACGCGATTGAATACCCGACCGCCGCCGGCGCTAAGCCATCGCTGAGCGCGCCTGGCACAGAGCACGTAGCTGCCGTGCACCAGCACCAGCAGCGCACAGAAAGTCAGCACCAACAGCAGGAACTGCGGCAGATAGGCATGGGCGCGATTGATGAATTGCGGCAGCACCGACAGGAAGAAAAACACCGCGCCGGGATTGGAGAACTGCAACATCCAGCCTTCCAGAAACAACGTGCGCCCCGGCTTGGCCGCCGTGCCCGAGGTCGACAGCGTCATGGCCGGCGCGCGCCACAACTTGACGCCCAAATAGATCAGATAAGCCGCTCCCAGCAAGCGCACGAACAAGAACGCCGTGGCCGAGGTCGACAGCACCACGCCCACGCTGGTGGCCGAGAGCGCGGCGACGCAGAACACGCCGCAGGCGAGGCCGGCGATGCCGACGAAGGCGGGCCGCAAGCCATAGTGAAGCGCGTTGGTCAGCGATTTGAGCACGCCCGGACCCGGGCTGAGAATGGTCATGGTGGCCATCACGATGAAGATTGGATACATGCCCAACGTTGTCGCTCCTGTCGTTTGTTCAGGAGCATTGTTCCCCGGGCACGATCATACGTAAAATATAATTCAAATAACTTATCAATACGAAAAACGTATCGAAACCATGATCAATTTTCGGTTGGTCCGCCATCTGTGGTTGTTTCTGGCCGTCGCCGAAGAGCGGCATTTCGGCCGCGCCGCCAAACGGCTCGGCATGAGTCAGCCGCCGCTGACCGAACAGATTCACGTGCTGGAGAACGCGCTCAAGGTGAAGTTGTTCGAGCGCTCGCGCAAAGGAGCGCAGCTCACGCCGGTGGGGCAGGCGATTTTGCCCGCGGTGCGTCAATTGGCCGATCAGTTGGAACGGGTCGAACTGGCGGTACGCGAGGCCAAGGCCGGGCAAAGCGGCATATTGACCGTCGGCGCCATCACCTCGGTGCTGTTGGATGTGCTGCCGCCGCACATCGAGGCGTGGAAGCGCGATTTTCCCGGCATCACCGTGTCGGTGCGCGAGATCGACAGCGGCGAAGCCGTGCTCGCGCTGGAGTCGGGCGAGCTCGACTTGGCGTTTGTCCGTCTGGAAGGCTTGACCAGCAAGAAGATTCAAGTCTTGCCGTTGCATCAGGAACAGCTGGCGGTGGCGTTGCCGCGCGGCCATGCGCTGGCGGCGTTGCCGGCGGTGCCGTTATCGAGCCTGGCGGAAGAGAATTTTATTCTCTGTTCGCGCGCGCTCAATCCGGTCTATTTCGATACCTTGCTTGCCTGTTGCCGCGACAGCGGCTTCTCGCCGCGGGTATTGCACGAGGTGCGGATGATTTCCTCCCAGGTGGCGTTCGTCGGCTGCGGCCAGGGGGTGGCGCTGGTGCCGTTGGCGCAACAGAGCTTGGCGCCGGCCAACGTGGTGGTGCGGCCGCTGGCCGGCGATTTGCGCGTGGTGACCGCCGCGCTGGCATGGAACGCCGCACGCGCCAACCCGCTGGTGGAGGCCATCGCCGGTCGACTGCGCGCGGCTGGCGGCGCTACGAATTAAGCGCGAAACCGGGCGGGATCGGGATGGTGGTCGCGGCTGGCGACACCTGCCTGCCATCGAAAAACACCGCCAGCTGATTGCCGGTGTTCTGCGTGGCGGTGTAGCGCAACTGATTGAGCGTTTGGAAGATGTTCCATTCGTCGTGGCAACCGATGGCGAAATTGCTGCTGGCACGCAAGGCGAAATAGCGGATGAACTCGCGCCGGGCGTTTTGCTGCGCTTCCTGCACCTGTGCCGGCGTGGCGCCGCTGGTGCCGGCCCCCGCGTTGTAGAAGGCTTGAAAGCGCGTATCCAGCGCCAGCTTGCTGGCGAAATAGCTTTCGATACCGGCGGTGATGCTAGCTTCCTCACGGCTGAAAAAGGCGCGCACATCCGTCGGCCCGAGAAAATACACGCCGTCGAAGTCGTAGCCTAAATTGGCCGCCTGCGCGCGCGTGCCGACCTGGCCTTCGTAATCGATATACCACTCGCTGCGGGCTTGATTGGTGACCAACACCCGTGTCCACATGTACATGTAGCTCCCGCCAGACGGCACGGGTTCGAACTGGCCCGCGCTGTTTTGCGTGGGCAGATTTTCGTAACCGAGCCGGCTCAGGTAGTCGATATGCTGCGCCAATTGGCTATAGCCGGTCTGCGAGTGCAGTTGGAAATCGGCGGGGTTGAGGAAGAAGAAGCCATCGCCCCAGTCGTTGCTCAGCCGGCGATGAGTGAATTGCGCGATCTCGACGTTGGTGACCTGGAACCCGCCGGCCTCGGTGCTCACCGGCAAACTCATGTAAATCACCGATTTGCCTTCCGCGCGGGCGCGTTGGATGCGATTGCGGATCAGCTCGGTTTGCAGGTCGAATACCGGTTGCCAAACGGTTTGCCAAGTGAATTTGATCGGAAAACCGGGAACCGGCTCGCCGGTGATGGTAGGGGGCGGCGGGGAGGTGAGGTCGCTCATGCTATTCCTTTCGGTGTGGGCGTGACGAGTCGGCCGCGCGGCGGCTTGCCGTAGCCTAGTTAACCGCCGACGATTTATCAATATGCATTTTGTATATTTATGTATTTTTCATTGCGGCGGACACAATGTCATGACGTGCGCTAGCACCGTGGTCCGCTCCACGGGTTTGGCGAGGACGTCGACGGCGCCGGGGTGTTCCGACAGCCGGGGCCACTGCTCGCCCTCGAGCGCCGTCACGAAAAGAATGGGGATGGACCGGGTCGCGGCGTTTTGGTGTAGCTGCCGGCACACCTCATAGCCGTCCATGCCCGGCATGGCCACATCGAGCAAGATCAGGTCGGGAAGATGTTTCGTGGCCGCATTAAGGGCGTCCCGGCCCGAGATCGCGAACAACAGCTGGTAATGCTCGTGCAGGATTTCACGCAGCAGGTTGAGATTGGTGGGCTCGTCGTCCACCAGCAACAATTTTTTCATGGCATCGACCCTGGCTGCGAATGATTCATGCTGGATATGAGCCGTTGCACGCGGGCGGCGGCATCGTTGAAAGCGTAACCTTCGATCTCCTGGCGCAAGGCGGCCAGCTCGCTGGACGGCAGCCAGGCATCGGCGCCGTCGAGCAACGGCAGCACCGTGTCCGGATTCAAATTGTCGAGCTCGGCCAGCACCTGAGCCAGCACTTGTGTTTGCAGCGCTCTGTCGGTGGCTGGGGCCACGTCGGCGGAGGATAGCGGCGGGGGCGGCAGTTCGAGACGGGCAATGGCGTCTAGCGTGGCCTGCAGTGCCGCTTGCAATGCGGGGTAGGTATCGCGGGCCCCGGCCAGGTGATGGGATTTGAGTGCCGAGTCGATCTGGGCGGCCAACTGGTGCACCGCCGTGAGCGCCAAATTGCCGGCACTGCCTTTCAACGTGTGCATGAAAGCGCGCATGGTTTCTTGCGTGTCTCCTTGCGCCAACGCCGGGTTGATTTCCGGCGCCTTTTCGGCGAGCTGGACGGCGAACGCCTTCAGCGATTTGGCATAGCGCAGCATGTCCCCCCAACTGGCTTGCGCCTGGCTCAGGTCCGCCACCGCCATCACCGGCGTGAAGTCGATGTCCACCTTGGCGGTTGGGGCCGGCGCCGTTCCGGTGTTGGGGCGTCCGGCGCCGGGCGGCACCAGCGAGTCCATGATGTTGAGCAGGAGCTCGAAATCGATGGGCTTGGCGGCGTGGCCGTCCATGCCCGCTTCGCGGCAGTGTTCCAAATCCTCCTGCATGACGCTGGCCGTCAGCGCCAGGATCGGAATGTGCTTGCCCGTGTCTTTCTCCGCGGCGCGGATGCGTCGCGTGGCTTCCAGCCCATCCATTTCCGGCATCATGACGTCCATCAGGACCAGGTCGTAGTCGCCGGCCTGCGTGGCTTCGAACCCTTCACGGCCGTTTTTGACCCATGCCACGTCATGGCCGATGCCGCCGAGACGCAGCATGGCCAGCGTGGCGTTGGTCTCGATGTCCTCGCACAACAGGATGCGAAACAGCCTTGGCGATACGTAGGATTGCAGCGAGCGTTCCTCGGCGTCGTTGAGGCACTTCATGCCGGCCGGCGCCTCCGGCAGAACGGCGATGAAGCTGAACACGCTGCCGACGCCCTGTTCGCTTTCCGCCCAGATCCGGCCGCCCATGAGCTCGACAATCTCTTTGCAGATGGTCGTGCCGAGGCCGGTGCCGCCGAAGCGGCGGGTAGTCGAATCGTCCGCTTGGGTGAACACCTCGAAGACATGGGCCAGCTGCGTGGCGCTCATGCCGATGCCGGTGTCGTGCACGGCGATGCGCAGACTGCCCGGCGGCTCGTCGTTGTGCACCGTGACGCGCACGCGGCCGTGTTCGGTGAACTTGATCGCGTTGCTGACCAGATTGAGGATCACCTGGCGCACGCGCGTCGGGTCGCCGATGCGGCGAACGTTGACGTCGCCGTCCACCGCCAGTTCCAGCGCAAGTCCCTTCTCATACGCCTTGTGCTCGATGGTGGATAGCGCCTCTTTGATGGTATTGGCCAGATGAAAACCGATGGCCTCCAGTTTGAGCTTGCCGCTGTCGAGCTTGGAGATGTCCAGCACGTCGTTGATGATGTTCAGCAATGAACGGGCCGAATTCAGCAGCACTTCCAAATGCCGGCGCGACGTCGGCGACAAGGCCGCGTCCTGCAGCACGACTTCGGCGAAACCGATGACCGCGTTCATCGGCGTTCTGATTTCATGGCTCATATTGGCCAGAAACAGGCTTTTGCTGCGCGCTCCGGCCTCGGCCTCCTCTTTGGCTTTTTTCAGCTTGTTCTCGATTTGCTTTTGTTCGGTGATGTCGGAAATGGAGGCGACGAAAAAGTGATGGCCGTCGCCCAGTTCGGTATGGCCCATCGAGACGTTGGCCGGGAAGGTGGCGCCGTCCTGCTTTCTGGCGATGACCTCGCGCCCGCGGCCAACCACGTGCTCTTCCGCCACCGCCAGAAAGCCCTCGCAAAAACGTTGTGCGGGAAACCGATACGCCTCGATCAGCGTGCCGATGTGCTGGCCGATCATGTCGTCGCGCGACCAGCCGAACAGTATTTCTGCGGCGGGGTTGAATAGGCGGATGATGCCGTTCTCGTCGATGGTGATGATGCCGTTGATGGCGGCGCGCACGATGGCGCTGACCTCGGCGGTGGCGAAGGACACCAGTTCCTCCAGGTGGTCGCGGTGCTTGCGCAACTCGGTTTCCACCGCCTTGTATTCCGTCATGTCCACCATGATCTTGACGAACAGCGGTTCGCCGCCGATATCCATGCCGCCGACGGTCAGGTGGATCGGCAGCGTGGAACCGTCTTTGCGTACGCAGATAATTTCCCGCCCTTCGCCGATCACCGTCGGCTGGGTTTCCCCTGGTTTACGCTCCGCCAGATAGCGCTCCAGATATTTGCGGTGTTCGTTCTGATACGGTTCGGCGAACAGCAGACAAATGTTTTGACCAATCAGCTCGTCGCAAGGGTATTTGAATAACCGTTCGGTGGCGGGATTGGCCGACAGGATGGCGCCGTGCGCGTCGGTGGTGACGATGGGGCTGACGGCGGTGTCGAGGATGGCGCGGGTGGTTTGCAGGCTTTGCACGAACGCGCGCTCGGTTTCCTTCAATCTCGACGTATCGGTAATGATGCCGACGAACATGCGGTTGCCGCCCACCTCCATTTCGCCCACGCTCAAATGGATCGGCACTTTGGCGCCGTCCTTCGTTTGCGCCGTGACCTCGCGGCCAGCGCCGATCACCCGCGGGTTCCCCTCGTGCAGATAGCGCGACAGATAGCCGTCGTGCTCGTCGCGATAAGGCGTTGGCATCAGCATTTTGACGTTTTTACCGATGACCTCGGCGCTGGCATAGCCGAACAGCTTTTCGGCGGCGGGATTGAACGAGCAAATCTCCCCGACTCGGCTGATGGTGATGATGGGGTTGACCGCGGTGTCGAGGATGGCGCGGGTGAGTTCGGCGCTGGCGGCGTAGCTCTGTTCGGCGGCGCGCTGCTTGGAGATGTCGGCGATGATGCCGACGAACATGCGCCCGCTGGCGACCTTCATTTCCCCGACCGACAGGTGGATCGGAAACACCGATTGATCCTTGCGCCGAGCCAGTACTTCGCGGCCTTGGCCGATCACGCGCGGATTGCCTTCGCGCAAGTAGCGCGCCAGATAGCCGTCGTGCTCCTCCTGATAGGGGGAGGGCATCAGCATCTTGACGTTCTGCCCGATCACCTCGCGGGCTTCATAACCGAAGAGCCGCACCGCCGCCGGGTTGAACGAGCGCACGATGCCGCCGGGGTCGATGGTGATGATGGGGTTGACCGCGGTGTCGAGAATGGCTCGCGTCACCTCGAGGCTTTGGGCGAGGTCGGCTTCGACCGTTTTGAGCTCCGACAGATCGACGATCGAGCCGACGAAAAAGCGCTGCTCACCGAAACGCACCTCGTTGATGGCGAGCCAGACCGGAAAAATCGAGCCGTCCTTGCGCCGGCCTCGCACCTCGCGCCCCTTGCCGATGATGTGCGCCTGGCCGGTCTGCGTGTAGCGCGCCAGATAGCCGTCATGCTCCTCGCGGTACGGCGTCGGCATCAGCACGTTGACGTTGCGGCCGATCACCTCGGCGGACGCGTAGCCGAACAGCCGTTCGGCGACCGCGTCGAACGCCTTGACGATTCCTTGCTCGTCGATGGTGATGATGCCGACTGAGCTGGTGGCTGATTTTTCCATTTCCGACATGACCGGCCCCCTGTTTGCAAACCCAATGTCATTCATTGTTGATAACAATTCTCAAAATAGCTAACTAAAATAGGGTTGGCCCTAGGTAGCATGCGTTCGCGAAGCAACGCACGACTTTATGCCGGTTACGTAGAAGGAATAGAGATGTCAGCAGCGCGCAATCGCTGGCCGCGATGGTCCAAAGGATGGGCTGTGGTGAGCTGGGCCGTTTTCTCTCTGATCGTGCTTCTGCTGGCCGCGGTGATCGTTCGTCCGGCCCGGCTGCAGGAAATGCGTGTGTTTGGCCTGCTGACGCTGCTCGCCGCCATCGGCGGCCTGCTCGTCGCGGTGTTCCTGCGTCAGTGGCGCGCGCTGCGGGATCAGCAGCGCGAGCTGGCCGCGATTGTCGGCAGCGCGCAAGAGGCCATCATCGGCCATTTGACGGATGGCACCGTGACCAGTTGGAATCCGATGGCGGCCAAGTTGTTCGGTTTTTCCGCCGAGGCGGCGCTGGGCCGCCGGATGGCGGACTTGATCGTGCCGGCGGAAGAGTGGGGCCAAACCGCGGACTGGTACGCGCGGGCGGCCGGCGGGCAGGCGGTGCCGCTGCGCGAAACACGCTGGCGGCATCGCGACGGCCGTTCGCTGGACGTGATGGTCAGTGTCGCCCGCGTGCGCACCGGCGCGGCGGGCGAGGTCCGGTTGGCCGACATCATTTGCGATATTTCCCAGCGCAAAGCCGACGAGGCGCGGGTGGCGCAAGTCAACGCGCTGTTGCAGCAACAAATGGAGCACGAGCTGCTGAGCGCGCGCGACCACCTGAGCATTGCCACCGAGGTCGCCGAGCTCGGTGTTTGGCAGTGGCATCTGGACGATGACAGCGTGGTGTGGAATGGCCGCATGTTCGAACTCTACGGCTATCCGCCGTCGCCCTATGCCGCCAGGGTGAGCCGCGAGTATTGGCGCGCGCGCGTGCACCCGGACGATCTCCCCGCCGCCGAGGCGGCGCTCAACGCCGCCTTGGCCGGCGGCGCCCACTACGCGCCCGTTTACCGTTTGCGGCTGCCCGATGGCCGTACGCGTGTGATCCAGGCCGCGGCGCGCGTCGAGCGCGATGTGCACGGCCAGCCGCTGCGGGTCATCGGCATCAACCGCGACATCACCGCCCAGCGCGAGTACGAGGACACGCTCGATGCCGCGCGCGAGCTCGCGGAGTCGGCCAATCGCGCCAAGGCGGCGTTTTTGTCCAATATGAGCCATGAGATCCGCACGCCGATGAACGCCATTCTCGGCCTGGCCTTTCTCTTGGAGGCGGCCGAATTGCCGAGCAGTGAAAGGGACGTGGTGCGCAAGATCCGCGTCGCCGGCCGTTCGCTGCTGGGTATCATCAACGACATCCTCGACTTTTCCAAAATCGAGGCCGGCAACCTGACACTGGAGCAGGCGCCATTCAGTCTCAGCGATCTTTTGGACAATCTGTCGACCATCATGACCGCCAACGCGAGCAACAAGGATATCGAGTTGGTGATCCGTTCGCCTGCGCCCGCCATCGACCGCTTGGTGGGCGACGCGCTGCGCTTGGAACAAATTTTGATCAACCTGACCGGCAACGCGATCAAATTCACCCAGCAGGGCTTCGTCGAGGTGTCGATTTGGCCGCAACGCATCGACGATACCGAGGTGACGTTGCAGTTTGCCGTCACGGACAGCGGCATCGGCATCGCGCCGGAGAAGCAGGCGGCGCTGTTCCGGCCCTTTATCCAGGTCGACGATTCCACCACGCGGCATTTTGGCGGTACGGGACTGGGCCTGGCCATCAGCCGGCGGCTGGTCGAGATGATGGGCGGGCGGATCGTGTTGCGCAGCGAGGAGGGCGTTGGCAGCACGTTTTCGTTCGCGGTCACGTTGGCGCGCGAGACGCCGGGCACGTCGGCCCAGGCGGAACTGCAACGCCTGAATGTGTTTATCGCCGACGACAATGCCATCGCGCTCAACGCGCTCACCTTCGCTGCCGAGGGTTTGGGCTGGCGCGCCGCCGTCACGTCGTCCGGGCGTCAGGCGTTGGCGGCGTTGAAAGCGCGCTCCAACATCGACGTCGTGATCCTCGACTGGAAGATGCCGGATCTATCCGGCTTGGCGGTGGCGAAATCCTACCGCGAAGCGCGCGAGGGCCTCGGCGCGCCGATCCTCCTCATGGCGACCGCTTTTTCGCGCGAGGCCTTGCTGGCCGACCCCGATGCCGCGCTGATCGACGGCGTCGTGACCAAGCCGGTGACGCCTTCCTGCCTCTACAACGCGGTGGCCAGGGCGATACAGCAGCGCCAGGGACAAAGCGCGCCGCCAGCTCTTGCCGGCGAGGCTGGCGAGCGCCTGGCCGGCGTCCGTCTCTTGGTGGTCGACGATAGCGACATCAACCAGGACGTGGCCCTGCGGATTTTTCGGTACGAGGGCGCCGAGGTGCTCACGGCCGGCAATGGCCAAGAAGCGCTGGATTGGCTGCAACAACATGACGGCGAAGTTGATTTGGTGCTGATGGACATTCAAATGCCGGTCATGGACGGTTACGAGGCCGCGCGACGCATCCGCCAACTGCCTGGCGCGGACAAGCTGCCGATCGTCGCGTTGACCGCGGGCGCGTTCCAGTCGCAACGCGACGCGGCTCAGGCCGCCGGCATGAACGATTACATCGCCAAGCCGTTCGACGTCGACGTGGCCGTGACCATTATTCGCCGCCTGTGCGGCAAGGAAGCGCTGCCGCCGGCATTCACGAGGCCGGCTATCGCGCCGCCCGAGCCGGTGCAAGGCGTGATCGCCATGGCGCGCGGCTTGGCGATCTGGCGCGAGACCGCGGTCTATCAGCAATACTTGCGCAAATTCGCCCGCGATTACCGCGAGGTTGCCCCGCGCATCGCCCATAGCAATGTCGCGGACGCCAAAATTCTCACCCACAAACTCAAGGGGGTGGCGGGCAACCTGGCACTCGTCGGCGTCGAAACCGCCGCCCGGGTGCTGGACAGCCAATTGGCCGCCGGTCCGCCATCGGCCGATGCGGTAAGCGATCTCGTTCAGGCGATGGATGCCGCGCTGGCGGCGATCGATTCGTATGCCGGGCAAGAGGCGGCGCGGGCGGACCCCGGCGTGCGGCTGCCGCGAGAGCAATTGGTCGAGCTATTCAACAGTTTATTGACCGCGCTGGAGACCGATGACGTCGACCGGATCGAATCGCGGCTGAAGCCGCTGGTGGCGCACTTGGCGGCGGTCGATACGGCTGCGTTGCGGGCCGCCGTGGAGGATTTCGATTTTCGCGGCGCGGAGCAAGCGGTGCTCGGTTTGATGCACCAGTACTTCCCTATCGAGGAGCGCCGGACATGATCAGCTATCCGATTTTGGTCGCCGACGACGAACCGCACAATCTGGCCGCCTTGCGGCAGATCCTGTCGCCGACCTACCCGCTGGTGTTCGCCCGCAGCGGCCAAGAGACGTTGCTTGCCGTGGCAAAGCATCAGCCGGTGCTCATTTTGCTCGACGTCAGCATGCCGGACATGGACGGTTACCAAGTCTGTCGGACGTTGAAAGCCGCCGCGGCGACGGAAGGCATTCCGATCATCTTCGTCACCTCGCTCGCCGAGGCCAGCGACGAAGCCTACGGGTTCGATGTCGGGGCGGTCGATTACATCGTCAAACCGGTCAACGCCGCTGTGGTCCACGCGCGC
Organism: Paludibacterium sp.; assembly: GCF_019232825.1. Lineage (GTDB taxonomy): Bacteria > Pseudomonadota > Gammaproteobacteria > Burkholderiales > Chromobacteriaceae > Paludibacterium. Next base: position 3,914 of record NZ_JAFAND010000125.1, on the reverse strand, counting down.
GTCAAAACCCATCTGTCGCTGGTGCGGGCCACCGTTTTGGAAAAAAGCTACCGCGCCGCCATCTCCATGCTGGGGTTGGCCGGCCACTACAACGACAACGATACCGGCGCGCATATCTGGCGCATGGCGGCGTTTTCGGTGGCGATCGCCCGCAGCGTGGGCTGGACGGACGACGATTGCCATCTGCTGGAGATGGCGGCGCCGATGCATGACACCGGCAAGATCGGCATTCCCGACGTGATCTTGAAGAAGCCCGGCAAATTGACCGACGAGGAGTGGGTGGTAATGCGCAGCCACGCCCAAATCGGTTACGACATCCTGAGCCGCAGCGACGCGCCGATTTTTCAGCTCGCGGCCGAGGTGGCGCTGAGCCATCACGAGAAATGGGATGGCAGCGGCTATCCCCATGGCGCCCGGGGCGAGGCAATTCCCGCTTCGGCCCGGATCGTCGCCATCGCCGACGTGTTCGACGCGCTCACCATGGCGCGGCCCTACAAGGCGGCCTGGACCGAGCAAGAGGCCATCGCCCATATGCGAGCCGGGCGCGGCGCGCATTTCGACCCGGCGCTGCTCGACGCTTTTTTCGACATCATGCCCGCCATCGCCGACATTAAACACGTGTGGGACGAAACCGAACGCCGCGACGGACAGAACGCTTTGCCCTAGTGTGCCGGGTGGGGTTAGACATTTGCGTGGAAAGATCGAATAATTCAGTCAGTAAGTATATTTTTCCTTTGCCATGCGCTCATCCGAACCGCTTGTTTTGCCCGACGACCAGCAACTGACCCCCAAAGACCACAACCTGGCTTTCGATGGTTTTCAATATGTTTACCCGGTGGTATCCCGGCGCGCCGGCGGCGTGTCGGTCGGCGTCAACCTGAGCCCCAACAACGCCTGCAACTGGCGTTGCGTCTATTGCCAAGTGCCGCAGTTGCAGCGCGGCGCGCCGACGCCGGTCGACCTCGCGCAATTGGAGGCCGAGCTGGCCGCCATGTTGCGCGAGATTCTGCAGGGTGACTTCATGCGCCATCACGTCGCGCCTGACATGCGCCGCTTGAGCGACATCGCGCTGGCCGGTAACGGCGAACCCACGCTGTCGCCGCAGTTTGCCGACGCGGTCGACACGGTGCTGCGTCAGGTGGATGCGTTCGGTTTGCGCGGACGGCTGCGGATCGTGTTGATCACCAACGGCAGTCAGATGCACCGGGAACCGGTTCGGGACGCCTTGCGGCGCCTGGCCGCCGCCGGCGGCGAAGTATGGTTCAAGATCGACCGCGGCAGCACTGAGGCGATCCACCGCGTCAACCAGGTGCGGTTGACGCCCGAGCGGCTGCGCCTGCAGGTGGCGCGCGCGGTGGCGTGCTGCCCGACCTGGATCCAGACCTGCATGTTCTGCCTCAACGGCGCGCTGCCCGACGAGGCGGAGCTCGATGCTTACCTCGATCTGGTCGGCGGCCTGCCTGGCATTCAGGGAGTGCTGCTCTATGGCATTGCCCGGCCGCCAATGCAGGAGGAGGGCAAGCAGGTCGCCCCCGCGAGCGACGCGTGGATGCGGCGGCTGGCCGACCGCATGCGCGCGCGGGGTTTAGCCGTGCAGCTCTATTGCTGAAGGCCGGCGTCGGATCAATGCGGTTCCGGCTCCGGCATCAGCGACGAGTGGTGGCTGGTGATCAGCCACTGCTTGCCGTCCCAGGCGTAGGTGAACGTATAGCGCGCATGGGCGATGCTGCCGTCGCCGAAGCGGAAGGTATACAGCCCGCTGTCGAGCGCCGAGTTGCAGCCGATGTCGATAAAGCGCAAATCAATCTGCCCCACCGGTTTCTTGGCCAGGAAGTGCTCGAAGTAGTCGATCTTGTCTTCCGGGGTCAGCCGCGGCTTGTTGGACAGCGTCGGCAGCAGGATCGAGCGTTGCGCGTAGTTGGCCACCACCCGCGCCGGGTCGCCGGTTTGCAGCGAACCATTCCAGCGGTCGAACAGGCCGGCGATCTCGGTGGGATTCGTCGGTTTGCAGTCATCGGCGTAGGCGAGCGGGGCGGCGGCGGAGAGCAGTAACGACAAGGCAAGCCATAGTGCTTTCATTTTTCATTCCTCCTCTAGATGGGATAGCCGATCTTGGCGCAGAGCGGCAGGGCCATGCGGACAGGCCTTAGAATCTCTAACAAAAGCACCGGCCAGGCATCCGCCCGAGTTTTGTAGCGTGCATTCGCCGCAGGCAATGCACGTCTTGCGCGAGTCCTCAGGCCGTGCGTTGCTTCGCGAACGCACGCTACCCAACCACGGAATGTGTTCTGTTAGAGGTTCTTAGTAAGACTAGGAAAGAATGCAAAATGTGAAAACTTATGGCGCCTCGTTATCCCAGGGTGCTAGCGCCTCGGCCAGCGCGTCGAGGAAATAACGTACCTTGGCTGGCATCAGCCGCCGGCCGGGCAACAGCGCGTAGACGCGCGTCGGGGCGATGGCGTAGTCCGGCAGCAACGGAAGGATGCGGCCGCTGGCCACTGCCTCTTGACTATAGGTGGCGGAGAGCAGCCCGACACCCAGCCCGGCGGCCACCGCGCGCAGGCGCATGCCGACGTTGGCCGCGCGCAGCGGCCCGGCCAGACGCAGCTCGGCGATCTCTCCCGCCGGCCCTTGCAACTGCCATACCGGCTCGTCGGGGCTCATGACCGCCGGCCAGCTGGCGAGCTCGGACGGCGTGCGCGGCACCCCGTAGCGCGCCACCAGCGCCGGCGCGGCATACAACCCGCGCTCGATGCTGTAGAGGCGGCGCGCCACTTGGTTCGAATCGGGCAGCGGTCCGGTCTGGACGCGGAACACGATGTCGTAGTCGTCATTGCGCGGGTCGATCTGGCTGGAGGTCAGGTCGATCTCGGCCTCCAGCCCGGGAAAGCGCAGCAGCATGTCGTTGAGCACGTCCCCCAGTCGCATGACGCCGAGTTCGTACGGCGCGGCAATGCGCAGCACCCCTTGCGGCCGGTCCGGCTGCGCGACCGCGCCAAGCAATTGATCTTCCAACCGTTCGGCCAGCTGCGCGGTCTGGTCGTACAACTGTGCGCCGGCATCGGTCAGCCGCAGGCTGCGCGTGCTGCGTTCGAACAGCCGCCCGCCGAGCTGGGTTTCCAGCCGCGCCACCGCGCGGCTGACCGAGGTTTTCGGCATCGCCAGCCGCTCGCTGGCTTGGGTGAAGCTCCTCAGCCGCGCCACCGCCAAAAACACGCGCAAATCGTCCAGGCTCATTGTGTCAATTTCGGGATAATGAAAACCATTGTAGCGGCAGATTAAACCATATTCATTCCGTATGATAAAAGCCAAGTTATTAACGACGGAATCCCATGGTTCACTTTGTCGCGCGCCGGCGGCGCCAATGGTTCGGCTTGGTGGCCGGCCTGGCGACCAGCATGGATTTTCTCAACAACGCCACGGTCAACTTCGCCGAGTCGGCGATCCGGGGCGGTTTGGGCGTGTCCTCCGGCGAATTCCTCTGGGTGCTGACCGCGTACGCCGTCGCCGGGGCAATCGGCATCGCGCTGTTGGAGCGCTTGAACCGCGTCATGCACCCGCGCGATCTTTTGCTCGGCGGCATGGCGCTGTTCGTCATCGGCGCGCTTTGCGCGTCGTTGGCCGAGACGCTGCCGCAGCTGATCGCCGCGCGCGTGATTCAGGGCTTGGGGGGCGGGCCGCTGCTGACCTGCTGTCGCGTGCTGGTGCAGCTGGCGGTACCGCCAGAGCGCCGGCCGCGCCAGCTGCGGGGCTTCATGACCGGCCTGTTCCTGTTTTCCGCGCCAGGGTCTTGGCTTGCCGCGCTGTTGATCGAATCGGGCGATTGGCACGCGCTGTTCGTGTTGCACGCCGCCGCCGGCGCGTTGGTGTGGCTGGCGGTCTGGGCCGTGCTGCCCAGAGGACCTCACGCGACG
>NZ_JAFAND010000085.1 GCF_019232825.1 Paludibacterium sp. | reverse complement strand
GGCTCCGATGGGCATGGCGGGGCGTCTTCGTCGCGTTGCCAGACCCCTTGATCCTGTTGTGGCCACCATGATTTAAATCGCCTGCTTCATCCTCCTAGAGGTGAACACATTATGGGAAGGTCGTGCGTTGCTTCGCGAACGCACGCTACAGCGCCATCCGAGTTTTCGTAGCGTGGGTTCGGCGCGCAGCGACAACCCACGGCCAGCGATCGGGAAGGTGCCTGGCGGGTTGCTTCGTGGCCACATAGGACGACATGACCTAGTCACGATGTATAGTGACGGCTGGCCGAATCGATAACCCAGTCGGCGCGGCTGTCGACTACCCCCCTCGCCGCCGCTTTTACAAGAGTCATCCGTTATGGCGACGCTTATTCCGATCGAACGTTATATCGCGGCTTTTCCCGCATCGCCGCTCGGCGCCTGGGCCGACGCCGCGCCGTGGGCGCTGACCAGCAACAGCGAGGCCATCGTGCGCGCGCTGCTCGCGACGCTTCCCGTGCGCGACTACATGCTCGCCGACGAAGTGGCGGTGCACCGCAGCGCGGTGGTGGAGGACGGCGCGGTGCTCAAGGGGCCATTGATTCTCGGGCCGCATTGCTTTGTCGCCGCGGGCGCCTATTTACGCGGCGGTAATTGGGTGGACGCGCATTGTGCCTTCGGTCCCGGCGTGGAGGTGAAGTCGTCCTTCGTGTTTGCCGGCAGCAAGTTTGCGCATTTCAATTTCGTCGGCGATAGCCTGATCGGCGCCGGCGTCAATCTCGAAGCTGGAAGCATTGTTTGCAACTATCGTAATGAGCTTGTTGATAAAGAAATAAACGTGCGTATCGATGGCGCGCCGCACCGTACCAGCGTGAAGAAATTCGGCGCGCTGATCGGTGATGGCGTCCGGCTGGGCGCCAATGCCGTGGTGGCGCCGGGCGCGCTGTTGGCGCCGGGCACGGTGTTGCAACGCGCGGCGCTGCTTGATCAGGGGTTCTAAGCGGGTTGACCGCGCCCCGATTGGCGCTGCGCCAGCGTGAAGAGCAGTGCCGCGGCCAGCAGGCACGCGGCCACGGCAAACGTGGCGCGCATGCCATCGGCCACGGCGGCGGGACTCGCGCTGGAGATCGAAGGCGAGCCGGTGGCATGGGCGAACACGGCGCCCATCAGCGAGGCGCCGGAGATCAACCCCAGGTTGCGCGCCAGATTGAGCATGCCGGAGACCACGCCGCGCCGATCGGCCGGGATGCCCCGCATCACCGCGGTATTGTTGGCCGCCTGAAACAGCGCGTAATGGGCGGTAATGACCATGACCGGCGCCATGTAGCCGATCACGCCCAGCGAGGCGGGCAGCACGGCGAGCAGGGTGGCGCCGAGCGCCATGCCGGCCAAGCCCGCGCCCACCATGCGCCCGGCGCCCAGGCGGTCGACCAGACGCCCGGCCGGCATGCCGCTGAGCGCGGCCACCAGGGGCCCGGCCGACAGGGTCAGGCCGACCAGCGCGGTGGTCATACCCAGGCCGCGCGTCAAATAGAACGGTCCCACCACCAGTGTCGACATTACCACCGTGGCCACCAGCGCGCTGGCCGCGAGCCCGGCGCCAAGCGCCGGTTCCCGCAGCCAAGCCAGGTGCATCAATGGCGCCTTGGCGCGGAGCTCCCACCAGACGAACCCCGCCGCGCCGCTCAGTGCCGCCGCCAATAGCATCAGGTTGCGCGGGCCGATCTGGCCCCGGCCCAGCGTCATGGACAGTGCGTAGGCCGCCAGCGTCAGCGCCAACAGCAGCGTGCCGCCATGGTCGAACCTCGGCGCCGGTGCCGCCGCGTCGCGCCGGTCGGCCGGCAGATGGCGGCTGGCCAGCGCGAAGGTCGCCAGCCCGAGCGGCACATTGATCCAAAACAGCGCGCGCCAGCCAAACCCCGCAATCAGCATTCCCCCGAGCGACGGCCCGAGCGTGGTGCCTAGTGCCGACATCGTGCCGAGCAGGCCCATGGCGCGTCCGGTCTGCTCCTTGGGCACCGCGTCGCCGACCAGCGCCATCGACAGGGCGATCAAGGCGGCGGCGCCCAGGCCCTGCAAGGCGCGGGCGGCGATCAACAACGCGACGGTCGGCGCCGCGCCGCATAGCGCCGAGGTGGCGGTAAACGACAGGATGCCGGCCAAAAGCAGCCGCCTGCGGCCGAACAGATCGCCGAGGCGGCCGGCGCTGACGATCAGTGCGGTGATCGTCAGCAGATAGGCGAGCACCACCCACTGCACCGTTTGGAATGGCGCGTCAAAAACGCGCGCCAGCGTCGGCAGGCTGATGTTGGCGATGCTGGTGTCGAGCGAGGACAACAGCAGGGAGAGCGACAGGCTGGCGAGCGCCAGCCTGGACGAGCGCGTGGTCATGGGGTGGGCCTTTATCGATGGGTGATTGCTGTCAGCCTAGCCCGTGGCATGGTGCGGCGGAAGGCGCACGATTTGCACTTTATTCGTGTGTTTGACGCGCTATATGGCATGTGCGATGGTGAAGGCATGACGACTCCCGATTTCAATTTGCTGCTGACGCTGCATGTGCTGCTCAGCGAGGGCAGCGTGGCGCGCGCCGCGCGGCGGCTGGGGCTGAGCGCCTCCGCCATGAGCCGGTCGCTGGCGCGGTTGCGCGCCGTCACCGGCGATCCGCTGTTGGTACGCGCCGGGCGTGGCCTGGTGCCGACGCCGCGCGCACTGGCGCTGCGCGATCAAGCGGCGCGACTGGTGGAGGATGTGGAAGCGGTCCTGCGTCCCGCATTGGCGCCGGATCTGGCGTTACTCGCGCGCACGTTCACATTGCGCACGAGCGAAGGTTTCGTGGAAAACTTCGGTCCGGCATTGATTGCCCGCGTGGCGGCCGACGCGCCCAACGCGCGGCTGCGTTTCATGCAGAAAGTGGACAAGGACAGCGCGCCGCTCAGGGACGGCACGGTCGATTTGGAGACTGGCGTGGTGGACGAAACCAGCGGGCCGGAGCTGCGCGTGCAGGCCTTGTTTCGCGACCGCTTCATCGGCGTGGTGCGCCAGGGGCACCCGCTCAGCCAGGGCGGGATCACGCCGGCGCGCTATGCCGAGGGCCTGCACATCAGCGTGTCGCGCCGCGGGCGCGACACGGGGCGCATTGACGATGCGCTGGCCGCGCTCGGCCTGACGCGCAGGGTCAGCACCATTGTGGGGGGCTTCGCCACCGCGCTGGCGCTGGCGCGCGCCACGGATTTGATCGCCAGCGTGCCCGAACGCCACACCGGCAATCTGCGTGACGGCATGGTGAGTTTCCCGCTGCCGGTGGAGACGCCGCCGCTGACGGTGTCGATGCTGTGGCACCCGCGCTTGCAGGCCGACCCGGCGCATCGCTGGCTGCGCGACTGCGTGCGCGCGGTGTGTGCCACACAGCCTTGATGCCCTAGACCTGGAATTGCGCCAGCGTGTTCATCTGCCGCTTCACCAACTGGTCGAGGTAGGAGGCGCTTTCGGCGGTTTGCTTGGCCGCCGCGCTCGATTGCTCCGACATCTGCGCCGTGTGTTCGACCTGGACGGCGATGCTGTTGCTCGCGCCGCCTTGCTGCTGGATGGCGGCCGAGATCTCGCTGATGTTT
>NZ_JAFAND010000157.1 GCF_019232825.1 Paludibacterium sp. | reverse complement strand
AGTCGGGGTCGCGCTGTCTAATATTGTAACCATCGTGCTGCTGATAATTCCAATGCTTTATTTTTCTCTGCGAAGAACACCCGTAACGGTAACTGCATTTCTAGACGCGGTTAGCACTCCGGCGATTGCGAGTGGGATGATGGCAGGAGTTTTGCTATCGATTCATGGTCTGGTAGATCGATATGGCATGGCGGTCTCATTGCTTTCAGGTCTGGGAGCCGCTGCTATTGTTTACCCGGCGGGGTTGTTTCTGACTCCCCGTGGGAGAAAAGAGCTTTTAACGTTGCTGGCCGCACTATTGAGTTCTTTCAGGCGGCACGAGCCAGCCGAAGTAACATTAAGCCAAGCCGAAAGCGTACCCGCGGCCTGACGCTTGCCGGATATCCCTCAGAAATTTTTCTCACATGAGAATTCTCGATCTGGTCCAGGGCATTGTCCGTAGGCTTACTCCGGCTGTGTCGAGACGGCTCTTCCGACGTTTGTTTTTCTGGCTGCCTTTTTTGTGTTCGTGGTCAATAAGTCACTGCCGAAGGATCCTGGGACGATCGGGCGAGCTTTCCTGCGATATCCTATTCGTGATGGATAAGCTCGATAAAAACTGGATCCTTGGTGCTATCTGTCGGGAGATCGCCAATTGCGCTCCCGGAAAGGTCGGCTTTTACTATGGTGAATTGTATCCTTCGTCGCCTTTTTGGCCGAGGCCAATCAAATTACCAGATGCGAAGGTATACTTCTTCGCCCAAGAGGTTTTTCTTTTGCAGTGCCTCAAAGCAAGCCCGGCAATCTGGTCCAGACCAAAATACGTTTGGTATACACATCCTGCGGAGTTAGGACCAACCAACGAGTGTGTTTTTTCCTTAAATCTGGCTACAAAAATCTTTTCGACATGCTCGTTGTTCGTCGATCTACTCACCCAACAAGGCGTGCAACCCGAGAAGCTAACCTGTGTTTTAGGTGCTGCTGATCCAGATTTCTTTTCTCCTCACCAGCGTTCATCTGACGGTTTGGTCGGCTTCTGCACCGCTTTCTACCCACGGAAAAATCCCGAGCTTATTTTGGAGTTGGTTAAGGCTCTGCCTAACCGGTCTTTCATCCTTGTTGGGCGAAACTGGGACCAGTATGATCGTTTTCCTGAGCTTAAAGAACTTCCGAATTTTCAGTACGTGAATGTCCCGTACTCGGAGTATCCCAAGTATTACGAAAAGATGAGCGTCTTTGTTTCCGCCAGCAATCTGGAAGGTGGACCGATACCGTTAGTCGAAGCCATGATGTCGAATATCGTGCCGGTGGCCAGCAGGACCGGGTTTGCACCAGATCTAATAAAACATGGCCGGAACGGGTTCATGTTTGATGTCGGGAGCCCGGTCAAACTGATCGGTGATTTGATCACGCAAGCCTTCGCATTACAAACAGATATCCGGGTTACGGTTGAACATCTGAGCTGGAGAAATTTCTCTCTCCAAATGAACGCGGTAATGGCGGAATCAACATTAAAAGATATTGGGCAACAAGAGAACATTACTGAGGTGGCCGAGGGTCAGAACCAAGTATGAACAATACAATCCAACAAGAGAGACCAGGGATTAAAGCTACCCAGAATACTGCCTCGAGCTCGTTAAAGTGCCGATTTTGTGGAGCGCTGCTGGAGGAGACGTTTGTGGACCTGGGGATGTCCCCATTGTGCGAAAGCTATCCTACAAGGGATGAGCTTAACCAGATGGAACCCTTTTACCCGTTGTGCGTGAAGGTGTGTGAAAGCTGTTTTCTCGTGCAGTTGGAACAATATACCAGCGCTGAGCACATTTTTACCGAATACGCTTACTTCTCTTCCTTTTCGGACAGCTGGCTAAGACACTCATCGAATTACGTCGACATGATTTCCAACCAGCTTCACTTGGGAAGTCAAAGTCTCGTGGTCGAATTGGCCAGCAATGACGGGTACCTGCTGCAATATTTCATCAAAAAAGGCACTCCCGTTCTTGGTGTCGAACCCGCAATTAACGTCGCCAAAGCTGCCGAACAGAAGGGTGTTCCTACCCTGACAAGATTTTTTGGACGCCAGACCGCGTTAGAGATGGTGGCGAATGGCCAAATGGCGGACTTAGTAATTGGAAACAATGTTTTGGCCCAGGTGCCTGACATTAATGATTTCGTGCGAGGTATCCGCATCCTTCTGAAACCGGGAGGAGTAGCCACTCTTGAGTTCCCGCACCTCCTCCGGCTGATGCAGGAGAATCAATACGACACGATCTACCATGAGCACTTCTCCTACTTCTCGCTGGTCACGGCCGAGAAGATTTTTGCAGCCCATGGCCTACTTCTGTTTGATGTCGATGAAATCCCTACCCACGGCGGCTCCCTTCGTATTTATTTGCGCCAGGTAGAGGACGGTTCCAAGCCGGTGACTTCTGCCGTGCTCAATCTGCGCGACCGCGAGCTGGCTTTCGGCCTGAACCGCATATCGACTTACACGACTTTCTCTGAGCAGGCGATGGAGTCGAAGCGGGAATTGCTTAAGTTGCTGATCGATCTCCGCCGTGAGGGAAAGCGAGTGGCGGGATATGGTGCACCGGGTAAAGGAAACACGCTCCTAAACTACTGCGGAATTCGAAGTGATTTCCTAGAGTTTACGGTTGATCGCAACCCTTACAAACAAGGGAAGTTTCTTCCTGGGACCCACATTCCGATTTATTCGGTTGAGGAGATTCGCAATCGCCGCCCGGATTACATAGTTATTCTTCCCTGGAATTTGATGGATGAGATCATCGGGCAACTAGACTATGCCCGGGCTTGGGGCGCGAAATTCATAGTACCGATCCCGGTGGCACGAATCCTAGAATAAGGAGCGAAAGCAATCCTTTGGTTCGAGGAAAAGCGAGAAATCACGACGTTGGAAATGAGAGTGGCGCGAACAAGCTAGACAAGAATCGCGCATGGCATCTTCGTTGCGGTAGAACCTGATTGTGAACGAAGTTTACGTCTTTCTTACATGAAACCACTCGAAAGACGCGGCTTGCCAAAGCAAGCCTGGCGCTTCCTCTGCATTGCCGGCGGCATCACGTTGTTTGATTGGACCACAATTTGCTGTTCTTTGCCTGCTCATACCTTCTTCAGTGGCTTTCGTAATTTCGTTCGCTGTTGCCGTGGCGATTCGGTTCTGGCTGGATCGAACTTTTACTTTTATCATCACGCAGGGCAGCTGGCGCTGTCAGCTGGTTCGATATTTCCTATCTTGCACGATCACATTTTGTATTAGTTTTACCACCTTCCAGGCCGCCAGATATCTTGTTGTGCCTCCATTCCCAGCAAAAGTCTTTTCGACTGGATGTGGAACGATCTTCGGATTTATATTGTTCAAGTGTTTCGTATTTGCGCAATCACTTGTGTCGACGGGTAGCTTCAGCGAAGAGGGAGCTAAGTCGTAGCGCAACAACCTATCATTCGGAGTAATGCGCAACCCGCTCAGGTGCTGGTCCTTAAATCGGCGGCAGGTTAGATGATAGCTTCTGGCATCTCCGTTTCCGTGATTATCGCGACCCACAACCGCGCGTCTGCGTTGCGGCAAACCTTGGAGGTCTTGAGCAAAGTGAGAGTTGCGAAGGATTGGCAAATCGAACTGATAGTCGTCGACAACGCTTCTAGTGACGACACCGCTGCGGTGATCCGGAGCGCGAAGTTCACCAACCTAAAAGCGGAGTACTTGTATGAACCAACAAAAGGGAAGAGCAATGCTCTCAACAGTGCATTTCGACGAGCCGGAGGGGAGATCATTTTACTGACCGATGACGATGTGTCGGTCGCCGAAGATTGGGTTGAGCAGATGATCGCCGCGTTCGAACAAGACCAAGCTGCCGCCGTCGTCGGCAAAATCGTGCTAGCGGAGAATCTGTTGCGGCCGTGGCTACGTCCGGTTCAGCGATGGTGGTTGGCGGCTCCTCAGGACCAGGTGAATGATT
>NZ_JAFAND010000141.1 GCF_019232825.1 Paludibacterium sp. | reverse complement strand
GCCAGCCCTTCGGGGCCGGTATCAGCCGGCGCATCGCGTTGTCGCTTGCCCCTTGCAGTGAATGACACTGCGGCGGGACGCGCTTCTAGCGCTGCATCCCGCTGATGCCGGCCGCAGCCGCAAATAGTTTGCAGACAGGCCCTAGCGTTCCCGCCCTGGTAAGCGTCGGCTACACTGCAGGGTGTGCATGATTCGAAAGCCCGCCATGACTCAAACGCCTCTCGCTCCAGGCGCCGCCTTGCGCGACAACGCCCAGGGCAGCCAGACCCTTTTACTACGCCATGACGCCTTTCAGGCCGAGATATCGCTCGACGGCGGTCAATTAACGGCATGGCAAGCCGATGGGCAGCCGCCGTTGTTGTACTTGTCTCCCCACGCGGTCCGCGCGCCCGGCAAGGCGATCCGCGGCGGCATCCCCGTGTGCTGGCCCTGGTTCGGCCCGCACACGAACGATGCGTCGCAACCGCAACACGGCGTGGCGCGCACCGCGCGCTGGGGGCTGAGCGACGTCACGCGCACGGCGGACGGCTTCAGCATCGAACTGCAAGGCCCCGACTATCAGGGCCTGAAGGTGGAGAGCTGCCTACTCCTGACGGCCAGCCACGTCGACATCACGCTGACTACGCACAACCATGGCGCGGCGCCACAACAATACTCGGCGGCACTGCATACCTATCTGGCCATCGGCCACGCCGATCGCGCCTACGTCCAAGGACTGGCGCACTGCCGTTATCAAGACAAAGTGGCGGGCCGCGCCGGTGTGTTCCATGACGATACGCTGGCCTGCCGCGGGGAGTTGGACCGCATTGTTTACGGCTTGACCGGCGTCACGCTGGTGGACGAGGTCTGGCGGCGCCAGATCGTGGTGGAAAATGCCGGCTCCGACAGCCTGGTGCTCTGGAATCCCGGCGCAGACAAGGCGCGCGCGTTGAAAGATTTACCCGACGAGGGCTGGCGGGACTTTTTCTGCATCGAGGCCGCCAACGCCGAAGAAGACGCTCGGCGCATCGAACCGGGGGAAAGCCACACATTGGGCACACGCCTGAGAACGATCCCGCTATAATCGACAAAAAGCCGGGCAATATTCTATGCATGCCCGGCCATTTTTCCGATTTATCCGCTGTGGATTCGTGGTACATGGCCAGACCAGACAAAATCTCCCGTTTTTTGCCCATCAGTTTTGCTAACGGCACCAAAGTGCGCCGTTTTGCCAAGCATTGTCCACGTTGCGGCACCATGGTGACCGCCGACACGATGCATGGCATCGCCTATCTACTGGAAAACCGGATCTTCGTTGCCGCCAAGGCCGCATGCCCGGCCTGTCAAAAGCGGTTCTCCGTAGCCTGCGTGATTACCGACAACCGGCACGTGCACCGCGTACTGGCGCCGGATTGGCTGTTCGCCCTATGGCTGCGCATGGCGGTGCGCAATCAGCCGCAACCGGTGCACCACCGCGAATGGGAGTTGCCGGACGAGCCGGTGCCGGTGGCCCAAGGCCTGGTGCTCAGCGACAGCGAGCAAATCGTGCACTCGGAAGAAATTCTCGGCAAATTCGATGGCACGCCGATCTCCAGCTGGATCGAATACCAAGGCCAGCGCTACCATTTCGAGCGCGCCGCGCCACCCGGCGGCATCAAGCTTGGCGCCGACCAGATATTGTTCGACGGCAAGCTGATCTATCAGCTCAAGGCGTAATCGCCCCACACCGTCTGTATCGCCGCCACGGCCGCCAACGCGGCCGTTTCCGTGCGCAGCACGCGTGGGCCGAGTTTCAGCGGCGTCCAGCCGGAAGCCAACGCGCTACGCTCCTCGACGTCGGTGTACCCACCCTCCGGCCCAGCCATCAGCCAAGCCGACGTCGGGCGTTCGGCGATATCGGCCAAGCGCTTGCTGCCCAGCGGCGACAGCAGCAGCTTGACCGCCGCATCATGGCTGGCGGCAAGCCACGCCTCGACCGAGAGAATCGGCAAGACGCGCGGCACCACGGTACGGCCGCTTTGCTCGCAGGCGGCGACAACGATTTCCTGCCAACGGGCAAGCCGCTTGTCGGCCCGCTCGCCCGCTAGTTTGACCACGGAGCGCTCCGCCGCCAGCGGCTGAAATACGCTGACACCCATTTCCACGCCCTTTTGCAGCGTAAAATCCATGCGCTCCCCGCTGGAGATCGCTTGCGCGAGTCCCAGCCAGATGGGCGACTCGCGCGACACGGGATCGTGCGCGCCGAGCAGACAGCGCGCCTCGCGCCGACCAAGCGCGGTCAACGTAGCAGCCACCTCGCCGCCTTGGCCGTTGAACAGCGTCAACGTCTCGCCTTCGCGCAGGCGCAGCACCTGCACATGGCGCAGCACCCGCTCGGGCAGATCCAGCAGGGCGCCGCCGGTCAGCGGCATATCGACAAAAAACCTTGCCATAACAGCAACAATCTCGTGTATTGGTTACAATCAGAAAATCTTGTGCGTTGCGGCATACGCACATGCCAGGCCGGCCATTATAAAGGAAACCAGCATGCAGGTTATTGAACAGCTTGGGGATTTGCTGCGCGACGTCGCCGAACGCGAAGTATTGCCGCGGTTTCTGCAGGTCGGCCACACGCGCAAGGAAGACGGCAGCCTGCTGACCGAGGCCGACCTCGCCTGCCAATCGGCCCTGGAGACCGCCTTGCCGCGCATCCTGCCCTATCCTGTATTGGGCGAGGAAATGACCCGCGAGGCGCAGGACGCGCTGTGGCTGCGCCAACGGGAAGGATTGTGGGTGGTCGACCCGATCGACGGCACCACCAATTTCATCAATGGCCTACCGCATTTCGCCATTTCCGTCGCGCTGATGCAAAATGGCCGCAGCACCGTCGGCGCCATCTACAATCCCATCACCGATGAGCTTTACACCGCCACGCAGGGCGGCGGCGCCTACCTCAACGGCGCACCGCTGCCGCTGCGCAATGCCGCGCATCCCATGAGCGAAGCCATCGCCGGCTTGGATCTCAAATACTTGTGCTCGGCCAAACTGGCCTCCCGCCTCAACAGCGTGGCGCCCTTCGGCAGCCAGCGCAGCATGGGGTCCAGCACGCTCGACTGGTGCTATCTGGCCGCAGGCCGCTACGACGTTTACCTGCACGGCGGGCAACGGTTGTGGGATTACGCCGCCGGCGCGCTGATTCTGGAGGAGGCCGGCGGACGCATCGCCTCGCTGCAACAAGACGATTTCTGGTCCGACGCGCCGTGGAAACGCTCGGTCATCGCCGCGCGCGATGCCGCCATGTTCACCCAGTGGTACCGCTGGGTGCGCCAAAACCAATAGAAAACGGGCCCTGCGGCCCGTTGGGTCTTCCTGCTAAACAACGTGCTCAAGCGCGCGCGGCGATCGCTTCCACTTCCACCAGCACGTTTTTCGGCAGCGTCTTGACCGCCACGCACGAGCGTGCCGGCGCGTTTTCACCGAAGTATTCCGCGTAGACCGCATTGAATGCCGCGAAATCACCCATGTCCGCGAGGAAGCAGGTGGTCTTCAGCACGGAGGCCGGTGCGGCGCCGCCTGCCTTGAGCACGGCAACCAGATTTTCCATCACCCGGCGTGTTTGCACGCCGATGTCGCCGGTCACCAGCTCGCCGGTTTTCGGGTCGAGCGGAATCTGACCGGAAGTGAACACCAGCTGCCCCAGGGCAGTTCCTTGCGAATACGGGCCGATGGCCGCCGGAGCGGCATCGGTATGCAGAATCTCTTTCATTGCCTTCTTCCCTTTGAAAAACGAAACCGGCCGGCGTAACCGCCGGCCAAGACATTATGCGCTGGCGCGCTTGTGCATCATGATATGCAAGATCTGCGCGTCCGTCTGTTGCATGCCTTGACACGCGAGCTCGCCCAAATTGCGGATCGAGTTGTCGACGTCCTCGGCGACGATCCCTTCATTGCCGGTCACGCGCGTGCCGTCCAGCGCCATCAATACCGCCTTCCAGGCGGCGGTCACCGAGGTGGAGACCTTCATCGCGCAGCTGTTGGAAGCCCCGTCGCAAATCATGCCGGCCAGATCGCCGATCATGCTGGAGATGGCCATATTGACCGCGGCATCACCGCCGTCGAGCAGATAGGCCATGCCGGCGGCGGCACCCATCGCCGCGGTGGTCACGGCGCACAGCGCCGACAGCTTGGGCAAGCGGCTGTGGATATAGACCGCCATCAGGTGAGACAGCGCCAACGCCCGCAGCAGTTGCTCGCGCGTGGCGCCGACGTGCTCGGCCACCACCACCACCGGCATCGTGGCGGCAATGCCTTGGTTGCCGGAACCGGAATTACTCATCGCCGGCAGGGTGGCGCCGCCCATGCGCGCATCCGAGGCGGCCGTGGTGCGGGTCATGATCTCGGTCATCAAGCCTTCCGGCATCAGACCCGCCAGACTTTGCCGCTTCAGCGTGGCGCCGATGTGCAAACCGTAATCGCCGCTCATGCCGACTTGCGACAATGCATCGTTGAGCTCGGCCGCCTCCAGCAGGAAATCGACCTGCTCGAGCGGCACGCGCAGGGCAAACTCGAATACGTCGCGCGTGCTGGCGCCCTGCAGGTCATAGGGCGTCTCGTCCGCGGCGTCCTCCTCGGCGGCGGCGAACAATAGCTGACCGTTGCGTTCAATGCGCACGACATGCGTATGCGCATCGGCAATGCAAACGCGCGCGCTGTCGCCGCCCGCATGCACCACCGCCTCGGCATAAAGGATATTGGGCACGTCGGCTACGCCGAGCGTGACCCGGCCGGCAGCGATCATCGCCTTTGCGTTGGCCACTTGCGCCTCGGTCAATCCCTTGAGCACTTGCAGCCGGCCATCTGGGTCTCCGCCAATGGCGCCGACCGCGGCGGCGATGGTCAATCCCACCGTGCCGGTACCCGGCACGGTCACGCCCATGCCGTTTTTCATCAGGTTGGCGGAAACGCGCGCGTCGATTCGCTCTGCCGGCCGGCCCAATTCGCGTGTGGCGATGGCCGCAGCCAAGGCCAGCGAGACCGGCTCGGTACAGCCTAGCGCGGGAACGACTTCCTGGCGCAATGCTTTCAGGTATTCCGGCCACAGCGTGCTGTTCGCGGCCGGCGTTGTCATCTGAGGAGTCTGAGAGGGAGAAACCGGATTCGTCATGTTCAATCTCTATTTTGCTTGAGGTAGCGGTACAGGGTCGGCTCGGAAATGTCCAGCGTCTGGGCCGCGCGCGCGACAAAACCGCGGATGGAGAACAAGCCGCGCTCGTCGAGCTCTTGCACCACCTGAGCCTTTTCCTCCGCCGACAGCCGCTTAGGATCGACGTCGAATTGCTCCAGCGCCGTCTGCATGATGTGAAGGCCCACGTCGTCGACCGAAGCCGACAGATTTTCCTGGTGTCCCTCGTGGGACAAGTCCTCCGGCAACAGCGCCTGCACGGCTTCCCACGCGCGACGGTAGCGGCTGTCGTCGGTGTTTACGCAGAACATGGCGCGCACCTGCCCGCCCTCATCCTTGAACACCAGCGTGGAAGAACGCAGAGACTGTCCGTTGGCGGTTTTGCTGCGATAGTTGATGCGGAAATGACCGCCGTCCTCGCCGCTACATTCTTGTGCCATGCGCAGAGCCAGATCCGTGGCGGGCGCGCCCACATCGCGGCCGGACAAGGCGCCGTTGCGGATGATGCGCAAGGAGGCGGCGGGGTTGGACAGGTCATGCACGGCGATTTCGCTATCCGGCCCCAACAAGGCGGAGACGAAATCAGCCAGCACGTCGGCGTCGATAATCAGTTTCATGTCGTGTTAAGAGAAAAATCCTCGTTGTGACATTATATTTATCATTACGAGGATTTTTCAATCAAAGACCGCCGGCGGCGGCCCGCTGTCAGCGCGCGCGCAACAACGCGCGTAGGCTGCTGCCGGAATACAGCAGCAAAGCGGCCCAGATTAAGGCGAAACCGATCGCGCGCGTGGCATCGAACGCTTCATGGTATATCGCCACCCCCAGCAGCAGCTGCAAACTCGGGCTCACGTACTGGATGATGCCAAGCGTCGCCAACTTCAGCCGGCGCGCGCCGTGGGCGAACAGCAACAGCGGCACGGCGGTGACCACGCCGGCGCTCACCAGCATCAGATTGAGCATGCCGGGCAGATGGCCGAACCGTCCGACGCCGCGCCATTCCAGCACGATGAGCCAAACGAGCGCCAAGGGTGCAAGCAGGAAAGTCTCCAGCGCCAAGCCCTCAAGCGAGGGCAACGGCGCGCGTTTGCGCATCAGGCCGTATAGACCGAAACTCACCGCCAGCCCAAGCGCCACCCACGGCACCGCGCCCAGCTGCAGCGTCAGCCACAGCACGCCGCAGGCCGCCAACGCCACCGCCAGCTTCTGCGGCCGGTTGAGCCTTTCGCCCAATACCAGCCTTCCCAACGACACGTTGACCAACGGATTGATGAAGTAGCCGAGGCTAGACTCGACGATATGCCCGGAATTGACCGCCCAGATGTATAACAGCCAGTTGCTCGACAGCATCAGCGACGACAACATGAAAAAGACCAGTCGCTTGGGCTCGCGCCGGAAAGGTTGCAGCCACTCCCATTGGCGGCGCACGACCAGCAACAGAAAAACGAACAGCGCGGACCACACGAGGCGATGACACAAAATCTGCAGCGGCGAGATTTGTTCCAGCGGTTTCCAATAGAGGGGAAACAGGCCCCAGCAAAAATAGGCGCCGAGGGCGTACCACACGCCATGGCCTGATTCGGCAGATTTGGCTGACATCGAATGACAGATAAGCGGTTTTGATGGTGACAGCTTACCTGTTAACCTGGGTGCCGCCCACCCCAGGTATTTGCTTTTGACGTTTACGTGAACGTCAACTATAGTCTGCCAACACCATCATGCCGAACTACAAATAAATTATCGCCGCTTACCAAGCGCGACCTGGCCGCCTGATTACCCTCAGCCAAAGAGCCGGGCGAACGCGATGAAGATGGAGGAGAAACCATGTCAATCCGGCATCGTGCACTCGAAGAAAAATACACGGCACAAACCGGCCAGGTGCTGATGAACGGCATTCAGGCGCTCGTGCGCCTGCCGTTGCTGCAGCAAGACCGGGACCGCGCTGAAGGGCTGAATACTGCCGGCTACGTCACCGGCTATCGGGGCTCGCCATTGGGCGGCGTCGATCAAAGCATGCAAAAGGCGTCGGCGCATCTGCAGGAACACAATGTCGTGTTTCATCCGGGTCTGAACGAGGATCTGGCGGCGACCGCCGTGTGGGGCACCCAGCAGGTCAATCTCTACCCGGGCGCCAAATACGACGGCGTCTACGCGTTATGGTACGGCAAAGGCCCGGGCGTTGACCGCTCGGGAGACGTGCTCAAACACGGCAATGCCGCCGGCACGAGCCCTCACGGCGGGGTGCTGATCGTCGCCGGCGACGATCATGCGGCCAAGTCATCCACCTTCCCTCACCAATCCGATCACGCGCTGGCCGCGGCCATGATTCCCGTGCTCAACCCGTCGGGCGTGCAGGAAGTGATCGACTACGGTCTGCATGGCTGGGCGATGAGCCGCTACAGTGGCTGCTGGGTGGCGCTCAAAGCCATCAGCGACACCATCGAAAGCTCGGCGGTGGTCGATGTCTCGCCGGAGCGCATTGCGATCCGTCTGCCCGACGACATCGCGCTACCGGAGGACGGCCTCAATATCCGCTGGCCCGACCCGCCGCTCACGCAGGAGAAGCGCCTGTTGCACCACCGGCTGTACGCCGCTCTGGCCTATGCGCGCGCCAATCAACTCAACCGGATTGTGCTCGACTCGCCGGCCGCGCGGCTCGGTATCATCACCACCGGCAAATCCTATCTGGACGTTATGCAGGCGCTGGACGACCTCGGCATTGACGATACGCTGGCAGCTGAAATCGGCCTGCGCATTTTCAAGGTGGGCATGGTATGGCCGTTGGAACCGGAGGGGGTACGCCACTTCGCCGAGGGGTTGGAGGAAATCCTGGTGGTGGAAGAAAAGCGCCAGGTAATCGAATACCAGTTGAAGGAACAGCTCTATAACTGGCGCGAGGACGTGCGTCCGCGCGTGGTCGGCAAATTCGCCGAAAAGGGCGAGTGGGCGCTGCCGCACGGCGACTGGCTGTTGCCGGCCGCGGGCGAGCTGACGCCGGCGATCATCGCCCGCGCCATCGCCAATCGCCTGGCCACGGTGTTCGACAGCCGGCTGATGCATGACCGCCTCAAGTTCTACAGCGAAAAAGAAAGTCAGCTGGGGCAAAAGCGCGACTCGCTGCCGCGCGTGCCGCACTACTGCTCGGGTTGCCCGCACAACGTTTCCACCAAGGTGCCGGAGGGTAGCCGGGCACTGGCCGGCATCGGCTGCCATTACATGGCGTTGTGGATCGAACCGCATACCCAGACTTTTTCGCAAATGGGCGGCGAAGGCGTGCCATGGATCGGCCAGGCGCCGTTTACCACGACGCAGCATGTCTTTGCCAATCTGGGCGATGGCACCTACTTCCACTCAGGCTTGCTGGCCATTCGCGCCGCGGTGTCGGCCAAGGTCAACATCACCTATAAAATTCTGTACAACGACGCCGTCGCCATGACCGGCGGCCAACATGTCGACGGGCCGCTCGATGTGCCCGCCATCACCCGTCAACTGCACGCCGAGGGCGTCGCGCGCATTGTCATCACCAGTGACGACCCCGACAAATATCATGGGCTCGCCGGACTGGCGCCGGGGGTGGAGATCTTCCATCGGCGCGAATTGCAGCGCATGCAGCTCGAATTGCGCGAGGTCTCCGGCACAACCATTCTGATTCACGATCAGACCTGCGCGGCCGAAAAACGCCGGCGGCGCAAACGCGGCGAGCTGGACGACCCGGCGCGGCGCGCTTATATCAACGCCCGCGTGTGCGAAGGTTGCGGCGATTGTTCGGCAAAATCCGGCTGTCTGTCGATTCTGCCGCTGGAAACCCCGTTGGGGCGCAAGCGCAAGATCGATCAATCGAGCTGCAACAAGGACTTTTCCTGTCAGGAAGGATTCTGTCCCAGCTTCGTCACTGTAGAGGGCGGCAAGCCAAAAAGCGTGGCGCGCGACATGCAGGCAAGCCTGGCGCAGCTGCCCGCGTTGCCTCAGCCGTCGCGGCCGGAAGTCGAAGAGCCTTACTCCATCATGGTGACCGGCATTGGCGGCACCGGCGTGATCACGATCGGTCAAGTGCTGGGCATGGCCGCGCACTTGGAAGACATGGGCGTTACCGTGCTGGATATGGCGGGGTTGGCGCAAAAAGGCGGCTCGGTGTGGTCGCACGTGCGCATCGCCCGGCATCAGCAGTCGCTGCACGCGGTGCGCATCGCCGCCGGCGATGCCAATCTGGTGTTGGGCTGCGATTTGGTGGTCACCGCGTCGGAAGAAGCTTTGGCCAAAATGCGCGAGGGCTTCTCGCATGTGGTGGTCAACAGCAACGAAGCGCCGACCAGTGCCTTCCTGGTCGAACCGGATCTACGCTTCCCGGCGCAGGCGATGAAGCAAACCCTCCAGCAATCGGTGGGCGCATCGCACTACGCCGAGATCAACGCCACCAAGCTCGCCACCGCACTGCTCAACGATGCGCTGGCGACCAATATGTTCATGCTGGGCTTCGCTTGGCAAAAAGGACTGGTCCCGGTCAGCGAGGAAGCCATTATCGAGGCTATCCGCCTCAATGGTGCCGCGGTTGAATTCAACCAGCAGGCCTTCCAATGGGGCCGGCACGCCGCGCACGACCCGGCGCGCGTCGAGGCGTTGGTAACCCAGAGCAGCGTCATCCAGTTTGTTCCACGTGAAACCGTGGAGGGCGTCGTACATCAACGCAGCCAGCTACTGGCCCGCTATCAGAACGCGCGGCTTGCCGAGCGCTATCGCCGCCTGGTGGAAACCGTGAGAGAGGCCGAGACGCGTCTGTCTCACGATCGACAGCCGCTGACGCTCGCCGTGGCCAAGACCTATGCCCAAGTATTGGCGTATAAGGACGAATTCGAGGTGGCGCGATTGTATTCCGACGGCGAGTTCCTCCGCGAAATCCACGCTGCCTTCGATGGCGACGTCACCTTGCGTTTCCACCTCGGACCGAGCTGGATGACACACGGCAAGGCCACCAAGAAGACGCTGGGACCTTGGGCCATGAAAGCGATGCGGCTTTTATCCGCGCTGCGCTTCCTGCGCGGCACGCCGTTAGATCCCTTCGCCCGGCAAGCGGACCGCCGTCTTGAACGGCGGCTGATCGCCGAATTCGAGGATATGGTGACGCATCTGGTCCACGGACTGACCGCGGACAACGTGTCGCAGGCACTCGAACTCGTCAATCAGGTTCAGGGCATCCGCGGTTTCGGCCATATCAAGGCGGCCAATTATCAACGCGCTCGCCAGGTGATCGATCCGTTGCTGGCGCAATTTCTGGCTGCGCGCAAACAGCGCCAGGTTGCCTGATCCGCTGCGCCCAACCGGTGCGGATTCACCAATGTGGTGAATCCGCACCGGTTCATGCCCTGTTCAAGCTTAACTGCCGCGCCGACTCCAAGGCGTCTTCCGCCTTTGCCGATTCGGTTTGCCACACCCAGACGTCGTTGGCGGCATCGTACGCCTCGACCAGCCATAACGTGCCGCCGATCAAGCGCGCGCGCGTCGGGCGGCGGAAATTGAACATCACCAAATCGCTGGTTTTGGTCAATGGCTGATTGTCGCGATGTGTTCGCATGCTGACCTCCCGGTCTGATGAGACTGACTGGGTACGCAGCAAACATCATGCCTGCCTGCCCCGCAGCGGAAATCTTTGACAGTCCAATGGCCGCCGCCTACGATCTGGGCGAGACTTGTTGAAGAGAACACTATGCTGATTCGACCCGCCGCCCTCGTCGACCTGCCCGCCATTCTGGATATCTACAACGAAGTGATCAGCCATTCCACCGCGGTCTATTGCGACGACCCGGTGACGCTGGCCGAACGTCAGGCATGGTTCGCCGCACGGCAGGAAAAGGGCTTCCCCGTGCTGGTCGCCTGCGAGACGGATAAAGTGATCGGCTATGCCAGCTTCGGCGATTTCCGCAGCTTTCCCGGCTACCGTTACACCGTGGAACACAGCGTCCACTTGGCGCCGCCCGCGCGCGGCAAAGGCGTGGGCGCGCAGCTCGTCAATGCCTTGCTGCCGCTGGCGCGCGACATGGGCAAACATGTGATGGTAGGGGCGGTCGACGCCGCCAACGAGGGGTCCATCCGCTTTCATCAACGCTTGGGTTTCAGCGAGGTGGCGCGCATGCCGGAAGTGGGTTTCAAATTCGGGCGTTGGCTGGATCTGGTCATGCTGCAGCGGGTGCTTTAGGGACCGCCAAAATGCGAAAAGCGCCGCGGGAATCCCGCGACGCTTTCCTTTCTTATGCTGTCGAGCAGCTTTTTTCTTGCAGTTTCTATTTCACCCTTTGTACGACTTAGCGCACTTCCACAACAATATCCTTACTAAAGACTTTTTCGCAATACTTACATTTCATTTTTGTGTCATGGCCGTGGGCTTTTACGTAGAAAAAGCTCTGAACTGGCTCATTATGTGAAATGCAATTGGAGTTAGGGCAGGCAAAAATGCCCAGAATCGTCTCCGGAAGCTCAAGTTGATGCTTTTTTACGACCTCGAAGTTTTCGATGACGTTCACTGTCGCTTTGGGGGCAAACAGTGCCAGTTCATTGGCCTGATCCTCGGTCAGGGCAATGTTTTCCACCTTGATCAGGTCTTTGCTGCCCATGTGGCGCGATGACAGATTGAGCCCCACGGTAACGCGTTCTCCGGTCTCCGCCAAACGGAACAGACGCAGGATCTTCATCCCCTGGCCTGCCGGGATATGGTCAATAACGGTGCCCTCCTTCAGGGCTTCTACGGTGCGGGTGTATTGCATGATCTATCCTTGTGCGTTCTATCAGACGGTTTCGTTGAGAACCAGCGCCAACAGGGCCTCACGGGCATAGACACCGTTTTCCGCCTGCTCGAAATAGTAGGCGTGCGGCGTGGCGTCAACGTCGACGTCGATTTCATCGACGCGCGGCAGCGGATGCAGGATCTTCATGTTGTCGCGCGCGTGGCGCAGCATCTCGGCGCGCAAAACGAACTTGCCCTGGATCTTCTTGAATTCGGCCTCATCGAAACGCTCGCGTTGCACCCGGGTCATGTACAGCACGTCAATCTCGGGGATCACCTCCTCCAGGCTGGCGGCCAGCGTGTAGGAAATGCCTCTTTCGTCCAACTCCTCGCAAATGTAATCGGGCATGGCGAGGGCTTCCGGCGCCACGAAATAGAACCGGCAGTTGAACAACGACAGTGCCTGGGTCAGCGAATGCACGGTGCGTCCGTACTTCAAGTCGCCGACGAATGCCACCGCGAGCTCCTGCAGCGTGCCCTGCGTTTCCTTGATGGTGAACAGATCTAGCAGGGTCTGCGTCGGATGCTGGTTGGCGCCATCGCCGCCGTTGATTACCGGCACCGAGGAAAATTCGCTCGCCAGTCGCGCCGCCCCCTCGCGCGGATGCCGCATCACCACCGCGTCGGTATAAGACGCGATGATCTTGATCGAATCGGCCAGGGTTTCGCCCTTGCGCGCCGAGGTGTTGCCCCCGTCGGCGAAGCCGATCACCCGACCGCCCAGCCGTTGCACGGCGGTTTCAAACGACAGTCGCGTCCGAGTCGAGGGCTCGAAAAAACAACTGGCGATCAGTTTGTCCTTCAACAGGTCATGACGCGGTTCTGCCTTGAGACGCGCAGCGGTTTCCACGACGAGCTCCAGTTCTTCACGGCTAAAGTCAGGAATGGAAATGATATTTTTCCGGTAAAGCGGATTGGCCATGGTCGTGTATCCTTGTTTTATTTGTAATTTCTTTAGATAAAAAAAAAGCTCCTGAGACAGGAGCTTTTTCAAAAACGGGTTTCCCGAAAAGGATGCCGGACCTGGGCCCCAGAAAACTGGGTACCGCGGCGTCGATTGGCTTGGCTGCTAATCGCTTGCATATTACATCCCTTCCGAACAAACTTTCAGATTATAACCGCATTTTCTGTCATTCAGGAAGCCCCGGCCAAAAGAAAAGCGCAGCGGATTCCGCTGCGCTGACCCTGCTCGGCCTCACCGTCAAAGCTTGAAGTTGCCGACCAACCGCTCCAGACTGGCAGCCAGTTCGCGCAGCTTCTGCACCGAGCCTGAGACCTCGTGCACCACTTGTCCGTTGGATTGCGCCATTGAACTGATCCGTTCGACGTTTTGGGCAATTTCGCTGCTGGCATGCGATTGCTCGCGCGTCGAGGCGGCAATATCGTCGATACTGGCCGCCAGGCGCTGGCTGCACTGCAGCACGCTACGCATGGCGTCATTGGCGTCTTGCGCCACCTTGACGCTCATATCGACCCGCTCGCGCGTGCCCGATACGTCGTTCACGGCATCGCGCGTTTCCGTGCCGATGGTGGTCACGATGCGGGAAATCTCGATCGTGGCTTCGGCCGAGCGGCCGGCAAGCTTGCGTACCTCATCCGCCACCACGGCAAAGCCCCGGCCCATTTCGCCGGCGCGCGCCGCCTCGATGGCCGCGTTCAACGCCAGAAGATTGGTCTGATCGGCAATCTCCTTGATCACGTTGATGATCGAGGTGACTTCCTCCGAACGGGCGCCCAGATTGTTGATGCGTTCGGTCAGCGCATGCATGCTCTCGTTCATCTTGAGAATTTCGCCGGTCACTTGGCTCACCGTCGTTACGCTGTGCTCGGTCAATTCGCTGGTCTGGTGCGCCAGGTTTTCCGCCTCTTTCGCGGTGTCGGCGATGTGATGCACACTGACGGTCACCTGCTCGACCCCAGCCGCGGTGGCGCTGGCGGCATCGGATTGCACGGATGAGGCTTGTTCCACCTGCTCGGCCGAATCGGCCAGCTGGCTCGCGGCCTGGCTGACCGCCAGACTCTGGTTGCGAAGATCGCTGAACATCTCGGAGAGCGAATGCATGAACTGGTTGAACGCCGCGGCGGAGCGGCCGATCTCGTCATTGTTGCTGATGTCGATGCGCACGCTGAGATCGCCCTTGCCCGATGCCAACTGCTCCATGTTGGCCGCCATGCGGTCAAGCGGCCGGGTCATCGCGCGGGTGACGCCCGCGAGCAAAAGGAGAATGGCGACTAAGGCGACAATGCCGATACCGGCGGCCAACAGGCTCTGATGCAATGCCGGCGCGGTGATGGCCGAAGTGGGCACGCTGATGCCGAGCGCCCAGAACTGTCCCGTTTCCCCTACTTTCACCGGCTGGAAGAAATGCGTGAAACCATCGGCTTCATAGACAAACGGCTCTCCGCTCTTGATCTTGTCGAGATAGCCGAACAGGGGGTTGTCCTTCTCGACATTCTTGCCCAGCACATCGGCCTTGGGATTCACCACGTACAATCCGCCTTCCGAAACCATGCGCACGTAACCGGTATCGTAGGGGTGGATTTGACTGAAGCGCTTTTGCAGGTCGCCTAGCGCCACATCGGTGGCCGATACGCCAAGGAATTTGCCGTTGGCGTCCTTGATGGCCACCGCCAGCGAACTCTCCAGCACTTTGACGTTCTGTACTTCGTATGGATAGGGCTCGGTGATGGTGTCGCGGTTGCGGGTTTTCGGCACGAAATAGAAATCGCCCCAACCGGACTTCTCGTACGGCGCGGGATAGCTGTCCGGATTATTTTTGTATTTGGCCATGTCCTTGAGCAGGTCGGGCGACAGCATGGTGTCGATCTGAGCCTTGCCCTGCGCATTACGGGTAAAGTAAGGCTCATAACGCCCGGTCAAATCCTCGTACGGCGCATTGAAGCGGAACGCCTTATCGTTGCCGTCGAAAGCATTTGGCTCCCACAGCATCCACAAGCCAACCGACTGCGGCGCGTTGTCGAGCAATTCAAGATGAATGTTGTCCAGCACCTTGCGGTCCGGCGCGCCACCGCGCTTGATCCCGGCCACGAGCTGCGCCAGATGCTTGGGCAAAGCGAAACCGACGCGGAAATCCGCTTCGGCCGAATCGGCCAGGTTGCGCGCTTGGGCTTGCGCCAACTGATAGCCCATATCCGCCGCATTGCGATAGCCGAGCCAGGAAATCAGCCCAACCATGATGATTAACGACGCCGCAACCGCCAAACCAGCCACGACGGTAATTCGTGTGCTGAGATGGCCCCATTTCTTGTCTGACATGGTGTTCCCCTTGATTTTTTATTAGCGTGCATTTAGAAAAATATGTTGTCCGCATCTTTTGCGCCAGCATAATTTCTCTTGTACCGCCAAGGTAAGGGAACCGGCAGCACCCATGGGATGTTTACGCGATCGTCAGGGTTTCCAGCCGTGCTAGGACCTGTCCGCACATTTCCTCGCAGAGGGTCCTTAGCTGCCCGCAGGGAACGCCGGCAGGCTTGCCTTCCGGCATGCCGGGTATCGGCGAAGAGATGGAGGGCGCGATGCAACAGGCGCCGCAGCCGGCACGGCAAGTTTTACCATTTAATTCATTCATTTGTGTTATCACGCCAACCCGCTAAACTTCACATTGAATTACAAATTACCGCTATGATGTCCGAGCAACTTCACTTGCCACATCGACAAGATGATTAAATGTATCAATATTTCCGAACTCAAAGTCGGAATGTACATTCATGATCTCAACTGCGATTGGATGTCACATCCGTTTCTTCGCAACCGTTTTGTCGTGTCCCATGAGCACGAAATCCAGAAAATAGCCGAGTCGGGCATCCATGAGGTATACATCGATACCGACAAAGGCTTGGATGTCGTGCACGCGCCAACCTTGCAAGAGGTAAAGGCGCAGCTGGAAAGTGAGATGCGGGAAATTGGCGCCGAAAAAGCGCCGGCAGTCGGCAAACATGTCAGCGCCCATGAAGAGTTCGGCCACGCACAACTGGTGCATGAAGAAGCCAATTTGATCGTGCACGGTATTTTGCACGACGTCCGTCTGGGTAAACAGGTGGATCTGCAACAGATCACGCCTTCGGTCGAGCGCATGACCTCGTCGATACTACGCAACAATGGCGCTTTGTTGGCCTTGTGCCGTATCAAGGACAAGGATAACTACACGTTTCAACACTCCGTCAGCGTCGGCGCCCTGATGGTGACGTTCTGCAACGCCATGCACATGGACAAGGATGTCATCCACCAAGCCGGCATCGGCGGCATGTTGCACGACATCGGCAAGATGAAGATCCCGGATGAAATTCTCAATAAGCCCGACCGGCTAACCGAACGCGAATTCGGCATCATGAAATGCCATGTCATCGAGAGCAAAGCCATTCTTTCGCAGGCGCACGGTATTTCGAAAACGTCGATCGACGTCGCCGCGCAGCACCATGAGCGCCACGATGGCAGCGGCTATCCCGCAGGGCTGAAAGGACACGAGATATCGCAGCTCGGGCAGATGGCCGCCATCGTCGATGTCTACGACGCCCTCACCTCTGATCGCTGCTATCACAAGGGCATGCCGCCCACCGACGCGTTACGGAAAATTTATGAATGGTCGAAATTTCACTTCAACCCCGAGTTGGTCCAAGCCTTCATGCGCACCATCGGTATCTACCCGGTGGGCACATTGGTCCGGTTGGAAAGCGGCAGGCTGGGCGTCGTCGTCGAGCAAAACGAGAAGAACCTCATCTTGCCGAAAGTGAAGGTATTTTTCAGTCTGAAGAGCAATACCCATATTCCCCCTGAGATTGTCGACCTTTCGCGCGGCATGGGGCATGGCGGCGCGGATAAGATTTTGCGGCACGAATCGCCGGAGCGGCTGCACCTCGATCCGCTCAAATTCATGTAGCCGGGTACTTGACGGCATTTTTCGCCATCTTGTCGATCACCGCTTGGTTCAAATCGATATCCATCACGTGAGCCAAGCGCACCAGATACAGCAGAACATCCGCCACTTCTTCCTGCAGATGCTGATAGCGCGCCGGATCATCTTGCCGCATGGCCGTCACCTGATCATCGTTCAACCACTGGAAAATTTCGGCTAATTCACCGACCTCGCCGGTCAGCGCCAGCATCAGATTGCGCGCGGTGTGATAGGGTTGCCAGCCGCGGTCGTCGGCAAAACGCTGCAGCGCGTCGATCAAACCGTCCGCTTCGATCAAATGGGGTGGGTTCATGGTGTTTCACGTGAAACACCCCGTGCCGCCCTTTGACGACACGGGGATAGGATCGATTAAATCAAACCTTCGTCTTTGAGAACTTGTTGAACGGCGGGCCGTTCAGCCACGCGCTTCTGATACGCCTGCAACACCGGCCACGGCTCCAGCGAAAGTTTCAGATGCGGCACCCAGTTCAAACAAGTGAACAAATACGCGTCGGCAACGCTGAATTCCCCCATCAGGTAGGGTTTATCGGCCAGCTTGCTGGCCAGAAAATCCATGCGCTTGTTCACACGCTCGGTCAAGATCTTACGCGTGTCGTCGGCCACATTGGGAACGAACAGCAAACCGAAGCCCTTGTGAATTTCGCTGGCGACATAGTTCAACCACTCTTGCAGCCGATAGCGGGCCATACTGCCTTGCGCCGGCGCTAATTGCTTAGCGGGTGCTTGATCGGCCAGATACTGCACGATGACCGCCCCTTCCGTCAGCAGTTCGCCATTGTCCAGTACCAGTGCCGGCACGCTGCCCTTCGGGTTGATGTCGCTAAACGTCTTGCCGCTCTCCGTCACATGCGGCATGGCGCGCAGGTCGACCTTTTCCGCTTGATAGGTCATGCCCAATTCGGCCATCACGATGTGCGGCGAAAGCGAACATGCGCCGGGCGAGTAATACAGTTTCATTTGGTTCTCCCGAAAGTGATCACACCTTGTCGTACAGTTTAGACCCCGAAGCCATGAATTGGATGGCTTTGTCCTGCATGCCCTGCTCGAGCGCCTGTTCAGAGCTGATGCCTTGACGTTCGGCGTAAGCGCGCACGTCCTGCGTGATTTTCATCGAACAGAATTGCGGGCCGCACATCGAGCAGAAGTGAGCGACTTTGGCGCTGTCCTTGGGCAAAGTCTGGTCATGGAACGACCGCGCGCGGTCCGGATCCAGACCCAGGTTGAACTGGTCTTCCCAACGGAATTCGAACCGTGCTTTTGACAAGGCGTTATCGCGAATTTGCGCCCCCGGGTGACCTTTGGCCAAATCGGCCGCGTGCGCGGCCAGCTTATACGTGATGATACCTTCCTTGACATCGTGACGATCCGGCAGGCCCAGATGCTCCTTAGGCGTCACGTAGCACAGCATGGCCGTGCCATACCAGCCGATCTGTGCGGCGCCGATCGCCGAAGTGATGTGGTCGTAGCCTGGCGCGATGTCGGTGGTCAATGGGCCCAGCGTGTAAAACGGCGCTTCATGGCACCATTCCAACTCCTTGTCCATGTTCTCCTTGATCAGCTGCATCGGCACGTGGCCCGGGCCTTCGATCATCACTTGCACATCGTGTCGCCAGGCGATTTGCGTCAGTTCGCCCAGCGTTTTCAGTTCAGCCAACTGTGCCGCGTCGTTGGCATCGAACACCGAGCCGGGCCGCAGTCCATCGCCGAGCGAAATCGCCACATCGTATTGTTTTAGGATCTGACAAAGCTCGTCGAAGTGGGTATAGAGGAAATTTTCCTGATGATGCGCGAGGCACCACTTGGCCATGATCGAACCGCCGCGCGACACGATGCCGGTCATCCGGTTGGCGGTGAGCGGCACATAACGCAGTAGTACGCCGGCGTGCAGGGTGAAATAGTCGACCCCTTGCTCCGCCTGCTCGATCAGCGTGTCGCGCACGACCTCCCAGCTCAGGTCCTCCGCTTTACCATTCACTTTTTCCAGCGCTTGGTAGATCGGCACCGTGCCGACCGGCACCGGGCTATTGCGCAGAATCCATTCCCGCGTCTCGTGAATGTTCTTCCCTGTGGACAGATCCATGATGGTATCGGCGCCCCAGCGAATACCCCAGGTCATTTTATCGACCTCGTCGTGGATCGAGGACGACAAGGCGCTGTTGCCGATATTGCCATTGATCTTCACCAGAAAGTTGCGGCCGATGATCATCGGTTCGCTTTCCGGATGGTTGATGTTGGCTGGAATGATCGCCCGGCCGGCGGCGACTTCACCGCGGACGAATTCAGCCGTAATGCGCTCGGGTAAACGCGCGCCGAATCCTTGGCCTGCATGTTGACGGGACAACAAATCCAACATGCGCTGCCCCCCCGACTCACGCAGCGTTTGCAAATAATGATCGCGATGGAGATTTTCGCGAATAGCGACAAATTCCATTTCCGGCGTAATGATGCCTTGGCGCGCGTAATGCATTTGCGTTACGTTGCCGCCCGTTCGCGCACGTAACGGGGTGCGCTTCAAATTGAAGCGCAAGGCGTCTAGCGATGGATCATCGGCGCGCAGGCGACTATAGGCGCTGCCCAATTCGCTGACCGTCTCACTGTCCTGCCGTTCGTCGATCCATGCGGCGCGCAGCGGCGGCAGGCCATTTTCCAGGTTGATCTGACATGCTGGATCGGTATACGGCCCGCTGGCGTCGTAGACGTAAATCGGCGGATTCTTTTCGCCGCCGAACTGCGTCGGCGTATCCGCTTGTGAAATTTCCCGCATCGGTACCCGTAAGTCGGGACGGCTGCCGGCAACATAGACTTTCCGAGAGTTGGGAAATGGCTGAACAGTAGCTTGGTCTAGTTCGATGCGGGGTTCGGGTGAGGTTGACGCGTTCATCATGCCCTCCTAGGCGATGAAACGGCGTGGGGCATGAAATGCTACGAATAGCACCGCTTCCCTACGCCGGGATTAACCGGATCAGGTTCGAAGGGTATTTCTCACCCGCACTGTTGTCTGAAAACGAAAAACAGAAACGGGACCCCTAGCGATGCTGTGAAGGTAAGGCAAATATGGGATAATCGCAAGTTATTGTCATAAAGCTGCGGAGTATGGTGAATGGATTTCGAACAAGCGCGCTTCAATATGGTCGAGCAACAGATCCGTCCCTGGGAAGTATTGGACCCGGCTATTCTCGATTTGCTGTTTCACGTGAAACGCGAAGATTTCGTGGCGGAACAACAACGCGCGTTAGCCTTCACCGACGTGGAACTGCCATTGCCTAACGGCGGCCGCATGCTGCAGCCCAAACAAGAAGCGCGCATGGTGCAGGATTTGTCGCTTCAACCGGGCGACAAGGTCCTCGAGGTCGGCACCGGCAGCGGCTACGTCACCGCGTTACTGGCCAAACTGACCGAGCACGTCTACAGCGTCGAATGCCATGCGACGCTGTTGCACACGGCGACGGACCGTCTGCGCCATGCCGGGATTGGCAACGTAACGCTGATCGAAGGCAACGGCTTGCTCGGTTTGGAAAAGCACGCGCCTTTCGATGCCATTTTCGTCGGCGGTTCGGTACCGGTCGTGCCGGAAACGCTAAAGCAGCAGTTGGCCATCGGTGGCCGTATGATCGTCACCGTCGGTGACGAGCCGGTGATGACCGTGCGCCTGATCCACCGCATCAGCGAAAACGATTTTTCGGAAAGCAAGCTGTACGAAACGGTTATTTCCCGTCTGAGCGGCAGCGACGCGCTGGAACCGGAACGGTTCGTCTTCTGATGACGCCGGAAATTTCCGTTCAGGCGCTATCCGATTTGCTGGCGGACCCCGCGGCGGCGCCTTTCCTGCTCGACGTGCGCGAACCCTGGGAATGGGATTTGGCTCACATAGACGGCTCGGTGCTGCTGCCGATGCAGCTGATTCCCTTGCGGCACAACACGCTGCCGGATGATCGACTCATCGTCACCATATGCCATCATGGGATGCGCAGCTTGCAGGTATGTCATTTCTTGCAGCAAGCCGGCTTCGACCAAGTCGTCAGCCTGCGCGGCGGTATCGATGCCTGGTCGCAAACCATCGACCCTGCCCTTCCGCGTTATTGATCACTAGACGCCCTCGTCGACCGGCGAGGGCGTATCGCCGGACGTTTGACACCATGCCTCCGTATACCTTTCTCGACCTCGCATTGCAGTCCGTACACCCCGACTGGCAACCTATTCTGGATAGTCCGTCCATGCGCCGGGCACTGCAGACCATCGATGCCCAACTGCATGAACGTCGTGCAAGCGGTGAAATCATCTACCCGCCCCGTCCTGCCATTTTCCATGCGCTGCAATATTGCGCGCCACGTGATGTGCGGGTGGTGATTCTCGGCCAGGACCCCTACCATGGCGCCGGCGAAGCGATGGGGCTGTCGTTTTCCGTTCCGCCCGGCGTGCGCGTCCCGCCATCGCTGCGCAATATCTATAAGGAACTCGCAAGCGACACCGGCGCCACGCCGCCGTTGCATGGGGATCTGACCCATTGGGCGCGCCAAGGGGTGCTATTACTCAATAGCGTGCTGACCGTCGCCGCCGATCGCGCAGGCAGCCATGCCAAACTGGGGTGGCAGGCCGTCAGCAATGCCCTGATAGACAGCGTCAACACCACCGCCGCGGGATGCGTTTTTCTACTATGGGGCAATTGGGCACGCAGCAATGCCGACAAGATCGACCGGCGGCGCCATCTCGTGCTGGAAGCCGCGCATCCTTCCCCGCTATCGGCCAGCCGCGGCTTTCTGCACTGCGGCCATTTTTCCAAAGCCAACGATTGGCTGCAGCAGCATGGCCACGCGCCCGTTCGGTGGACAGAACCGCGATGAGAGGAGATCGGCCGCAAGGCCGTTCCATCGGAAGCAAATCTATCGCTTCCCTCCGGCATCGCCTTGCCCTATCCTAGGGCTTCACTCACAACATACCCAAGGGCCGTGGACATACTGATATTGCTGTTGCTGGTCTTATTCAACGCCATTTTTGCCATGTCGGAATTGGCATTGGTCTCTTCCCGCAAAGTCCGGTTGCAGCAATGGGCAGAAGAAGGAAACAAGGGCGCGCGCTCGGCATTGGCCTTAGTTGAAGATCCCACACGATTCCTTTCCACCGTTCAAATCGGCATTACCTTCATCAGCATCACGTCCGGCGTCTATGCGGAAGCGTCGATCGCCAATGATGTTCATGCATGGCTGGCTCCCTATACGCTGCTGGCACCGCTGAGCAAGCCCCTGGCCGATGTGTTGGTCGTGTTCTTCGTCACGATGCTGTCGCTGATTCTGGGCGAACTGGTGCCAAAGCGGCTGGCCATGCACAACCCTGAACTCGTCGCCAGCACCATGGCGCGCCCCATGCGACTGCTCTCCATGTTGACCGCGCCATTGGTTCGCGTGCTCAGTGCCAGCACCGACGGCGTGCTGCGCTTGATCGGCGCCAAGAAGAGCCAGGAACCGTCGATCACCGAGGAAGAAATTCGCGTGTTGATCGAACAGGGCGCGGATGAAGGCGTATTCGATCGCACCGAGCAGGAACTGGTGGAAAACATCTTCCGTCTGGATGATCGCAAAGTGGCCTCGATCATGACGCCACGCAAGGATATCGTTTCCGTCGACCTGGAAGAGCCGCAGCAAGAAAATTTTGCGTTATTGAAAGAAAGCCCCTACTCGCGTTTCCCTGTTTGCAAAGGCGGCATGGAACACATCGTCGGCATTCTCGAATCCAAACGCATGCTCGATCAGTTGCTCGGTGGCGGGAAAGTCGATTTCCCCGCCGATCTGACGCCGCCATTGTATGTGCCGGCATCCGTCTCGCTGATGCAGTTGCTGGAACAATTCAAGATCGCGCGCACCCATATCGCCCTAGTGGTGGACGAATATGGAGAACTGGAAGGGCTCGTCACCATGAATGACGTGCTCGAAGCGATTGTCGGCGATCTGCCGGCCACCGACCAAGAAGACGACAGCATCGTTCAGCGCGATGAAAACAGCTGGCTGATGGATGGCACGGTGACGCTGGATGAGTTCAGAGAGTTTTTCGACATCGACCACGACGAGCATCTGCCGGGAGAGGAAACCGGCAACATCCACACGTTGGGCGGCATTATGATGTTCCAGCTTGGCCGCGTTCCGATGGTAACCGATCGCATTGAATGCCTGGATTTCAACTTCGAGGTGGTCGACATGGACAAGACCCGGGTCGACAAGATCATGGTGACGCGAACACCCGTCGCGCCCGATGTCGCGCGCCAAGATAACTAAAAACGACAAACCGCCGGGCAAACCCGGCGGTTTGTCAGGCTGTTGATTTAGTGGTTTGCAGCGGTTACGGAGGACCCGGCACAGCCGGGCCTTAGTGGCAACTGACTGATTTCGCAGCCTGATCATCGATTCCCACTCCCCCCGCCCTCTCCCTGAGAGGGCGCTCGCTTCGCGAGCATGGGTTTGTCGACACCCTCCCCCTTTTTCTTTTGCTATTTAACCGGCAGCCAAAACGTGAAGATCGTGCGACCGTCGCCGGAAGCGGCCTGGATGCCCCCCCGGTGAGCCTGCAGAATCGACTTCGTGATGGCGAGTCCAAGCCCGGAACCCTCGGTCTTTTCGTGCTTGGCCAGTTCGCCGCGATAGAAGCGGTCGAACAGCCGCTCAAGATGCCGGGCCTCGATAGTCGGTCCGGTATTGCTGATGCTAAACCGCGCCAAGCGGTCGGCATCGCGCGACAAGACAATCTCGATCTGTCCGTCCGGCGGCGTGTGGCGCACGGCGTTGGAGACCAAATTGCCGATCGCGCGACGCATCATCAGCCGGTCGCCGCTCGTCTCGGCATCCCCTGTCAGCCGCACCGTGATGCGGGCCTCCTCGATCAACGCCTCGTAAAAATCGAGCACATGGCGCGTCTCTTCGTGCAGCTTGATCGGCTCCCGCTTGGGCACCACCAGATCGTTGCTGGCCTTGGCCAGGAACAACATGTCCGAGATCATGCCCGAGAGCTGCTCCAACGCCTCGATATTGGAGGCCAGCACATCCTGATAGTCATCGGCGCTGCGCGGCTTGCTGAGCATCACCTGATTCTGCGTCAGCAGACGGTTGACCGGCGTGCGCAATTCATGGGCGATGTCCGACGAGAAATCGGTCAACTTCTTGAACGACCCCTCCAGACGCGCCAGCATCACGTTCAAGCCGGTCACCACGCCAGCCAACTCCACCGGCATTGCCGCCTCCGGCAAACGGTCATTCAGATTGT
Source organism: Paludibacterium sp. (assembly GCF_019232825.1). Lineage (GTDB taxonomy): Bacteria > Pseudomonadota > Gammaproteobacteria > Burkholderiales > Chromobacteriaceae > Paludibacterium. The sequence goes on along the minus strand of NZ_JAFAND010000141.1, from coordinate 6,441 downwards.
TGATCGTGATCTGCGCCGTGCGCTTACGGATGTCGCTTAACGGCGCCAACCCTCGATGGGTCGCCCACCAGCCCAATAGGCCGCTGACGACGGCGGCCAAGCCGATCACCAGCCACAAAGCCAAACGGAACGACGTCATGAAATGTTGGTGCATGCCCAGGTCAACCGCGGCGAACACGGTGCCGCCCGTCCAGGCGCGGCCCTGCGCCGGCAATGGCTGGGCATGCCCGCGCCATACCCGGCCATCCGCGTCCGGCCAGGCGGGCAAGCGCGCTGTGTCCGCGCGGGCGTGGGCCAGCCAATCCGCCGACAAACGGATGCCGGGCGACACATAGACCGGCTGCCACTGCGAAGAAAACAGCACCACGGCAACGTCGCGCTGCCCCGCCATGAGTTCGTCCAGCCGGTCTTGCAGCAAGCGGGGGGACGCGTTGGGAGACGTGGTCGTCAGCACATGGCGCACCAGTTGCGTCGCGCTGTCCAGACGCAGACCGTCGAGGCTCGCAAAATGCCGCTCGACGAGCGGCGTCAACAGCAACCCCATGGCGAACAACACCCCGGTCGATACCAGCGAGAACAGCAGCGTCAGCCGCAGCGTAATGGAAGGCCGCCCGGGCATCTCAGTCTCCTGCCTCGATCACGTAGCCCATGCCACGCACCGTTCGGATCAACTTCGGCGTGAACCTGTCGTCGATCTTGGCCCGCAGCCGCCGCACCGCCACCTCGATCACATTGGTGTCGCTATCGAAGTTCATATCCCACACTTGCGACGCGATCAGACTTCTCGGCAGCACCTCGCCCTGGCGTCGCATCAACAGTTCCAGCAGCATGAATTCCTTCGCGGTCAGATCGATGCGTTCGCCGGCGCGCGTCACCCGGCGGCGCAGCAGATCCAGCGCCAAGTCCGCCACCTGCAGCACCTCGGCCTCCTTGACCACGCTGCCACGCCGCAACAGGGTGCGGATACGCGCCAGCAGCTCGGCGAAGGCGAACGGCTTGACCAAATAATCGTCCGCGCCCAGCTCCAGCCCCTTGACCCGCTCGTCCACCGTGTCGCGCGCGGTCAGAAACAAGACCGGCAGTTGCTTGCCGGCGCCGCGCAGCATTTTGAGCACGTCCCAGCCGTCCATGCCGGGCAAGCTGACGTCGAGAATCGTCAGGTCGTACGCTTCCGACAGGGCAAAATGCAGGCCATCCAAGCCATCGCGCGCCAGGTCCACCACGAACCCCGCCTCCGACAACCCCTGCTTCAGGTAATCCCCGGTTTTCGGCTCGTCTTCCACCACCAGGATCTTCATCGATCCATCCCTTTTCTCTTTCGCTGCAGTTGCCCATCATTGTGCCGCAATTCAGTCGGCGCTTCTCAAGCTGACAGAAATGTAATCTTCCGGTCAGTTTCCCGTCGGCGACGACCCGCCAAACTCCTCGCAAACTTCACCTATCGAGGATGGGAAATGAAAACGCCCAGCGCAATCCTCCTGATGGCGAGTGGCGTGTTGTCGCTCACCCTACAGGCCCAGGCCGCGCCGCTCTCATTGCAGGACATGACCACGCTTGCCGTGGCGCGCGCGCCGCAAGTGCGCGCCCTGCAAATGGGCAGCCAAGCGCAAACGGAAGAAGCCCACGCCAGCGGCGAATGGCCGGACCCTAAAATCAAGATCGGCGAGGAAAAACTGCCGGTCAGCGATTTTCGCGCCACCGACCAGACCATGGACGTCATCGGCGTGGCGCAAATGATCCCCGGCGGCAATAAGCTGCCCTTGGCCGTGGCGGCAAGCCGGCTCAACGCCGAGAAGATGCAGGCCGATGCGTCCCTGACCCGCCTGTCGATCCGGCGCGACGCCGCACTCGCCTGGCTGGACGCGGTGTACGCCCGCGCGCAAATCCGGCTCTTGGCGCAGCAATTGCACACTCAAGAACGCCAAGCCCAAGCGCAGCGGCTGGCGTTGGCGCATGGGCAAGGCAGCCTGGCCGGCGCGGCGGCGGCCGACCGGGCCCGGCTGCTGCTGGCCGACCGTATCGCGCAGGTGCAAACCGACCAGCGCAAAGCGGACGCGCAGGTCGTGCGCTGGGTCGGCCTTGCTGATCTGCCGGACACGCTGCCCGAGCTTGATGCGCCGCCGCCGCTGGCCGAGCTCGACGAGCGCTTGGAACGTCATCCGGCCATCTTGGTGCGCGGCAAGGAAACCGACCTGGCGACCAACGCCTTGCAACAAGCGCGCGAAGCCAAAGTGCCGGACTGGGAGTTCGAGCTTTCATACGGCCGCGCACGCACGCCGGGCATGCCCAACACCTTGACCGCCATGGTCAGCTTCAATCTCCCCATCCGGCCCGGCGCGCGGCAAGACCGCTTGGCGGCGGCCAGAAACCTCGACCTGGAGGCCGCTGCAGCAACGCGCGACGCCGAACTGCAAAGCCTGCGGGCGGAACTGGCCGCCGACTACGCCGATTGGCTCGGCCTGGACGGCAGGCTAAATCAGCTCGCCACCACCTTGCCGCAACGCGCCGGCCATCTGTTGGCCAGCAATATCGCCGGTTACGCCAATGGCAGCGCCACCTTCGACCAAGTGAGCGACGCGCGGCAAAGCGCCATCGACGATGCCTTAAAGCTGCTCGAACTGCGCTACCAGCGCGACCGCGCGCGCCTCGCGCTGGATTACTTCGTCCCCGCCGACCGCTGACCTTCAAGGACCCGATCATGAACAAGACAACGCTTGCCGCCGCGCTGACCGCGCTGGTGGTCGCCGGCGGCGGCCTCGCCGCCTGGTTGTTGTACCCCGCTGCGGCGACGGCCGCCGACGGCAGCCGCAAGGTGCTGTACTGGTACGATCCGATGAACCCCGCCAAGCACTACGACCATGAAGGCGTCTCGCCCGACATGGGCATGAAATTGGTTCCGAAATACGACGGCGCCACGGCGATGCCGGCCAAGGGGCAGCGGCGCATCGCCTACTGGACCGATCCGATGCAGCCGGGCTCTCGCTACGACAAACCCGGCAAATCGCCGTTGATGGACATGGACCTGGTGCCGGTCTATGCCCAGGACAACACCCAACCGGGCGCCATCGCCGTGGCGCCGGACACGTTGCAACACACCGCCGTGCGCTATGCCACGGTACAACGCGGCGCGCTCGACGACGCCCTGACCGTGGTCGGCACCGTCAAGGCCGACGACCGGCGCGTGGCAACCGCCATCAGCAAAGTCGGCGGCTGGGTCACCGCCATGCCGGCGCACGCGGCGTTCGACGCCGTCGCGGCCGGGTCTCTGCTCGCCACCATCGCCTCGCCCGAAGGCCGGCAAATGGCGGCCGAATACGCCATCGCCCAGGGCGACCCGGCGCTGCGCAATGCCGCACGGCAACGCCTCGCCACCTGGGGCGTGTCGCCGGGCGGCGCGGTCGCCGTCACCGCCCCCCAAGGCGGCTTCATCACCGAGGTTCTGGTCCATCCCGGCGCCAAGGTCGATCCGGGACAGCCGATCATGACCATCACCAATCTCGACCGCGTCTGGGTGGTGGGTGAACTATTGGAAAACGACGCCAACCGCGTCAAGCCAGGCGACGCCGTGACCATCACCCTGCCGGCCGCGCCGGGCGAGGCCCTGCACGGTAAAGTCGAATCGGTGCTGCCGCAGCTGGCTGGCGACAGCCGCACCCTGCCGCTGCGCGTCAGCATGGCCAACCCGGGACACCGTCTGCGCCCCGGGATGCTGGCCAGTCTCACGCTCTCCGCCGGCGTTCGCCCGCATCTGTTGGTGCCGAGCGAAGCCGTCATCCGCACCGGCCGGCGCAATCTGGTCGTGCTCGCGCAAGGAGACGGCCAATTCGTCCCGGTGGCGGTGGTCACCGGCCGCGAAGCCGGCGGACGCACCGAGATCTTAAGTGGACTGACTGCCGGCCAGCGCATCGTCGCGTCCAGTCAATTCCTGCTCGACTCGGAAAGCAACCTGCAGCATGGCCTCGACACCCTCAATCCGCCGAACCAGTCGGGAGACCGGTCATGATCGCAAAACTGATCCAATGGTCGGTCAGAAACCGGCTCATGGTGCTGTTGATGGCGCTGGTGCTGCTCGGTTGGGGCCTCTGGGCGGTCCGCACCATGCCGCTGGACGCCTTGCCCGACTTGTCCGACGTTCAGGTCATCATCAAGACCAGCGCGCCCGGCCGCGCGCCACGGGTCATCGAGGACCAGATCACCTACCCGCTGACCACCACGATGATGTCGGTACCGGGCGCCAAGGCCGTGCGCGGTTTCTCCTTTTTCGGCGATTCCTACGTCTACGTGCTGTTCGACGACGGCACCGACCTCTATTGGGCACGCTCGCGCGTGCTGGAATATCTGAACCAGGCGGCGGCAAAACTGCCGCCCGACGTCAAGCCGCAAATCGGCCCGGACGCCACCGGCGTAGGCTGGATCTACCAATACGCACTGGTCGACCGCAGCGGCCGACACGACCTGGCCCAGCTGCGCTCGCTACAGGACTGGTTCTTGAAATACGAGCTGCGCAGCGTGCCCGGCGTGGCAGAAGTGGCCACCGTGGGCGGCATGGTGCGCGAATACCAGGTGGTCTTGCAGCCCGATCGGCTGCGCGCTTATCGCATCGGCCTGCCGATGGTCGCGGACGCCTTGCGCAAAGCCAACAACGAGGCCGGCGGTTCCGTGGTCGAAATGGGCGAAGCCGAATACATGGTGCGCGCCAGCGGCTATCTAAAGTCCGCCGACGACATCCGCCACATCGTGCTGCAAAGCACGCCGGGCGCCACGCCTATTCTGCTTTCCGACGTGGCCGACGTTCAGGTCGGACCGGAAATGCGCCGCGGCATCGAAGAGATGAACGGCAACGGCGAAACGGTTGGCGGCGTCATCATCCTGCGTGCCGGCAACAACGCCGACGGCACCATTCGGCTGGTCAAGGAACGGCTCGACACACTGAAAAAGAGCCTGCCGCCCGGGGTGGACATCGTGCCGGTCTATGACCGCTCGCGCCTGATCGAGAGCGCGGTCGACAACCTGTCGCACAAGCTGATCGAAGAATTCGTCACCGTCGCCATCGTCTGCCTGCTGTTCCTGTTTCACATGCGCTCAAGCCTAGTGTCGATTCTGTCGCTGCCGCTGGGGGTGCTCACCGCGTTCATCGTCATGCGCTACCAGGGCATCAACGCCAATATCATGTCGCTCGGCGGCATCGCCATCGCCATCGGCGCCATGGTCGACGGCGCGGTGGTCATGACCGAGAACGCGCACAAACATCTGGAAGCCTGGAAGGAACAGCACGGTCATCGCGCGCCCGACGCGGCGTCCCACCTGCAATTGATGTCCCGCGCGGCGGTCGAGGTCGGCCCCGCATTGTTTTTCAGCCTGTTGATCATCACCGTCAGCTTCGTGCCCATCTTCACGTTGCAGGCGCAGGAAGGGCGGCTGTTCTCGCCGCTGGCGTTCACCAAGACCTACGCGATGGCCGCCGCCGCCGGACTGTCGGTGACCTTGGTGCCGGTGCTGATGACATTCTTCATCCGCGGCAACATCCGCAACGAACAGCAAAACCCGCTCAACCGCGTCCTGACCCGGCTCTACCGTCCGGCGATCGACTGGGTGCTGCGCCATCCTCTGCCGACGCTCGCGCTCGCCGCCGCCATGCTGGCCCTCACCGCCTGGCCGGTGCGTCGGCTCGGCAGCGAGTTCCTGCCGCCGCTGGACGAAGGCGACCTGCTGTACATGCCGACGGCCCAACCTGGACTATCGGCCGCCAAAGCGCGCGAATTGCTGCAAATCACCGACCGGCTGATCGCCAGCGTGCCCGAAGTGGCGCGCGTCACCGGCAAGGCCGGCCGTGCCGAAAGCGCGACCGATCCCGCGCCGCTGGAAATGTTCGAGACCGCCATCTCGCTCAAGCCGCGCGATCAATGGCGCCCCGGCATGACCACCGACAAGCTGATCGCCGCGCTGGACGGCAAGGTGCATATCGCCGGCTTGTCCAACGTCTGGGTGCAGCCGATCCGCAACCGCATCGACATGTTGGCCACCGGCATCAAAACGCCGGTCGGCATTAAGGTCTCGGGGCCGGATCTGGGACAAATCCAGCGTCTGGCGCAACAAATCGAGGCTGCGGTCAAAACCGTGCCCGGCACCCGTTCGGCCAGCGCCGAGCGCTTGGGCAGCGGTCACTATATCGACGTCGACATCGACCGCGCCGCCGCCGCCCGCTATGGGCTGACCATCGACGATATCCAGCAGACCGTCTCGTTGGGCATCGGCGGCGACCAAGTCGGGGAAACCATCGAAGGACTGGAGCGCTACCCGATCGGCCTGCGCTTCCCGCGCGAGCTGCGCGACAACCTGGACGCCATCAAGGCGCTGCCGATCGTCACCGCCGGCGGCGCCAGCGTGCCGCTGTCCATGGTGGCCGACATCCGCATCGACGACGGACCGGCCATGGTGCGC
>NZ_JAFAND010000112.1 GCF_019232825.1 Paludibacterium sp. | reverse complement strand
GGTCCAGCCGAGCGACATGAAGCTCTGCGCCATGATGGTCAGCACGTTTTTGCGGCCGACCAGACCGCCGTAGAAGAATGCCAAGCCCGGGGTCATCAACATCACCAGGCTGGCGCATAACAGCATGAAGCCAGTATTTCCGACATTAATCGGCATGATTGGGGTAGTCATGGAACGATTCCTCTTATACGGATTTTTTAGGTGTTTTTGAGCCCGCATCGTGCATCAAGCGCGCGCGCGCTTAGTTGCACTAGATCAAGCCAGGATCACAAAATCACCATCTTCTTATTAACGTGTCGCAACCAGATAAACATGTCCATAAAAAAACCGGACAGGCCCGCCTGTCCGGCGTACAACACGCACAAGAAGAATCGTTCGGAATCAGCGCAGGTTTTTGCGCATGAAGGCATTGTCGGCGTCTAGCGGCTGCCCAGGCTCGCGCTCAAAGCCCCAGTGGGCGAAAAACGATTGCGACGCGCGGCACACCAGCGCGGTCAACGCCGGCAGGCGGCGGCCAGCCGCCTCGCGATGCACTTTTTCCATCAGCAAGGTGCCGACGCCGCGGCCCTGCCAATTTTCCCGCACAAAGAAATGATCGACGACGCCTTCGCCGTCGAGATTGGCGTAGCCGATGACCTGGCCGTCATATTCGACCACGAACGGCACGCTCTGACGCAAGCGCGACAGCCATTGCTGCTGGTTTTGACCGGATTGGCCAAGCTGTTGATACAGATCCCACAGCTTGGGCTCTTCGCCGGGTTGGTAGGGACGTAGGCGCATGATACTTCCTTGCAAAGTCTGAATCTGTCGTTATCGACAGTCTAGGACGCCGACAAACAGCTGGATTTGATTTAATGCAAATAATGCATTGGTCGATTCTCAACAAGAATAGTTTCCCGCGACGCAAAAACAACCCCCCGGGGGTCCGGGGGTTGTCGTTGATCGCCAGCGTCTCAGAGCGGCAGACGGTCGATCAATTGCCGTATCGCCGCGTCCAAACCGTCATCGCCCAAGTCCTGCGAACCGCGCCACGACGGCCGGCCGCTGCCGCTGGCGGATAGGGTCAGCATCGGAATGCTCACCACGCGGGTCGAAGGCGGCGTCCAATAAGGGCCCGGACCGTAATAGCCCGGATCGGTGACAACCTCCTGCCGCGCCTCCTGCTGGAAGCACAACTGATAATCCGGTTTGCCGGCCGCCTCGCGCCAGCCGTGCAGTTCAAGCCGGGTGCGGATGGTATCGGCCAAAGTGAGCGAATCGCTCTCGGGCAAACAGGTCAGCTGGTAAGTCGGCTCGGCCGCCCAGGCGCTCAGGCTCAGGCACAGCAACATCGCGCCGGTGAGAAAAAAACGTTTCATGATTCTATGTCGTCCCGTCATTCATGGCGCAAGCATACACAACTACGCGCCAGCCCGGTTCGAAAAGCCGCCGGCCTCAATCCCAGTAGCCCGCCTGCGCATAGATGGCCTTCAAATGATCGATGAAGCGGCGCACCCGCAGCGGCAGGAACTTGCGTTGCGGCACGACGGCATAGACCGGGTAGTCGGGCGAGGAATAGTGATCGAGCACACTACTCAAGCGCCCCTCCGACAGGTCGTCCTTCACTTCCCAGAGCGAGCGCCAGGCCAATCCCCTGCCCTGCAATGCCCAATCGTGCAGCACGGCGCCGTCGTTGCACTCGAGCATGCCGGCGACACGCAGATTGATCTGCTCGCCGTCCACCACGAAGCGCCAGCCGCGGCTCTGACTTTCGCCGAGCGTCAGGCAAGCGTGCCGCGCCAAATCGTCCAAGGTGCGCGGAATGCCATGCTGCGCCAAGTATGCGGGCGCGGCCACCACCACGCGGCGGTTTTGTGCCAGACGCACCGCCACGAGACTGGAGTCGGACAGGTCGCTGATGCGAATGGCGCAATCGATTGGATCGCGCAACAGGTCAACCATGCGGTCGGACAAGTCCAGGGTGAGCTTGATGTCCGGGTTGGCCTGCTGGAAGGAGGCGGCATGCGGCGCGACATGACGGCGGCCGAACCCCGCCGGCGCACTGATGCGCAGATGGCCGCGCGCCCGCGCGCTACCCGAGGCCACCGACGCCTCGGCCTCTGTCAGTTCGGCCAGGATGCGCAGGCAATCCTCGTAAAAGGCGCTACCCTCCTGGGTCAGCGACAGGCTGCGCGTGGTACGCACCAGCAGCTTGGCGCCCAGCCGCTCTTCCAGCGCATCCAACCGGCGGCCCATCACCGCCGGCACCACGCCCTCGATGCGCGCGGCGGCGGAGAGGCTGCCGTGTTTGACCACCGCGACGAAGCTCTCCAACTGCTTGAGGTTGTCCATTAGATACTAAAAAGTAAAAGATGTTATGCGATTATAGGTCTTTTTTTAGCACTATGACGTCACTAAACTGATTACCATATTTTCATAAAAGCACAGCACGAGAGGAAGCATCATGTCGATAGCATTGCCACAGGGCGTCGCAATCCATGCCCCGATCTCGGCGGAATTCGCCACCATCCTGACCCCCGACGCGCTGGCGCTGGTCGCCGCGCTGCACCGGCAGTTCGAGGCGCGCCGGCGCGTGCTGATGAGCGCGCGCGTCACGCGCCAGGCCGAGCTCGACGCCGGCCGTCTGCCGGACTTCCTGCCGGAAACCGCCGCCATCCGCGCCGGCGACTGGAAAATCGCGCCGCTGCCGGCGGATCTTCTCGACCGCCGCGCCGAAATCACCGGCCCGGTAGAGCGCAAGATGATGATCAACGCGCTCAATTCCGGCGCCAAGAGCTTCATGGCCGACTTCGAGGACTCGAATTGCCCGAGCTGGGACAACCAGATCACCGGCCAGATCAACGTGCGCGACGCTTACCGCAAAACCATCGCCTGGACGAGCGCAGAGGGCAAGGCCTACCGCCTCAACGACACCATCGCCACGCTGATTTTGCGCCCGCGCGGCTGGCACTTGATGGAAAAGCACGTGACGGTGGACGGCGAGCAGGTCAGCGGCGCGATCTTCGATTTCGCGCTGTCTTTCTTCCACAATATCCACTATCTGAACGCCAACGGCTCGGCCACCTATTACTACCTGCCCAAGATGGAGAGCCATCTCGAGGCGCGGCTGTGGAACGACATCTTCATCGCCGCGCAAGACGCGCTCTCGGTGCCGCGCGGCACCATCAAGGCCACCGTACTGATCGAAACCATTCTCGCCGCGTTCGAGATGGACGAAATCCTGTATGAGCTGCGCGAACACAGCGCGGGCCTGAATGCCGGCCGCTGGGACTATATTTTCAGCTGCATCAAGAAATTCAAGAACAACCGCGACTTCTGCCTGGCCAACCGTGGGCAGATCACCATGACCGTGCCTTTCATGCGCGCTTACAGCCTACTGCTGCTCAAGACCTGCCACCGCCGCAACGCGCCGGCGATCGGCGGCATGGCAGCGCTGATTCCGATCAAGAACGACCCGGCGGCCAACGAAAAGGCGCTGAGCGGCGTGCGCGCCGACAAGGAACGCGATGCCAACGACGGCTACGACGGCGGCTGGATCGCGCACCCCGGACTCGTGCCGATCGCGCTGGAGGCCTTCAGCGCCGTGCTGGGCGCGCGGCCGAACCAGATCGACAAGCAGCGGCCGGATGTCGAGGTCAAGGCGGCCGATCTGATCAACTTCCAACCGGAAACGCCGATCACCGAGGCGGGGCTCTGCATGAACATCAACGTCGGCATCCAATACCTAGGCGCCTGGATCTCCGGCAACGGCTGCGTGCCGATCCACAACCTGATGGAAGACGCCGCCACCGCGGAGATCTCGCGCTCGCAGATCTGGCAATGGATTCGCTCGCCCAAGGGCGTGCTCGACGACGGCCGCAAGGTGACGGTGGAACTGTTCCGCCAGCTGCAAGCCGACGAAGTGGCCAAGCTCAAGGCGGAGTACGGCGCGCGCTGGAGCAAGCAGTACGACGACGCGGTCAAGATGTTCGACATGCTGACCACTTCCGACAGTTTCGTTGAATTTCTGACGCTGCCGGGCTACGAATACTTGGCCTAATCGCCTTGCCCTTGCGGCGGCTATGCGACTAAATTGATGACGGGTTCAGTTGAACGATCCCGTCATTATTTTGTCCAGCTCTTTTCCATTGCGCACAGCGAGATACCATGAAACTCATACATGCCTTGATGGGCGGCACGCTGCTTCTGACCGCGGCGCTGCCCGCCGCCGCGGAAGACACCGCCACCGTGCTCGAACTGACCGCGTCGAGCCAACGCGAAGTAGCCAACGATCAACTGGACGTCACCTTGTACGCAGAAGACAGCCGGGCGCAGCCGGCGCCGTTGGCCGACAGCCTGAACCGCAAGACCGCCGCCGCGCTGGCAGAGGCCAAAGGCTATAGCGCCGTTCAAGCGTCCAGCGGCGCCTACGCCAGCTGGCCTCAGTATGACAAGAACAATCAAATCAAGGGCTGGCAGGGACGTGCCGAAATTCACTTGCGTACCCGTGACTTCGTCCAGGGCGCCCAATTGGTCGCGAAGCTACAGCAGACGCTGCTGCTCTCCAGCGTCGACTTCAGCGTCTCCGACGCTGCGCGCCGAACCATCGAACAGCAAATGCTGCCGGAAGCCATCGCCCAACTGCAAGCCACGGCGAAAATTGCCGCCGGCGCGTTGGGCAAGACGCATGTTAGCGTACGCGAATTGAATGTCGGCAATAGTGGCAATATGCCGCGTCCGGTGATGGCGATGATGGCCAAACGCGCATCCGGCAATACCGACAGCGTGGCAACCCCCGACTGGCAAGCCGGCACTTCGACCCTGCAATTGCAGGTCAGCGGCAAGCTTGCGGTGCAGTGAGGCTGGGTGCAGGCTCTTCCGGGGCGGCGGCGCTTGCGCTAAAGTTAGGCCATCGTTATGCAACTAGACGCATCATCAACCGGTTTGAGCCCTCTATGAAACTGATCGCTTCGCTCACCAGCCCCTATGCCCGCAAAGTGCGCATCGTTCTGGCCGAAAAGAAAATTGACTGCCCGATTGAGGTCGACATTCCCTGGAATGCCGACAGCAAGGTTCCCGACTACAACCCGCTCGGCAAGGTACCCGTGCTCGAGCTCGACGACGGCATGACGCTCTACGACTCGCGCGTCATCGTCGAATACCTGGACAACGTCTCGCCGGTACAGCGCCTGCTGCCCGACGGCAACCGCCAGCTGATCTTGACCAAACGCTGGGAGGCACTGGCCGACGGCATCATCGACGCCCTGGTGGCCGTGTTCCTGGAACGCAAACGCCCTGCCGCGCAGCAAAGCCAAGAATGGATCGATCGCCAGATGGGCAAGATCGATCGCGGTCTGGCGGCGCTGTCGCGCGATCTGGGCGAGCGCCCCTGGTGCCATGGCGACGGCTACAGCCTGGCCGATATCGCCGTGGGCTGCTGCTTGGCCTATCTGGACTTCCGTTTCCCGGACATCGCCTGGAAAGACGCTTACCCCAACCTGCTCGCCTTGCAGCAGAAGCTGGAAACGCGCCCATCCTTCGTCGATACCTGCCCACCGGCGGTTTAGCCGCTTTTGTGTGAAAAAAGCCGCAGGCCTTTCGGCCTGTGGCTTTTTTGTCGAATCACGTCCATCCGCTCGTGCCACGCCAGCTTGACCGTCACGGTCGCCCGCATTAAAAGCATTTACTTCAATCTCTTTAAATCAAACGGAGAGTAACGAAATGCTCAAGCCATCGACCATCGCCCTGTACTTTGCCGCCTTGAGCGGCGCGGCACTCGCGCAGACCTGGATCGCCAACCCCGCCACCGACGAACTCACCCTGCTCAACGACGACAAGATGAAGGCGATCTGCCGGATCGACACCATCGACAACGACAGCCTGGCGTCCTTGAAGAACAGCACGCTCGTCCAATGCCGCCAATACGGCGACTACGTCGTGCCGCAGCCCCTTCGTCCTTCATCGCGCTCGTAGGCGGCATAAAAACGGCCCGGTGCTCAATGGCGCGGGGCCGTTGTTTTTTGCCCTACCCTGGATCAGGCGGACAATTCCAACATCAACCGGTTGATGCGCTTGACGAACGATGCCGGATCGTCGAGTTTTCCGCCCTCGGCCAGCAGCGCCTGGTCGTAGAGTACCTGCGCCAGATCGCCGGCACGGGTTTCGTCCTGTTCCGCCGACAACCGCTGCACCAACACGTGGTCAGGGTTGATCTCCAGCACCGGCTTCACCTCGGGCACGTCCTGGCCGGCCGACTTGAGCAGGCGCTCCAGATGCGCGCTCATGTCGTGCTCGCCCACCACCAAGCACGCCGGGCTATCGGTCAGGCGCGCGGTCGCACGCACTTCCTTGACCCGCTCGCCCAATGCGGCGGCGATGCGGCCGATCACCGGCTTGGCCGATTCCTCGGCGTGTTGTTGCGCGGCCTTATCGGCTTCGTCTTCCAGCGCGCCCAGATCCAGCTCGCCCTTGGCCACCGACTGCAGCGCCTTGCCGTCGAAGTCGAGCAGATGACCGCTCACCCATTCGTCGACCCGGTCAACCAGCAACAACACTTCGATGCCCTTTTTCTTGAACACTTCCAAATGCGGGCTGTTCTTGGCCGCCGCCAAGGTGTCGGCGGTGATGAAATAGATCTTCTCTTGCCCTTCCTTCATCCGCGCGACGTAGTCGGCCAACGACACGTCGGCCGTCTCACCCTCGCTCGCCGTGGAATGGAAGCGCAGCAGTCTGGCGATGCGCTCCTTGTTGGCGAAATCCTCGCCCACGCCCTCCTTCAGCACCTGGCCAAATTCCTGCCAGAAGCTGGCGAACTTGTCGGCATCGTTCTGCGCCAGGTCTTCCAGCGTGGCCAAGACCTTTTTGACGCAACCGGCGCGAATCGCCTCGATGTCCTTCGATTGCTGCAGGATCTCGCGCGACACGTTCAGCGGCAAATCGCTGGCATCGATCACGCCACGAACAAAGCGCAAATAATGCGGCATCAGTTTTTGCGCGTCTTCCATGATGAACACGCGGCGCACATACAGCTTCACCCCTTGCTTGCGTTCTCGGTCGTACAGATCGAACGGCGCGCGCGACGGGATGTACAGCAGTTCGGTATATTCCTGGCGCCCCTCGACACGCGCGTGGCTCCAGGCGAGGGGATCGCTGAAGTCGTGCGCCACGTGTTTGTAGAACTCCTTGTACTGCTCGTCGCTGATCTCGCTCTTGGCGCGAGCCCACAACGCGGAGGCCTGATTGACGGCTTCGTACTTGTCTTCGCCCGCCGCCTTGTCCGCCTCGTCACTCTCGTCAACGACCTTCATTTCGATCGGCAGCGAGATGTGGTCGGAATAGGTGCGCACGATATGACGCAGACGCCAGTCGTTGAGGAATTCGTCTTCGCCCTCTTTCAGGTGCAACACCACCTCGGTGCCGCGCCCAGCCTTCGGCACGGTCTCCAGCGTGTACTCGCCGTGGCCGCTGGACTCCCAGCACACGCCGCTGTCGCTGCCCGCGCCGGCGCGGCGGGTGGTCAAGACGACCTTGTCCGCCACGATAAAGGCGGAATAGAAACCGACGCCAAACTGGCCGATCAGGTTGGCATCCTTCTGCGCGTCGCCGGTCAGCGAGTCGAAAAACTTGCGCGTGCCCGATTTGGCGATGGTGCCGATGTGTTCGATCACCTCTTCCCGGCTCATGCCGATGCCGTTGTCGGCCACCGTCAACGTCCGTGCCGCCGGATCGAAGCTCACGCGGATTTTGAGTTCGCCATCCTCATCCAGCAGCGACGGGTCGCTCATCGACTCAAAGCGCAGCTTGTCGGCGGCGTCGGAGGCGTTGGAGATGAGTTCTCTCAGGAAGATCTCCTTGTTGGAATACAAGGAATGGATCATCAGATGCAGGAGTTGCTTCACTTCGGCCTGAAAGCCCAGTGTCTCTTTCTGTGCGCTCATGGTGATGAATCAGGTTGGTCAACGATAACAGCGCAGATCGGGGCGGCGGGCGCGATTTCAATAGCCCCTCCATTCGGCAATGTGAGAATGCGAGTCAATATAAATAGACTATGAATAGTTTATGTCAACCACATAAGGAGGGGCTGACATGACGAGCCATCCTAAAGGACAGTCGCTGCAGTTGTTATTAACCACATTGCTGTCGACCACGGTCATCATCACCGCGGCGGCGCTCGGCTACTTTTATTACCAGGCCATCACCCAGCAAACGTTGCAAGCACAGATGCAACTGTTCAGCGCCACGCAACGCCAGGTGGTGGCGAATCTCGCCCGCGCCGAGGAACGGGCCGGCGCGGTGAGCGCGTTGTTGGCGCACTCGGCGCTGACCGCGGCCCAAACGCCCGAACAGCAGCAGGCGTTCGTGCCGCAGCTGATCGCCAGTCTGAAGGACAACCCCTCGTTACAAGCGGTCTACGCCGGCTTTGCCGACGGACGCTTTTTCCTGGTGAGGCGGATGGACGCGCCATCGCGGGCGATATTCCCCAGCGCGCCGGCACAAACGCATTGGCTGCTGCAGCAAGTGCGCCAAACCCAGCCCGGCCAGTCCGTGCAGAACTGGACTTTTCTTGACGCCGCCGGCCAGCCGGTGGGCACCCCCCGGCAGTTGCCGACATTCTATGACCCGCGCCAACGTCCCTGGTACGCGTTGGCGCAACACCATGACGGCAATGTGCACACCGAGCCCTACCGTTTCAGCACCACCGGACTTTTGGGCATGACAGTGGCGAGCCGCAGCCCCGACCGGCAAGCGGTGATCGGCGTCGACATGCGCTTGCAGGACCTGAGCCAAACGCTGCGCGACAACTTGCCGAGCCCCCACTCCCTGTTGCTGCTGATCAATCAAAAGCGCGAAGTCTTGGTGAGCACGGACAGCAGCGAGCAAGCGCGCCGCGCCGCGCCGTTGAACACGGCGAGCCAACCCGTGCTGCGCGACCTGGCGCAGAGCTGGCAGCTCGGTTCCGTGCCGCCGGACACACTCTTGAGCGATGACGAGCCATGGGTGGTGTCGATATCGTCCATTGCGGAAATCAGCGAATCACCGCATTACCTACTGATGCTGATGCCGCGGGACGAGTTGTTTGCCGAGGGCCAAAACATCGCGGAACACGCGCTGCGCATCCCATTGCTGTTCCTGCTATTGATGCTGCCGGCCGGATGGCTGATATCCCGCGCCATGAGTCAGCCGATCCGCGCGCTGGTCGAGGCGACCTCGCGCATTCAAGCGCTGGATTTTTCCCATGACGATCCGCCACCGACCGGCGTGCGCGAAATGAACGAACTGCTCGACGTGTCGCGCAACATGAAGAGCACCATCCAGGATTTCATCACGCTCAGCCGGCAGATGGTGGCGGAGCACCAGCAGGAGCAATTGATGTCGATGGTGTTGCGCACCACCGCGCGCGCGCTGCCGGCCGATCAGGCCGGCATGTGGCTGTTGCAGCAGGACCAGACGCTGCATCCGCTGCTGCCGGAGGATGCCCAGGCGCGCGAAGCGGCGCTCGGGCCGCTGTCGCTCGACGATCCGCTGGTACGCGCCGCGCAGGAATCCGGCGGCGAACCGGTGCAGCTGTGCAGCACGCCGAGCCTGGTGCCCAAAGCCCTGCGGCCGTTACTGAAGCGTCACCACCACCGGATCACCATCCTGCCGATGCGGCTGGAATCCAAGGCGCTGTTCGGCCTCTTGATTCTGATCGAGGACGACAGCCCAGACCGGCCGGTTCACAACCATCGCCTGCACTATTTGAAAGCGCTGACGAGCTTTGCCGCCATCGCCATCGAAAACCGCCTGCTGGCCAATTCGCTCAAGGCGCTGATGAACGCGTTGGTCGAGCTGATGGCAAGCGCCATCGACACCAAATCGCCCTATACCGGCCGGCATTGCCAACGCGTGCCGCAGGTGGCGCGCATGTTGGCGGATGCCGCCTGTCAGACGCAGAGCGGCCCCTTGGCCAAATTCAGCATGGCAACCGAGGATCAAGAGGCGCTGTTCATCGCCAGCTGGCTGCACGACTGCGGCAAGGTCACCACGCCGGAATACGTGGTGGACAAGGCCACCAAGCTGGAAACGTTGTACGACCGGATTCACGAAATCCGCATGCGTTTCGAGGTGCTCAAGCGCGACGCCGACATCCGCTACTGGCAAGGATTGTTTGCCGGCGGCGACGCGCGTCAGCTTGCCGCCGAGTGCGAACAGGAAAAGGCGCAATTGGACGAGGAGTTCGCCTTTGTCGCTCAGTGCAACCAAGGCAGCGAGTTCATGCGCGACGAGGAGCTGGCGCGGCTGACTCAAATCGGACAACGCACGTGGCTACGCACGTTGGATGACCGTTTGGGACTCGGCTTCCTCGAGCAGCGCCGGCTGAGCACCTATCCCACGCCCCCGCTGCCGGTCCAGGAAACCCTGTTGAGCGACAAGCCGGAGCACTGCATTCCCCGCCCCGCGGGCGAGCTGTTGCCCCCGGACAATCGCTGGGGCTTCAACATGGCGGTGCCCGTGCTGCGCATGCATCGCGGCGAACGCTACAATCTCTCCGTGCGCCGCGGCACGCTCAACGAGGAAGAGCGCTACATCATCAACGAGCACATCGTCACCACCATCAAGATGCTGGAAAGCCTGCCGCTGCCGAAACATCTATCGCGCGTGCCGGAAATCGCCGGCGGCCATCACGAGCGCATGGACGGCAAGGGCTACCCGCGCGGCATCAAAGGCGATCAGATGAGCGTGCTGGCGCGCATCATGGCGATTGCCGACGTCTTCGAGGCGCTGACGGCATCGGATCGCCCCTACAAGCCGGCCAAACGCATGAGCGAGGTTTTGCGCATCATGAGCCGCATGACGAGCGAGGGACACCTGGACCCCGTGTTGCTGCGTCTGTTCCTCGAATCAGGCATCTGGCGCGACTACGCGGCTCAGTATCTGTCCGCCGAGCTGTGCGATGTCGAGGAAGTCGACGCCTATTTGGCGATGCTGGACCAAGCGGCGTAGCGTGCAACGCACGCTCGCGCTAATCGGGCCGGTAGATGACGTGGTAGGTTTTGCCGGTCCAGCCATAGCGGCGGCGGCGCTCCAGCAGGAATGGCGGGACGATGTCGTCGCTACAGGGAACGAAGCCCTGCTCGGCAAACAGATGCAGAAGCGAGGTCTGCGTCAGACAGTAGCACGGCTCGGTCAAATAGCCGGCGGCGGCGGTCAGCAGACGGCGGCCAATGCCGCGTCCGCGCCACGCCTTGCCGATATACAAGCCGCGCAACAGGGTGTAGCCCTCTTCCTTGACCAAGCGCACCACGCCGACGGCGTCCATGTCGATCATCGCCAGCAGGAGAAAGTCCGAAGCCTGGTAGCGGCCGTCATAGCCGCCTTCGTCGTAGAGACGAACGACCGCGGCGAACTCATACGCCGTGGCGGGACGGATGGCCAAGTGGTCGAGATTGGCTTGAAAAAGCGCTTGCGTGGGCATGACAGTGTTCCGCTTGTTCGCGCCCGTGGCCGGGCGAGGTTGCAACCATAGATGGGTAGAGCCCCATCATGCCCGCCACTTATGAAATAAACAACATCGCGGCGGATCAGACTTTTTCTTCACGCAGTCCGGGAGGCAGCGCAAAGCTCGTTCGCTCCTCCACGCCCGGCAACTCGGTCACCGCATCGACGCCACAGGCACGAATCCGGTCGATGACGGCGCGGACCAACACTTCCGGCGCAGAGGCGCCGGCGGTCACGCCGATGCGCGCTCGGCCATCGAACCAGGCCGCATCGAGCTGGCTCGCGTTGTCGACCATATAAGCCGCCACGCCCTTGAGCGCCGCCACCTCGCGCAAACGATTGGAGTTGGAGCTATTGGGCGAGCCGACCACAATCACCAGATCGCAGGCATCAGCCAGGACTTTGACCGCGTCTTGCCGATTTTGCGTGGCATAGCAGATATCGTCCTTCTTCGGACTCGCGACATGGGGAAAGCGCGCTTGCAGCGCGGCGATAATGTCGCGCGTCTCATCGACCGACAGCGTGGTCTGCGATACATAGGCCAGCGCCTCGGGGTGCTCGACCTCGAGTTTCGCCACGTCGCCGACGTTTTCCACCAGATACATGCGGTCGGGCACCTGGCCCATCGTCCCCTCCACCTCGGGGTGACCGGCGTGGCCGATCATGACGATATCCATGCCGGCCTTGTGCATGCGCTTGACCTCGACGTGCACCTTGGTCACCAGCGGGCAGGTCGCGTCGTACACTTGCAGGCCGCGCCTTTCCGCCTCTTGCCGCACCGACAGCGGCACGCCATGGGCGGAATAGATCAGCACCGCGCCCACAGGCACATCGGCCAGATCCTCGATGAAAATGGCCCCCTTCTCGCGCAACTGATCGACGACGAAACGGTTGTGCACCACTTCGTGGCGCACGTAGATCGGCGCGCCGAAGCGCTCGATGGCGCGTTCGACGATGGCGATGGCCCGATCGACCCCGGCGCAAAAGCCGCGCGGGTTGGCTAGCATAATCGTCTTGTTCATCGGGTCGGTCCTTCAGGCATGCAGGTGAATCAGGATACCGGTCCGCGCGGGCGGACCGGCGGGGATCAGTGCGAAGGCTTTCTCAGACTGTCGAGCACCATCAGCGCCGCGCCGGCGCAAATGAAGGAGTCCGCCAAGTTGAAAGCCGGATAGTACCAATTATGGTAGTAGACTTGGATGAAATCGACGACATGGCCATAAGCCACGCGATCGATCACGTTTCCCAGCGCGCCGCCCATGATGAAGGCGGCGGCCCAGCGCATCAGGCAAGAGAAGCGGCCGCGCACGATGTTCCACCCCAACCAGCCCGATACCGCGAAAGCCAGCACGGTGAAGACATGCTTCTGCCAACCGCCGGCGTCGGCCAGAAAGCTGAAGGCGGCGCCGGGATTGTAGATCAGCGTGAAATTGAACAACCCCGGAATCACCGCGCGCGTTTCGCCGTACTGGTAATTACCATTGAAATACAGCTTGGCCAGCTGATCGAGAACGATGATCAGCACGGCCATGCCAAACCACGGCCAACGACGATTCTCATGCATGCTGCCGGCCCTCGCCGTGCCCCGCCAACGTCTGCGCGCAACGACCGCAAAGCGTCGGGTGTTCTGCATGACGGCCGACGTCGGCGCGATAGTGCCAGCAGCGCTCGCACTTCTCGTGCGCCGACGGGGTGACGCGGATACGGGTGACGTCGCCTTGGGCAACGCCGACGCGCGAAACGATCAGCACGTATTTGAGATCCTCTCCCACGCTCGCCAGATGCGGGAACAGCGCCGCATCGGCCTCGATGTCGACCTCGGCCTGCAGCGACGAGCCCAGCTGCTCGCCGGCGCGCAGCACTTCGATCTCTTTGTTGACCTCGGCGCGCAACGCGCGGATGGCGTCCCACTTGGCCGTCAGCCGGGCCTCGGCATCGGCTTCCTCTTGCGGAAACTCGTGCCAAGTATGGAACAGCGTCGATTCTTCGTCGCTACCGGTAAAGACCTCCCACGCCTCGTCCGCGGTAAAGCACAACACCGGCGAGAGCAGCAGCAGCAGCGACCGGGTAATGTGGTAGAGCGCGGTTTGCGCCGAGCGGCGCGCCGGAGACGGCGCGGCGGTGGTGTACAGGCGGTCCTTGAGGATGTCGAGGTAGAAGGCGCCCAGATCCTCGGCGCAGTAGACGACGATTTCCTGCATGGCATGGTGGAAGGCGTAGCGGGCATAGTACTCGCCCGCCACCTTCTCCTGCAGCGCCTTGGCGCGCGTCAGCGCGTAGCGGTCGATCTCCAGCAGGCGCTCGAACGGCACGGCGTGGTCGATCGGGTCGAAGTCCGACAGGTTGGCCAGCAGGAAACGCAGCGTGTTGCGCAAGCGGCGATAGCTTTCCGTCGTGCGCTTGAGAATTTCCTGCGACAGCGCCATATCGCCGGAGTAGTCGGCGCAGGCGATCCACAAGCGCAGAATGTCCGCGCCAAGCGAGTTGCAGATTTCTTCCGGCGCGATGCCGTTGCCGCGCGACTTGGACATCTTGTAGCCCTTGTCGTCCACGGTGAAGCCATGCGTCAGCAACTGCTTGTACGGCGCGCGGCCGATGGTGGCGCAACCGGTCTTCAACGAGGATTGGAACCAGCCGCGGTGCTGGTCGGATCCTTCCAGGTAGAGATCCGCCGGCCAGGCGAGCTCTGGCCGTTGCTTGAGCACGGCGAAATGGGTCGAGCCGGAGTCGAACCAGACATCCAGCGTATCGTTCAATTTCTTGTACTGTTCGGCCTCGTCGCCCAACAGTTCGCGCACATCCAGGCTAAACCAAGCCTCGATGCCCTGCTGCTCGATGCGCAGCGCCACCTCTTCCAGCAACTCGGCCGAACGCGGATGCAGTTCACCCGAATCCTTATGCACGAAGAAGGTCATCGGCACACCCCAGTTACGCTGGCGCGACACGCACCAGTCGGGGCTGTTCTTGATCATGGCGTCCAGGCGCGCACGGCCCCATGCCGGGAAAAATTCAGTGGCGTCGACCGCGCGCTGACTGACGGCGCGCAAGGTTTCGCCGCCGTGGCCGGGCCGGTCCATGCTGATGAACCATTGCGGCGTGGCGCGGAAGATGATCGGCGTCTTGTGACGCCAGCAATGCGGGTAGCTATGCGACAGCTTGGCCTGATGGATCAGCGCGCCATGCGCGATAAGCGTCTCGATGACCTTGGGATTGGCTTCCCACACCAGCATGCCGGCAAACAGCTCGGTGCTGGCCTTATAGCGGCCATCGTCCGCCACCGGATTATCGATGCCCAGTCCATAGGCCTGGCCGACAATATAGTCGTCCAAACCATGCGCCGGCGCCGTATGCACAAGGCCGGTACCCGCCTCGGTGGTCACGTGACCGCCGCAGATGATCGGCACTTGCCGCGCATAGAACGGGTGCGACAAGGGCAAAAGATCCAGTGCCTCGCCCTTGGCCTCGCCCAGCACGCGATGCGCTTCGACGCCGTAACGCGCGAGCGTCGCCGCCACCAGATCCTTGGCCAGGATCAGCACGCCCTTGTCGGTCTCGACCAGTTGATAGGTCAGCGCCGAATTGACCGATACCGCCAAATTTGCCGGCAGGGTCCACGGCGTGGTGGTCCAGATGACCGCCATGACGCCTTCCAGCGGCGCGGCCAGGCCAAAGACGCGCGCAAGACGCGCGGCGTCGGCGACCTTGAAACCGACGTCGATCGCCGGCGACACCTTGTCCTCGTATTCGACCTCGGCCTCGGCCAGCGACGAACCGCACTCGATGCACCAGTGCACCGGCTTTTCGCCCTTATTGAGGAAGCCGTTCTCGAAGACCTTGCCCAGCGTGCGCACGATGTCGGCTTCCGTCTTGAAGTCCATCGTCAAGTAGGGGTTTTCCCAATCGCCCAGAATGCCCAGGCGGATGAAACCCTTCTTCTGCCGCGCCACTTGCTCCTTGGCGTATTCGCGGCACAGCTCGCGGAACTTGGCGGCGGGAATCGACTTGCCATGCAGCTTTTCGACCATCAATTCGATCGGCAGACCATGGCAGTCCCAGCCCGGCACATACGGGGCGTCGAAACCGGCAAGCGTTTTCGAGCGGATGATCAGATCCTTGAGCACCTTGTTGACCGCGTGGCCCAAGTGAATGTCATTGTTGGCGTAGGGCGGTCCGTCGTGCAGGATGAACTTCGGCCGGCCGGCGGCAAGCCGGCGCAACTTTTCGTAGCGCTTGCCGTCATGCCAGCGCTTGACCCAGCCCGGCTCGCGCTTGGCAAGATCGCCGCGCATGGCGAACGGGGTATCGAGTAGATTGACGGTTTTTCGGTAGTCGATGCTCATGCCTGATCTCGTTACAAACTGGTCAAATAGGTTTGGGCTTCGGCGGCGTCACGTTCAATTTGGGCCACCAATGCGGAAAGGTCATCATAGCGCGCTTCGTCGCGCAGTTTTTTTAGAAAACGTACCACGATGCGGCGACCGTACAAATCGCCGGCAAAATCAAATAAGTGGACTTCCAGCTTGTAATCCTGCGTTTGGCTTACCGTCGGGTTGCGCCCCAGGCTCGCCACGCCGCCAAAGCGGCCCGCCGGGGTATCGGCCTCGACCACGAACACGCCGGACAGCGCCGGCTTGCGGTGAGGCAAATGCACATTGGCCGTGGGGAAACCGATGGTCCGGCCTAGCTTCTTGCCGTGCACGACCCGGCCGGACAACTGATAGGTGCGCCCCAGCAGCGTCGCGGCCCCCTGCAAATCCCCGGCCGCCAAGCGGTCGCGCACGAGCGAACTCGATGCCCGCTCGCCTTCCACCAGCACCGAGGGCATCGCCTCGGTGACGAGCCATGGCGCGGAGGACAGCATAGCAAAATCGCCGCGACGGCCCGCGCCGAACTGAAAGTCGTCGCCAATGAGCAGATAACGGGCCTGCAGCGCGTCACGCAAGACGTGCTGCATGAAATCCTGCGCCGACATGCCGGAAAAACCGTGATTGAAGCGGAATACGAAAACGTAGTCGATCAGACCGGACTCGCGCAAGAACGCCAGCTTGTCGCGCAGCGTCGACAAGCGTGCCGTCGGCTCGCCGCGGGCAAAGAACTCACGCGGATGCGGCTCGAACGTCAACAACGCGGCGGGCAATTGCCGGGAATCCGCTTCGCTGCGTAGCCGTTCCAACATCCGCTGATGGCCGCGATGCACGCCGTCGAAGTTGCCGATGGTCAACGCGCACGGGGACAAGGCAAAGCGGCGTGGGTTTCCAAAAAATACCTGCATGAGCGGGGGTCTGATTGCATACTGAAACGTCTGATTGTAGCCGCCAGTCCTAGCGAGCGTCCAGATCGCCTCTGCCAGGGCCCGGTGGGCGCGGGATATAAAACAAAACCGCCGGCCACGCATGTGGCAGGCGGTTCGAGTAAACGGCGAGGCCGATTACTTGCTGGTGGCTTGAACGGTGTCGATCACCAGTTCAACACGGCGATCCGGTTCCAGGCAGCTCTTCAGAGCGGCCGAAGCGCGATGCGCCTTCTTGTACTTGAACTTGGCGGTGCACTCTTCGGTCATCGAAGCGTTCGCCGGGCCTTGGCCTACGGCAACCACCTTGTCGCTCGGTACGCCACCGGCCACGAAGTAGTCCTTAACGGCGTCAGCACGCTTTTGCGACAGGGTCAGGTTGTACTTTTCCGAACCCAGGAAGTCGGTGTAACCATTGATGGCAACACCCTTCAGGTTTGCATCGCCCTTCAGGCGGTTAACCAGCGGGTCCAGCACATCCTTGGCTTCCGGACGCAGAACAGCCTTGTCGAAAGCGAACAGAACCTTCGCCGACAGCGTTACTTTCTCATGGGTAACGGTCGGTTCGGCCGCCGGCGCGCTCGCTACCGGAGCGGCAGCTGCCTTGTCGCCGCACTCGACCAGACCTTGGGTAGCCTTGTCGAAGTAACCGGAATGCCAGCATTCGTTGTAGCTGTCACGGGCAACGGCGTCGGTCGATTGGTCCACCGCATAGCCCGGCTTGTCCGCGAAGGCGCTAGCGGAAATCAGCAGAGCAGCGACCAGAGCGCTCAGTTTCAGCTGTTTAGTCATGTTTTTCCCTCTTTCTTATCTGATTACAAGCCCATGCGTGAGGTACAGGGGCTCACAAGGTAAAGCTTGGCTGCAAACAACAGATTCTTGCTTCGGCTGTGTTTATGCAGTTAACCGGCACTATAGGAATCAGGCTACCCCGTGTCAACAGCCCCGCCGAGGCAAAAAAAACCAAGCCGTCGCTCATGAACCTACTTCGTCTGCCCCTATCGCACAAGTATTGTAACAAATTTACAACACTTCAGCGGACATTGATGCGCCGACGAAACAGCGGCTGCGGCTGGCGAAAGCTCGATTGGTAGTGCTCGCTAAAGGGGCGCACCAGGTTTGCATTGGTAGGCAAAGGCTTGCCAGATTTGATTTCGAAGCTATCAAAGCCCACGAGCCAGAGTGCCTGCAGCTGGTCATGCCACACGTCCCCGATCGCCCTTAGCTCCCCGGCATAATTGTATCGTTCGCGCAACAATCTAGCGCTGCTATAGCCCCGTCCATCGGTAAAGCTGGGAAAGTCAATAGCAACAAGCGTTAACAGGTTCAATTCCGTCTGCAACGCCGCCGGATCGGCGTCGGCGCCGAGCCAGACCGCCGTCCTGCCCAGCCGGGAGGCAAACCGCCCCCGCTCGGCGATCCAATGCGTCAACGGCACGATCACGTCCGCGTCATCCGCATACGGGGGCAGTGCGCCCGCGTCATCCGGCCGCAGCAGCAGCCAGCCATCGTCGCGCACGCCGCCGCGGTCAATGATGTTGCGCATAGACTTGCTCCTTGAAGGGATCGATGCCAAGCCGGCGCACGGCATCGAGGAAGGATTCGTCCGGCAGGCGGCGCTCAATGAACACCTGCAGGATTTGTTCGATCACGTCGGGAATGACCGCGCGCGCGAACGACGGCCCAATCACCTTGCCAATCGCGGCCTGGTTGCCTTGGCTGCCGCCGAGCAGAATCTGGTACCACTCCTCGCCATTCTTATCGACGCCCAGAATGCCGATATTGCCGATATGGTGGTGGCCGCAGGCGTTCATGCAACCGGACATATTCAATTGAATGTGTCCGAGGTCATATAAATAGTCCAAATCCTCGAACCGCCGCTGAATGGCCTCGGCAACCGGAATCGACTTGGCGTTGGCCAGCGCGCAAAAGTCGCCGCCGGGACAGCAGATGATGTCGGTCAGCAAGCCGATGTTCGGCGTGGCGAACCCCTGGGCGCGCGCCAGCTGCCAGACGGCGTACAGATCGCGCTCCGGCACGTCGGGCAGGATCAGGTTCTGCTCATGCGCCACACGGACCTCGCCGAAGGCGAAACGCTCGGACCAGTCGGCCACGGCCTCCATCTGCTCGGCGGTGATGTCGCCCGGCGGCACACCGGTTTTCTTCAGCGACAGGATCACGCTACGGTATCCCGCCTGGCGCTGCGCCCGGGTATTGCGCTCGACCCAGCGGTCGAAGGCACGGTCCTCGGCGCGGCGCGCGGCCAGTTCGCCGGCATCCGCGGCGCCGTAGGCCGGCGCCGTGAAGAAATCGGCGTAATGGCGCACGTGCGCGTCGGTCAGCGTCGACGGACCGTCCTTCAAGTGCAGCCATTCGTCCTCGACCTTGGCGGCGAAGCCTTCCGGCGTCATCGCCTTGACCAGGATCTTGATGCGCGCCTTGTATTTATTGTCGCGCCTGCCGAAGCGGTTGTAGATGCGCAGCACGGCGTCCAGATAGGTCAACAGGTGCCGCGCCGGCAAAAACGGCTTGATGACGTCGCCGACAATCGGCGTGCGGCCCAAGCCGCCGCCGATGGCCACTTGAAAACCGACCTCCCCCGCCGGGCTGCGATAAGCGGTCAAGCCGATATCGTGCACCAGCGTGGCGGCGCGGTCTTCGGCACTGCCGGATACCGCGATTTTGAATTTGCGCGGCAAGAAGGCGAACTCCGGGTGCAGCGTGCTCCATTGACGGATGATCTCGCACCAGGGGCGCGGATCGACCGCCTCGTCCGCCGCCAGGCCGGCAAAAGCGTCCGTGGTGGTGTTGCGCACGCAATTGCCGGAAGTCTGGATCGCATGCATCTGCACCGTGGCAAGTTCAGCCAGAATGTCCGGCACCTGCTCCAAACGGACCCAGTTGAACTGCATGTTTTGCCGCGTGGTGAAATGGCCATAACCCCGGTCGAAACGACGAGCGATCTCGGCCAGCTTGCGCAATTGACGCGCCGCCAGCATGCCGTAGGGAATGGCCACGCGCAGCATCGGCGAATGGCGTTGGACATAGAGGCCGTTCATCAGCCGCAGCGGACGGAACTCGTCCTCGCTCAGACCGCCGGCCAGAAAGCGCTCGGTTTGATCGCGGAACTGCGCGACCCGCTCGTCGACGATGCGCTGGTCGATTTCATCGTATTGATACATGGCTCAGCCCTGGGGGATGCGCACGTGCAAGCCGCATTCCTTGGTTTCGGGGTTTTCCCACCACCAGCGGCCGGCGCGCAGATCCTCGCCGACGGCGATCGCTCGCGTACAGGGCGCGCAGCCGATGGAGGGGTAGTGTTTGTCGTGCAGCGCGTTGTACGGCACCTGGTGTTCGCGTATATACCGCCAGACGTCGGCTTCTTGCCAGTCGGCCAACGGGTTGAATTTCATCAAACCATGGTCGTCATCGAACGCCTCGAACGGCAATTCGCTGCGCGTGCTCGACTGCTCGCGGCGCATGCCGGTGATCCAGGCCTGCTGGCCCGCGAGCGCGCGGGCCAACGGCTCGACCTTGCGCAGGTGACAGCAGGCCTGCCGCAGTTCGACGCCGCGATAAAAGGCATTGACGCCATGCTGGCCGACCCAGGCCGCCAACGCCTCGGCATCGGGGTAATACACGCTAAGCGTCAGCGCCGGGTAGTGCTCGGGCAACCGGTCGAGCAAGTCGTAGGTCTCGGACGGCAGGCGCCCGGTATCCAGGCAAAAGACGCCGAAAGGCAACCCCAGCCGGGCGGTCAAATCGGTGAGCACCATATCCTCGGCACCCAGGCTGTTGGCCAACACCACGGCGCCATAACGTGCATGGATGTCTTGAAGCCGGTCGCGCGTCGCCTCCAGCCGTTGTTCGTCATTCATGGTGAAATTCGTTCCTTATATTACTGATGAATGCTACCCAAATGACCTACGAACCTAAAAGAATATTGTGTTAGTATTTAATTACTCTTAGTTTTAACAAACAAGGCGCCTCCCGCATGAAGCTGCAGCAGCTCCGCTATCTGGTTGAAGTGGCCAAACAGGGTCTGAACGTATCCGAAGCCGCCGAGAAACTCCATACCTCGCAGCCCGGCATCAGCAAACAGATCCGCCTACTGGAAGACGAGCTCGGCATTCAAATTTTCATCCGCAACGGCAAGCGCGTCGTGGCGGTGTCGGACCCGGGCAAAGAGGTGCTGAAAATCTCCGAGCGCATCCTGCGCGAAGCACAAAATCTAAAGCGCGTGGGCGACGAATTTTCGCGCGAGGCCGAAGGCTCGCTGACCGTCGCCACCACTCACACGCAAGCGCGCTATGCGCTGCCGGCGACCATCACCGCCTTCATGCAGCGCTATCCGGGAGTGCGTTTGTCGATCAAGCAGGGCAGCCCGACACAGATCTGCGACATGGTCATCAGCGGCGAGGCCGATTTGGCCATTGCCACCGAGGGCATCGCCTTGTTCAAGGAATTGGCGATGCTGCCGTGCTACGAATGGAACCGTGGCGTCGTGGTTCCGGACGATCACCCGCTGTTGGCGCTCGACCATCCGATCACGCTGCAGGATATCGCCCGCTACCCGATCATCACCTACGACTTCGCCTTTACCGGCCGATCCAAGATCAACAAGGCCTTCGCCAATCAGAATCTCAACCCGACGGTAACGCTGACGGCCATCGACACCGACGTGATCAAAACCTATGTCGGATTGGGGCTGGGCATCGGCATCATCGCCACCATGGCATTCGAGCCCGAACGCGACAGGGGGCTGCGCATCATCGACGCCAGCCATCTGTTCGAACCGTCGACCACCAAGATCGGCATCCGCCGCGATGCCTATCTCCGCGGTTTCGCCTACACCTTCATCGAGTTGTTCGCGCCGCATCTGCACCGGCGCGAGGTCGAGACCGCGCTGCTGGCCAGCGCACATGACGACGAGCAGGACGAAGAGGGTTAAGGCCCCGCCGAACAAGCTATTTGCCACTGAGTTCCGAACAAAAAAGCGCGGAAACCTCTTCCGCGCTTTTTTCTTTGCACCGCACCGCCTTACAGCGTCAGACCGCCGGTCACCTCGATGGCCGCGCCATTGATGTAGCTCGCTTCGTCGGAGGCCAGGAAGGCGTAGACGTTGGCGATTTCCTCCGGCTGCGCCAGGCGGCGCATCGGCACGCGTTCCTCCATGGCCTGGATCACTTTTTCCGGCATGGCGCTCAGAATCGGCGTGGCGACAAACCCCGGGCACACCGCGTTGGCGCGAATGCCTTTCTTGCCCAGCTCCTTGGCCCAGGTTTTGACGAAACCGATGACGCCGAACTTGGTGGCGGCATAGTTGGTCTGACCGAAGTTGCCATACAGGCCCACCACCGACGACGCATTGAGGATCACGCCGCTCCCCTGCGCCGCCATGGTGTCGACCACGGCGCGGGTGCAGTTGTAGACCCCCTTCAGGTTGATGTCGATCACGTCGTCAAACTGCTCGTCCGTCATTTTGATCAGCTGCGCATCTTTCACGATGCCGGCATTATTCACCAATACGTCGATGCGGCCAAAACGCTCCTTCACATCTGCCACCATGCGGGCGATCTCGGCTTTGTCGGTGACGTTGACGCGATAGGCTGCGGCCTTGCCGCCGGCTGCTTCCAACGCGCCGGCCAGCGCCTGAGCCGCTTCGATGTTGACGTCGCACACGGCAACGATCGATCCTTCCTTGACGAATTTCTCCGCGGTGGCTTTGCCAATGCCGCTGGCCGCGCCGGTGATGATCGATACCTTACCTTGTAATTTCATGATGCTTCCTTCTATGGCTATTTTCTCCGACAGAACGGTCTGGCCGCACTGTCCCCCTGTTGATCGTTGTTATGGTGATGCGAGCCGCTATGTTAACCGAGGCTTTGTGCCATACGCATATTGCAGCGCACAAATCGGTAAGCTGACTATAGACTAGCCTCTGCTGGGGGTAAAGCCGTTGGCATAGCAAAAAAATGATGCGGCGCCCATAAAAAAACGGCCGCGAGCGCGGCCGTTTTCCCTGGTGGGTCAAAGGCTTATTCCAGACCACGGCTGGCCAGATAGTCCTCGTACTCACCCATGTAGTACTGATAGCCGCCCTCGCCATCGAGTTCGAGAATTTGCGTGGCCAGCGAGCCGACGAATTGGCGGTCGTGCGATACAAAGATCAGCGTACCCTTGTATTGCTCCAGCGCCATATTCAGCGCCTCGATGGTTTCCATATCCATGTGGTTGGTCGGCTCGTCCATGATCAGCACATTGGGCTTGGTCAGAATCAGCTTGCCATACAGCATGCGGCCCTTCTCGCCGCCCGACAGCACGCGCACCGCCTTGGTCACGTCATCGCCGGAGAACAACAGCCGGCCGAGCGTGCCGCGCACGACCTGCTCGTCGTCGCCGTCTTGCGCCCAGTCGCGCATCCACTCCGACAGCGTCCGGTCGGAATCGAAATCGTTCTCGTGGTCTTGCGGGTAATAGCCGATCTCGGCCTTCTCCGCCCACTTGATACGGCCCGCATCCGCGGTGACATCGGCCGCCGTGCCGTCGTAAGCGCTGGCCAGCAACTTGACCAGCGTCGATTTGCCGGCACCGTTGGGGCCGATGATCGCCAGGCGCTGCCCCGCCTCCAGGATCAGGTTCAAATCCTTGAACAACGGCTTGTCAAACGACTTGGACAGACCGGCAATTTCCACGGCCTGACGATGCAGCTTCTTCTTGTCGTCCACTTCAAAACGCAGGAACGGGCTTTGGCGCGAAGACGGCTTTACTTCCACCATCTCCGATTTGAGCTTGTCGACCTGCTTCAAGCGCGAGGTCGCCTGACGCGCCTTGGATTTGTTGGCCGAGAAACGCGCCACAAACTCGTGCAGCTCCTGGATGCGCTCCTTGGCCTTGGCATTGGACGCCAGTTGGCGTTCGCGCGCCTGGGTCGAGGCGATCATGTAGTCGTCGTAGTTGCCCGGATAAATGCGGATGGTGTTGTAATCCAAGTCGGCCATGTGCGTGCAGACCGAATTGAGGAAGTGCCGGTCGTGCGAAATGATGATCATGGTCGAGTTGCGCTCGTTGAGCACGTGCTCCAGCCAACGGATGGTGTTGATGTCCAGGTTGTTGGTCGGTTCGTCGAGCAACAGGATGTCCGGATCGGCAAACAGCGCCTGCGCCAGCAGCACGCGTAGCTTCCAGCCCGGCGCCACTTCGCTCATCAGACCGACATGCTGGTCGGTCGGGATGCCGACGCCCATCAGCAGCTCGCCGGCGCGCGCCTCGGCGGTATAGCCGCCAAACTCGGCGAACTTGCTTTCCAGTTCGGCGGCATGCATGTAATCGGCCTCGGTGGCCTCCGGATTGGCGTAGATGGCGTCGCGCTCGGCCATGGCAGCCCACATCTCGGTGTGCCCCATCATGACCACGTCGATCACGCGCTGGTCTTCGTAGGCAAACTGGTCTTGGCGCAATTTGCCCAGGCGCAGGCCGTTTTCAATGGCGACTTCGCCGCTGGTCTGCTCCAGATCGCCGCCGAGAATTTTCATAAAAGTGGACTTGCCGCTACCGTTGGCGCCAATCAGGCCGTAACGGTTGCCTTCACCGAATTTGACCGAAACCTTTTCAAATAGCGGTTTCGCGCCAAACTGCATGGTAATGTTCTGTGTGGTAATCACGCTTTGGATCCTTCAGCCTGCTAGCCGTAAGTATCGGGAAAAACACCGGATTCTAGCACATCTACGCCGTCCGCCGGACATTGGGTAAAACAGTAAAGAGTCCTTCGACGCCGGCACGAATTCCGCTACAATCGGGCACTAACATTTCTAGACCTTTATAGGCAGCGTTATGCTCACTGGCAGTTTGGTCGCCCTGGTCACGCCGATGCGGGAGGATGGACAGGTCGACTTCCCGGCGTTAAAACGCCTGGTCGATTTTCACATCGAACAAGGCACCGCCGGCATCGTGGCCGTCGGCACCACCGGGGAATCTCCTACCCTGACCCATGAAGAACATCGCGCCGTCGTGCAGACCGTGGCGCAGCACGCCGCAGGCCGTGTCACGGTCATCGCCGGCGCCGGCGCCAACGCGACGGCGCACGCCGTCGAATTGGCGCGCGACATGCAAGCGGCCGGCGCCGACATGCTGCTGTCGGTCGCGCCCTACTACAATAAGCCGAGCCAAGAAGGCTTATATCAGCACTTTCGCGCCCAGGCGGAAGCCGTCGCTCTCCCCGTTCTGCTCTATAACGTTCCCGGCCGCACCGTCGCCGACCTGAGCAACGACACCATTTTGCGGTTGGCGCAGATCGACAATATCGTCGGCCTCAAGGACGCCACTGGCAATCTGGCGCGTCATGCAGACTTGACGCGCCACGCGCCGGCCGACTTCGCGCTCTACAGCGGCGACGACAGCACGTCGCTGGCCTACCTGCTCAGCGGCGGGCACGGTGTGATCTCCGTCACCGCCAACGTCGCCCCCCGATTGATGAGCCGGCTATGCCTCGCAGCCCAGGCGGGAGATATTCCCCTGGCGCGAAGCTGTAATGCTATGCTGCAGGATTTGCACCAACGATTGTTTATCGAACCCAGCCCGGCCCCCAGCAAATGGGCTCTGGCCAGACTGGGGCTGATACAAAACGGCATCCGCTTGCCGCTGATGCCATTGACCGACGCCAGTCAGCCACTGGTCGAGGCCGCCATGAAACAAGCAGAAGTCATCTAACCCCAAGATGGGAGCTCGCATGAAACGAACCGCGCCTGCCGCGATTCTGCTGGCAACCGGCCTGATCGCAGGTTGCAGCACTAGTGAACCGCTTAGCCAGAAAGCCAATTTCGAATCCGTGGTACCGGCCAAGGCGGCCGATGCCGGCCTGGAGGTTCCGCCGGATCTGACTGCACCGCAAACCCAGGATAAATACAGCCTGCCGGGCGCGAGCAGCGCGTCCGCGAGCCAGATGGCCAAGGAGAGCGCTTCGGCCCCCGCCGTCACCCCGGCCGCCAATAATGGCGATGTGGCAGTCAACGTCGATCAGGTCAAAATGATGCGCGCCGGCTCGCAGCGCTGGCTGGACGTCGGCAACAAGACGCCGACCCAGCTGTGGCCCATGCTCAAGGCTTTCTGGCAAGACAGCGGCTTCACCATCAAGACCGAAGAGCCGAACATCGGCATCATGGAAACCGACTGGGCGGAAAACCGCGCCAAGCTGCCCAATGACGGCCTGCGCGCTTTGCTCGACAAGGTCGGTCTGGGCGGCGTCTATTCCACGTCGGAGCGCGATATGTTCCGCATCCGCCTGGAAAAGGGTGAAAACGGCGGCACCGAGGTCTATTTCTCTCACCGTGGTCTGGAAGAGGTCTACACCGACAAAGACAAAACCCAAACCATCTGGCAACCGCGCCCGGTCGACCCGGAGCTGGAAGCCGAGATGCTCGGCCGCTTCATGATGCGCCTGGGCATGAGTGAAGAACAGGCCAAGACCGTACTGAAACAGACCATCGTCCCGACGGCAACGCAAGCCAACCCGATTGCCAACGGCACGCTGACCATCGGCGACACCTTCGACCGCACCTGGCGCCGTGTCGGCCTCGCGCTTGACCGCATCGGCCTGGTGGTCGACGACCGCGACCGCTCGCAAGGCATCTATTACGTCAAGCCGGCCAAGGCGGATCTCGATCAAAAGCAAGAAAGCGGCGGTTTCTGGTCGAGCCTCGCCTTCTGGCGCAGCAGCACCCCGCAGGCAACGGCGATCGACGATAGCGGTTTGCAGATACGGGTGAAAGAAACCACGCCGGGCAACACCGCCGTGTCGATTACCGACAAACAAGGCCGTATCCTCTCCGATGGCGCGGCTAAATCGGCACTGCAGAAACTACAGTCCGAGTTGCAATAACACCGAGCAAAACAAAAGGCCCGCGAATTGCTTCGCGGGCCTTTTATTATTGCTTCGCACATCAAATAAAAAACCGGCTCGAGGCCGGTTTTTTATTACTGCTCGATTTCCGCTTAGTTGGCAGCGGAAGCAGCCGGTGCGGAAGCAGCCGGAGCGGAGGCAGCCGGAGCGGAAGCGGCCGGAGCCGAGGCAGCCGGAGCGGAAGCAGCAGCCGGAGCGGAAGCATCAGCAGCGGGAGCTTCGTCTTTCTTACCGCAAGCGGTCAGAGCCACAGCCAGCAGGGCAGCAACGAGGAGCGACTGTTTCATTTTTTCTTTACCTTTAGAGGATAAGTTGAACAAGACGTCAGTTTAATCGCAGCCATCTAAAACGATGGGAACGGCTGAAAATCCTTCAGTGCGCAAATTGTAGCACGAAAAAAAAACCTGCATAGAGTGCATTACGTCCAAAAATAACATGAACGCGACGAAAGCTTATTGCAAAGCAACAAAGCAGTCAAAACGGCAGGTCTAAGACCTCTCGTTCCGTTTTCGAACCAACAACATGCGCAATTGCGAACAGATTTTGTTGTTATTGTGCTACAAAATTATCGGAATGCCAAGACGAAATCCATTACCGGCTAATATTTACCTCCAAAAGACCGCCTACCATGGCGATCTGTCCACAGATGCCCCCCACCTTCATGTGTTGTCATCAGGCGACACCCAATCGACTCGCGTCGCCATTCGCGCGCGTCGCGCGCGCTTTTTACCCAAGAGGATGGATCGGCAAGGAACGACGAATGGTTTACAATGCCGGCAAGCGCGCCAAACGCGCCTATCTCTTGTCGGCGATGCCTGCGGTTCGCCCGTCAAGCCTTTATGACTTTCCTGCACGGACACTTTCATGCAAATCGCCAAAAATACTGTCGTGACTATCCACTATGAGATGTTCGACGCCGACAACAACCTGCTCGACAAGACCGAAGAGCCCATCAGCTATCTGCATGGTGGCTACGACGGCATTTTCCCGCTGGTTGAGGAAGCACTGCATGGCAAGGACGTCGGGGAATCGGTCGACGTCAAACTCGCTCCGGACGACGCTTTCGGCGAACCGGAAGAAGAATTGATTCGCGTCGAATCGCTCGAAGTTTTCCCGACCGACGTCGAAGTCGGCATGATGTTCGAAGCCGATGATCCGGAAAGCGGTGAAATCCTGCTGTTCCGCGTCACCGACATTGCCGATGGCAAAGCCGTCGTCGACGCCAACCACCCGCTGGCCGGCCTGACCATCCGCTTCGCCGCCAAGGTGATCGAAGTACGCGCCGCCACCGAGGAAGAGCTCGGCCACGGCCACGTGCACGGCGCCCACGGTCACCATCACGACCACTAAGCGCCGAAGCACTTCCAGCGAGGCCTAGGGCCTGTCTGCAAACTATTTGTGAACTGCGCTGGCCTAGCATCTGGCCGTTTACCAGGCCAGCCCTTCGGGGCCGGTATCAGCCGGCGCATCGCGTTGTCGCTTGCCCCTTGCAGTGAATGACACTGCGGCGGGACGCGCTTCTAGCGCTGCATCCCGCTGATGCCGGCCGCAGCCGCAAATAGTCTGCAGACAGGCCCTAGGGGCGGAGTCCCAAAAGACGAAACAGCCAGGCGAGGCCTGGCTGTTTCGTTTGTCGCTGATCCGCGTTTAGGCGCGGGTATTGTGCTCGATCAACTGACGGATTTCATTGAAGTTCATCACCCCGACGTAGCGCTTGACGATGTTGCCGCTGCGATCGATCAGGAAGGTGCTCGGCGTCAGCTGGATGTCGCCGAATGCCTTGGCGATCTGGCCTTGCGTGTCCATCGTGACCAGGAACGGCAGCCGGTTTTTTTGCGCGAAGCTTTGCACGTAGTTCGGCGGGTCGTAGTTCATCGCTACCGCCACCACGGTGAATCCGGCAGGACCGTACTGCTGCAGCATTTGCCGCATCTGCGGCATTTCCTCGATACACCCCGGGCAGCTGGTTGCCCAAAAATTGACCAACACCACTTTGCCTTTGAGCGCGGCGAGGCTCGTCGATTGCCCGGTGAGCGTGGTAAAGCGCACATCGGGCGCCGGGGTCGGGCTGAACCAGAGCGTGTAAGCGGCGAAGCCGGCCACCAAGACCAGCGCCAGCGCAATCAAGGTTTTTTTCATGCGATGGGACTTTCTCTCAAACGGTTAGACGGCCGCGACCGGTTCCTGCATCGATTCGAGCACCGACTTCAATTCGCCGGCAATCGGCACCGCCCGGCCTGCTTGGCTGTCAAACGCCACCATGGTCACGTCGGCTTGCGCCACCACGGTGTCTTTGCCGGCCAACAGCACACGCTGATGGATGACTGCGCTGCGGTTGCTGATCGACTTGACCGACGATTCAATGATTAATTCATCGCCCATGGTAGCAGGGTAGCGATAATCAATATTGATATTCACCACGATCAAAGCGATGCCCGAGGCCATATAGCGCGGCAAGTCGGTGCGTTCTTCGAATAATGTCCAACGCGCCTCCTCAAGAAATTCCAGATAGCGGGCATTGTTGACGTGGCTATACAGATCCAGGTGATAACCCCGGACCTTAATGCGGGTCGTGTGCGGCATAAAGCGGTTTCTCCCTTGGTTTCCCCGTGTGGCATGGTCAAGCCATGCCTGTTTTGGTATTGCGTTATTCGTCGCTGAGATCGAAAGGCAGGAAGCGTTCGCGCTCGAGCGGTTCTTCCACCAGATCGGTGACGACGCCATGCACGCCAACGTCGAACCACTGTGCGAACAGTGTGGGCGTCAGCGGTTGCGGCCAGAGCCGATCCTCTTCGCACCAATCGGCCAGTTCGGCTTCGAACAGGGCGAGGCAGTGCTGGGACAGAAATTCATGCAACTCATCCAGGCGATCCACGGCCGGCACCAGAATGGCGTTGCCGTTTTCGCGCAGCTCGGTCAGCGTGAGCGCGGGATCCAACTCGCCAGGCAGACTTTGCAGCCAGTCCAGGAAAGGTTGTTTGGGACGGAGGATGATGACGCTGCGATTGACTTCGTACATAAGTGTTCCTGTTATTTCACCGACAAATCGTTGCCGGTGGTGAATCGCCATTTGCGGCGAATTTCCAGTGATCGCGCCTGGGCGGACACGGCCGGCGGGAACGGGGCGAATGGCGCCGCTGCGCGCACGATCCTTTCCGCGGCGGCATCGAGCGTGGCATACCCGGATCCCTTGACGATGCGCACGTCGGCAAGCGAGCCGTCGGCGTTGATGATCACGCTTAAGGTGGGCCCGCCGGAGAGCCCCTGGTCGCGCACTTCCTGCGGGAAGTTGAGTGCACCGAGGCGTTCCATTTTACGGACCCAGTCGTCCATATACTGCTGCCACACAATGCCCTGAGCCGTGCTGCCATAGACCAGCCTGCCGCTGACTGGTGCCGTCGGCGTCGGCGCTTCGGCGCCGATCTGCGCCAGGAGACTCGCGGCGGACACCGCCGTGGACACCGGCGTGGCGGCCTGCGACGCGGGAGCCGGCATCGCGGTTCGGGCGCTATGACCAGACTTGCCGCGAGTCGGCGCATGGGCTTTGGCAACGGTTTTGGGCGTGATGCGTTCCACGACGGGCTGCATCGGCGGCCGATTGCGCGGTGCGGGGAGCGGTGGCGCGAGTGTCAGGCGCAGCGGCGGCGGCACCGATGGCACGCTCTGCGGCGGCGGCACGGGCGGTAGCCACAGCAGCAATAGATGTGCCCCGAGCGATAGCAGCAAGGCGAGCAGCAAAGGCCAAGCATGGTCGAGCGATTGTGAGCGGGGGCGAGTTGATGCCATTTCCTATCCGGACTGGTTGCCCCCGCCGCCAAAGGCGGGGGCAAGGGCTTGTTCCGGCTTATTTTTCCAGAAGACTGCGCAGCATCCAAGCAGTTTTTTCGTGCACCTGCAGCCGCTGGGTGAGCAAGTCGGCCGTGGGCTCGTCGCTGGCGCGCGTCACCACGGGGAAAATGCTGCGCGCGGTGCGGCATAGCGTTTCATGCCCTTCGACCAGTTGCCGGATCATGTCCTCCGCTTTGGGCACGCCACTGGCTTCCGATATGGCTGTCAGGCGGGCATAATCCGCATAGCTGCCGGGGGCCGGGTGACCGAGCGCGCGAATGCGCTCGGCGATCAGATCCACCGCCAGCGCCAGTTCGTTGTAGTGCTGCTCGAACATCAGATGCAGCGTTTGAAACATGGGGCCGGTGACGTTCCAGTGGAAATTGTGCGTTTTAAGGTAAAGCGTGTACGTATCTGCCAGGAGATGGGAGAGTCCGTCCGCGATCTGTTGCCGGTCTTGCTGATTAATGCCGATATCCATGCTGCGTCCTCCATATGGACCGTGCCGAAAGAGACGGCGTGTCCTTGTTGATGAAAGTTGCCATGAAACCCTGGCTGAAAATCACTGAACACGGGTTCACCCTGACCCTGCATATCCAGCCAGGCGCCAAGAAAACCGAAGCCTGCGGCGAGCACGGCGACGCGCTGAAGATCCGCTTGGCGGCGCCGCCGGTGGAAGGGAAGGCCAATACCGCGCTCATCGCCTGGCTTGCCGCGCGTTTCGACGTGCCTAAGCGGCAGGTGGCGCTGCTGGTCGGCGAAAAGAATCGGCACAAGATCGTGGCGGTGGATACGCCGGCCGATGAGCCGACGGTGATGGCGCGCCTTGGACTAGACGGCTGAGGCCGTCTAATCGTCGCGCGGTGCGCGGCCGAGCTGTCCTGCCGGGTCGTCGACCCGATGAAATTCCCCTTCGAACACATGGTCGTCTGCGGGTGGGGTTTGGGCTTCAGCTCGTCCGCTTAGTTTCGGCCCCTTGAGGGGCAGCAACAGCATCAGTGCGGCGATCTCGCTGAGCACGCCAGGTATGATGAATAATACACCCGCCAGGGCATAGCGCAGCGGCCAGAGAAGGGAATAAATGGAGGTGCCTTCTCCGTGGCGCAGTACGCTGCCCAGTGCCAGCAAGGCGCCGACCTTTTGGTGGCGCAGCATCCAACTACCCAGCATGGCGCTCAAGATCAGATACAGCAATGTGCCCAAAAAGCCGATGTGGCCTGCGAGTTGGACCAGCAGCAAAATTTCGATGATGGGTAGCAATAGGATGAAAAGAAAGATGGGCATGATGGAGTGTTTGCCATGAAAGCGTTATTGGTGTTTTGCAATGTGCCCGACCGCGCGGTTGCCGATCGCATTGCCGAGCAACTGGTGGCGGCGCAACTGGCCGCCTGCGTCAACGTCTTGGCGCCATGCCAGTCGGTCTACCGCTGGCAGGGGCGGATCGAAAAGGCCGAAGAAGTGCCTCTGCTCATCAAGACGACCGCCGATGCCTATCCGCAGCTCGAACAGCGGCTGCGGGCGTTGCACCCGTATCAGGTGCCGGAAATCATCGCTTGCGACATTGCCGCCGGCTTGCCTGAATACTTAACATGGGTCGCCGAACAGGTTTTTTCAAGCGAGTAGTTCCGCGTTGCGCTGGAGGGTGCCGCGAGCGGCGAAAAGCCATCCGGCGTGGGGTTTTAGGAAAAAATCGTTGACATCCGAAAAACCCCTCATTATAGTTGCGGTCTCTCGGGGGTCGTTAGCTCAGCTGGTAGAGCAGCGGACTTTTAATCCGTTGGTCGCAAGTTCGAATCTTGCACGACCCACCAGAGCGGCTTGTAGTACCAGAAGGGGGTCGTTAGCTCAGTTGGTAGAGCAGCGGACTCTTAATCCGTAGGTCGAAAGTTCGAGCCTTTCACGACCCACCATCCTTCAGGCAGCCAGCCGGCTCAGTTGCATTGGATACGACGATCTGTTAAAGTCTGTCCTCGCAGTAATGCCGGGTCGTTAGCTCAGTTGGTAGAGCAGCGGACTCTTAATCCGTAGGTCGAAAGTTCGAGCCTTTCACGACCCACCAATTTGTAAAAAGCCCAGACAACCGTCTGGGCTTTTTCGTTTCTCTCGTCAGGGAATCACGGTCAAGAACAAATAGGTGGCGAACAGCACCAAGTGCACCATGCCCTGCAGGATGGTGGTGCGGCCGTTGCCCAGCGTCAGCGTGGCGATCAGGAACGATAGCAGGAGCAGCACCGTCGATTTGGCATCGATCCCCAGTGTCAGCGGCCAGCCGCGGGCGATCGATACGAGGGCCACTGCCGGAATCGATAGGCCGATGCTGGCCAACGCCGAGCCCAACGCCAGATTCAGGCTGGTCTGCAGGCGATTGGCCCGGGCGGCGCGTAATGCCGCCAATCCTTCCGGCAGCAGCACAATGACGGCGATGATCACGCCGACCAATGCCCGCGGCGCGCCGATGGCGGCCACCCCCGATTCGATCAGCGGGGAAATGGCCTTGGCCAGCAGCACGACCGCCCCCAGACCCACGATCAAACAGGCGAGGCTGATCAACGCCACGCGCCAGGATGGCGGAGGTGCGTGCAGACTTTCGTTGGCCTCCCCGATCTCCGGCAGAAAGTAATCGCGGTGACGCACGGTCTGGACGAAAACGAATGCCGCGTACAACGTGACCGATGCCACGGCGACAAACGCCAGCTGACGGGGGTTGTAGAGCGGACCGGACACCGTGGTGGTGTAGTTGGGCAGAATCAGCGTCAGCGAGACGATCGCCGCCAGCGTCGAGAGCGCGGCGCTGGCGCCCATCAGGCTGAAGCGCTGTTCGCCGAAGCGCTGGCCGCCGGCCAGCAGGCACAGGCCGACGATACCGTTGAGGATGATCATCACCGTGGCGAAGAGGGTGTCGCGCGCGAGCATCGATGCGGCGCTGCCGCCGCTGAGCATCAGCGTGACGATGAGCGCGACCTCGATGGCGGTGATGGCGCCGGCCAGCACCAGCGTACCGAATGGCTCGCCGACACGGTGGGCCACGACTTCCGCGTGATGGACGGCAGCCAGTACGCCGACGAGCAAGCCGGCAAGCAGCAAACCTTGCCAGGCGCGGCCGAGGCCGGCGTACTGACCGGCCAGCAGCAGCCAGCCGGCAAAGGGGGCGAGCCGTGTCCACAGCGGGAGGGGATGGGTGCGAGCACTCATGACGCTTTCCAATGTCTAATGACGGCAATCGTCGTTGCAAAATAACGCAATGGCATATCAGAGGGGCCTTAGTGTCATTGCCGTTGGCGTGGGCAATTGTCTGGACCACGGCCGTGACGCATAATTCAATCGTGAAACGTAACTGGATGGAGTCCTCGCATGAAAAACATGGCTTTGGGGCTGCTGTTGTCGCTGGCCGCGGTGGTGGCCGCTGCGCAGACCGTGGACGAACAATTGCTGGCGGCGCAGATGGCCTATCAGCAGGGTGACGCCCAGATGACCCAGGCCACCAACCGGCGGGTTCAGGCGGAAGCCAACAAAAAACTGGCCGATCAACGTTTGCAGGATGCGCAGGCCGCCGCCGAGCGCAGTAATGCCGAACTTGCCGCCGCGCAATCGGCGGAGCAATCGGCCAAGCAGACGATGGATCAGCTGAGTTCGGCGCTAAGCGCCGCATGGAAGCGAAAAGACAGCGGGCAGTAAGTGAGGGGCCCTCTGAATCAGAGGGCCCTAAGCGCCCGACAAACAAAAAGCCGGCAGGGTCATTGCCGGCTTTTTGTTTGTGTTGCAGACGCGCTCAGCGCACGCCGTACTGTTGCCGATAGGCGCGTACGGCCTCAAGGTGCGATTGCAGCTCGGGACTTTGCTGTAGATAGCCGAGCATATCCTCCAGCGTGGCGATGGCCACCACCGGCAGGCCGAAGTCGCGGCTGACCTCCTGCACGGCCGACAGCTCGCCTTGGCCGCGCTCCATGCGGTCGAGCGCGATGGCCACCCCGGCCGGCTCGGCGCCGGCTGCGCGGATCAGCTGGACCGATTCGCGCACCGAAGTGCCGGCCGATATCACATCGTCGATGATCAGCACCTTGCCGGCCAGCGGCGCGCCGACGAGCGTGCCGCCTTCGCCATGGTCCTTGGCTTCCTTGCGGTTGTAGGCGAACGGCAGGTTCCGGCCGCGCTCCGCCAGGGCCATGGCCGTGGCCGAGGCCAGGATGATGCCCTTGTAGGCCGGGCCGAACAGCATATCGAAGCCGATGCCGCTCTCTTCGATGGCCTGGGCGTAGAAGCGCGACAGCGTCAATGTCGACAGACCGTCGTTGAACAGACCGGCGTTGAAGAAGTACGGCGACTGGCGGCCGGCCTTGGTCGTGAAGGAACCGAAACGCAGTACCTGCTTGTCCAGGGAAAATCGAATAAAATCGTGACGGAAATTACTCATCTATAACCTCGAAAAAACTGTCCGCATCGTGCGTTTGATGCCGGCAAGCATACCATGGGAGAGCCGCGTGCTTCGAATCGTTTCCGCCAACCTCAATGGCATCCGCTCAGCGGATAAAAAAGGGTTTTTCACCTGGATGGCGCAAAGCGGCGCCGATGTCGTTTGCGTGCAGGAGCTGAAGGCGCAATTGCCCGATCTGGCGCCGCACATGCAAGCGCCCGATGGCTATCACGGGTTTTTCCATCCGGCGGAAAAGAAAGGCTACAGCGGTGTCGGCTTGTATTGCCGGCGCGCGCCGGACCGGGTGGTCGAAGGATTGGGCATCGCCGACATCGATGCCGAGGGGCGCTATCTGCGCGCCGACTTCGGCAATGTGAGCGTGGTTTCCCTCTATCTGCCCTCGGGCTCCAGCAGCGAGGAGCGGCAGCTGGTGAAATTCGCTTTCATGAAACGTTTTTTGCCGATTCTCGAGGCGCTCCATGCCGAAGGGCGCGAAATGGTGCTGTGCGGCGACTGGAACATCGCGCATCGCGAGATCGACCTGAAAAACTGGAAGGGCAATGTGAAGAATTCGGGTTTCTTGCCAGAGGAACGCGCTTGGATCGGCGACTTGTTCCAGCGCGTCGGTTGGGTCGATACCTGGCGCACGCTGTATCCGGAGGCGCCCGGCTATACCTGGTGGAGCAACCGCGGACAAGCGTACGCCAAGGATGTCGGCTGGCGCATCGATTATCAGCTGGCCACGCCGGGCATCGCCGCCGGCGCGGTGCGCGCCGCCGTCTACAAGGAGGAAAAATTCTCCGATCACGCGCCGCTGATCGTTGATTACGACCACCCGGACTGGCGGTGAGCGACATGGTGGCATTGGTGATTGTGCCGGGCTGGCAGGACTCCGGGCCGTTGCATTGGCAAACCTTGTGGGAAAAG
The DNA here is from genome assembly GCF_019232825.1 of Paludibacterium sp. GTDB lineage: Bacteria > Pseudomonadota > Gammaproteobacteria > Burkholderiales > Chromobacteriaceae > Paludibacterium. The sequence goes on along the minus strand of NZ_JAFAND010000112.1, from coordinate 30,283 downwards.
ACCTTTCCCGGCTGCCTGCGCGTCGAACAGCATGATTGGATGCATCCTCGCCGTGCCGATTGGGTGCGCGCGCTCGCCGAGACCGTGGCGCAAGCCGACGACGACGTCGTGCTGGCGGCGCACAGCCTCGGCTGCAGCACGGTGGCGCATTGGGCGGCATCGTTGAGCCTTAGCGCGCAGCGGCGCGTCAAAGGCGCTTTGTTGGTGGCGCCGCCGGATGTGCGCGGCGCGGCGTTTGCCGCCGATGTGCCGGCCGAAGGCTTCGGCGACGAGCCGGACTGGCGCTTGCCATTTCCGGCGATCGTCGTGGCCAGCAGCAACGACCCCTATTGCGCCATCGAGTGCGCACAAACGCTGTCCGACCGCTGGGGCGCCTCGTTCGTCGACATTGGGCCTGCCGGCCATATCAACGCCGATAGCCGGCTCGGGCAATGGGAAGCGGGGCAGCGGCTATTGCAGCGTTTGATCTTGGGCGACTAACGCGCGACCGGCCGTGCCGGGTCGGCGCACCATTCGCTCCACGAGCCCGGATAGAGGCTGCTGCCGGGGAGGCCGGCCACCTCCATGGCCAGCAGGTTGACGCAGGCGGTGACGCCCGAGCCGCACTGATGCACGATGTCCGTGCCATCCTCGGCGGGGCCCAGGAGCGCCAGCCACTCGCGCCGTAGCGCGGCGGCGTCCTTGAAATGCCCCTGATCGGTCAGATTGTCGCGGAAGAAGCGGTTGAGCGCGCCGGGGATATGGCCGCCGACCGGATCGAGCGTTTCGCCGACGCCGGCGAAACGCTCCGGCGCACGCGCGTCGACCACGCGAAATTGCGGCTCGGCCAGATTGTTCTGCACCTGCTCGACATCGACCGCCTGCGCGCGCGATGCGCGCATGACAAAGCGGCGCGTGTGGCGCTCGGGGTCGGCGCCGTCGGTTGTGCCGCCGGCGGCAAGCCAGGCGGACAAGCCGCCGTCGAGCACCGCCACACGCTCGTGGCCCAGCCAGCGCAATAGCCACCAGGCCCGCGCCGCATACATGGCGGCGCCATCGTCGTAAGCGACCACCTGCGTGTCCGGACCGATGCCGCACGCGCCCAGGTCGACGGCCAGACGCTGGCCGTCGGGGAGCGGGTGCCGCCCGTTCTGACCGTTTTTGATGCCCGAGAGGTGGTAGTCGAGATTGAGGTAATGCGCGCCGGGCAGGTGGCCCTGGCGCCATGCCGCTTCGCCCGCCTGCGGGTCGTCGAGGCTGAAGCGGCAGTCGAGGATCACCCAGTCGGGCGTTCGCCGGGCCAACAGTTCGTCGGCGCGGATGAGGGTGTCAAACATGGCTATTCTCCTGGGTTGTCGAGAACAGCCTATCCACTCGGGCTCGGCACGGCAAGCCGCCATCCGGCGGGGATGAGGGCCCTAGTGCGCGGCAAGCGCCGTTTTGAGCCGGGCCGCCAGATCGGCGGGCGCCTGGCGGTGACTGTCGCGCCGCGCCGGCGCCCAGATCGGCGCGGGGAAATGGGCGTCGTCGGCGAATCGGGGGATGACGTGCCAGTGCAGATGCGGCACCATGTTGCCCAGCGAGGCCAGATTGACCTTGTCGGGGGCGAGTACCGCGCGCACGGCGCACTCGGTGCGCATCAGCCAATCAAATAAGTGTTGGCGGTCGGCATCGCTCAGATCCGACATCTCTTTGACGTGATCATGCCAAATGATGCGGCAAAAACCGGGGTAGTCCGCCTCGTTGGCCAGGATGACCCGCAATTTTTCATCGCGAAACAGCAGCGTTTCGCCTTCCGCTTGGCAAAGTTCGCAATCCATCGTGTTATTACCATCAAGGAAATTAATGTATCCTAACATAGGCTTTCGCATCGAATTGGATTGCACGGATGTAATGCAAATGCGGGAAGCTAACGGCAAAGCCGTCTATTTAGAGCAAGGAAATGGTTGTGAGCCTCTCTAGTCATTTATTGATCATTTTTCTTTTGATGTGCGTGAGCGCGTTTTTTTCCGTTTCGGAAATCGCGTTGGCCGCATCCCGTAAAATGAAGCTGCGGCAGATCCTGGATGAAGGGGATATGCGCGCGGAAAAAGTATTGTCGCTGCAGGAAAAGCCCGGCAAGTTTTTTACCGTGGTGCAGATCGGTCTCAATGCCGTGGCGATTCTGGGCGGTATCTTGGGCGAGTCGGCGCTGACGCCGTTTTTTGAAAACTGGATCGGCGCCTTTTATCGCGGCGATTTGCTGGCCTCGGTGAGCTTCGTATTATCGTTCGCGGTCGTAACGACGTTTTTCATCATCTTCGCCGACCTGATTCCCAAGCGCACCGCGATGATTCACCCGGAAAAATTCGCGGTGGTGATCGTGGGGCCGCTGCTGTTTTCGTTGACGCTATTTAGTCCGCTGGTGTGGTTTTTCAATGGCACCGCCAACCAATTGTGCAAATTGTTCAATTTGCCGACGGCGCGCAGCGAGGAAATCACCTCCGACGATATTTTCGCCATCATGGATGCCGGCGCGGAAGCCGGGGTGCTGCAACGGCAGGAACATCATCTGATCGAGAACGTGTTCGAGCTGGAAAGCCGAACCGTGCCGTCGTCGATGTCGAGTCGTGAAAGTATCGTGTATTTCACGCTGCAGGACTCGGAGGACGAAATTGGCGAGAAGATCGCCTCGCAGCCGCATTCCAAATTCCTGGTATGCGACGAAACCGTCGACCGCGTAGTCGGTTATGTCGATTCCAAGGATGTGCTGATGCGGCTGCTCAAGGGGCTGCCGATCTCGTTGCGCAAGGAGTTGCCGATCCATACGGTGATGGTGATTCCCGATTCGCTGACCTTGTCCGAGCTGCTGGAACGCTTCAAGGCCGGCCGCGAGGATTTCGCGGTGGTGATGAACGAATACGCGCTGGTCGTCGGCATCATCACGCTCAACGACGTGATGAGCACGGTCATGGGCGATCTGGTCAGCCAGACGCAGGAAGAGCAGATCCTGCGTCGGGATGAACGGTCGTGGCTGATCGATGGCAGCACCGTGCTGACGGACGTGTCGCGCGCGCTGGATATCGATGAATTCCCCGATGACGCCAATTACGAGACCATCGGCGGTTTCATGATGTATATGTTGCGCAAAATCCCCAAACGCACCGATGTGGTCGAGTACGGCGGCTACAAGTTCGAAGTGGTGGATACCGATCACTTCAAGGTTGATCAGCTGCTGGTGACGCAACTACAAGCACCTACGATGGATGAGCCGAAAGTGTAAAGAAAGTATGTACACGTCGTTACATGACCTTACATACCACTCACAGACGGATAGACGGGGCATGCCTAGGATACCGACTATAGAAGCGCTGACTGCAGTGCTTCAGGAGTCACACTTCATCCATTGTGGAGATTTTCATGAAAAAGATCGCTGCGCTTATCCTGACCGCTGCATTCGGCCTGGTTTCCGCCAGCAGCTTCGCTGCTGACGCTTCGGCCGCTGCTGCCGCTCCGGCCAAGCATCACGTTGTTAAAAAACATGCTGCTAAAAAACACGTAGCCAAGAAGGTTGAAGCTTCGGCTCAAAAGGCGCAAGCCGCTGACGCTTCCGCTCCGGCCAAGAAGGCTGCCAAGAAGCACGCTGCCAAGAAGCACGTAGCTAAGAAGGTTGCCGCTTCGGCTCAGAAGGCTCAAGCCGCCGACGCTTCCGCACCGGCCAAGAAGGCTGCCAAGAAGCACGCTGCCAAGAAGCACGTTATGAAGAAGGCTGCCGCTTCGGCTCAGAAGGCTCAAGCCGCTGACGCTTCCGCTCCGGCCAAGAAGGCTGCCAAGAAGCATCACAAAGTAGCTAAGAAGGCTGCCGCTTCGGCTCAGAAGGCTCAAGCCGCTGACGCTTCCGCTCCGGCCAAGAAGGCTGCCAAGAAGCATCACAAGGTAGCTAAGAAGGCTGCCGCTTCGGCTCAAAAGGCGCAAGCCGCTGACGCTTCCGCTCCGGCCAAGAAGGCTGCCAAGAAGCATCACAAGGTAGCTAAGAAGGCTGCCGCTTCGGCTCAGAAGGCTCAAGCCGCTGACGCTTCCGCTCCGGCCAAGAAGGCTGCCAAGAAGCATCACAAGGTAGCTAAGAAGGCTGCCGCTTCGGCTCAAAAGGCTCAAGCCGCTGACGCTTCCGCTCCGGCCAAGAAGGCTGCCAAGAAGCATCATAAGGTAGCTAAGAAGGCTGCCGCTTCGGCTCAAAAGGCTCAAGCTGACGCTTCCGCTCCGGCCAAGAAGGCTGTTGCCAAGAAGCATCACAAGGTTGCCAAGAAGGCTACCGCTTCCAAGTAATCCCCCGGATTATTCGGTCGTAACAAAAAAGGGAGACGCGAGTCTCCCTTTTTTGCGTCTAGATGTCAGGGAGGGAGTCGGGAGTGGGGAGTGGGGAGTCGTACGGGATCGGAGGCCAGCGGCCTCCGCCTCCGTTAGAGCCCTACTCGGCAGTGAGAATCATGCAACCCGCCACCCGCCTTGTTCGCACCACCTCCGGCAAGTAGAGCCATGACCGCTCTGAATCAACGCGTAGTGCCGACCAGTCCAATCGGCTGTCGACGATAAGCCGGCAAACGTTGGGGTCGGCTTGGCCCGCGCGCGGTGCGCACAGTTCCGAGATCAGAGAGAACAACGGCAATTGGCGGAGGTCGTGGTTTGAACGGGGCGATGGGACTGCAGTACCATGGCAAGTAGCCATATCAACTTCTCCTATGGTTAAGAGGATAAGGAGTTGCTGTGGTCAGCGGCCTCGGGGTGTGAGATACCCCGGGGCCGTGCCGCTTGCGGCGGATGCCGCAAGCCAAACCCTAATCTAGCTGCCGCCTAAAAGACAAGGGAGCGCGGCTGACAGTTTTCCGTGCGCTGCTTCGCGAGCGCACGCTACTCCCCACTCCCAACTCCCAACTCCCAACTCCTAACTCCCCACTACAGCAGCACCCGCTCGATCCCCCCCTGGCGGGCCGCGTCGAGATACTGCGGCATCCAGTTTTCTCCCAGCGTCAGCCGCGCCATTTCCACCACGATGTAGTCGGCTTCGGTGCCGGTGTCGCTGTTGTAGCGCGACAGCCCCTGCAGGCATGACGGGCAAGACGTCAGAATCTTGATCTTGCCGTCGCCCGGCGGCAACGCGGCCATGTCGTGCTCGATTTCCTCCTGCTTGCGGAAGCGCACTTGCGTGGCGACGTCTGGCCGGCTGGCGGCGAACGTGCCCGCCTCGCCGCAGCAGCGGTCGTTGAGCTTGACGCCGCCGCCCATCAGCTCGTTGACTACCTTGATCGGCTGATAGCTCTTCATCGGCGTGTGGCAGGGGTCGTGATACATGTAGCGCTGTCCGGACGCTTGGTCGACATGCAGCCCTTTTTCCATCATGTACTCGTGAATGTCGAGCACGCGGCAGCCGGGGAAAATGTCTTCGAAATGGTATTTGGTCAACTGGTCGAAGCAGGTGCCGCAGCTGACCAGCACGGTCTTGATGTCCAAATAGTTGAGCGTATTGGCCACGCGGTGGAATAGCACGCGGTTTTCCGTGGTGATGGCCTCGCCCTTGTCGCTGAATCCCGAAGCGGTCTGCGGGTAGCCGCAACATAGGTAGCCCGGCGGCAGCACGGTCTGCACGTTCATATGCCACAGCATCGCTTGCGTGGCGAGCCCGACTTGGCTGAACAGGCGCTCCGAGCCGCAGCCGGGGAAATAGAACACCGCTTCGGCGTCGTCGGCGAGTTCTGGCTTGCGGATCACCGGCACCACCGTCGGGTCTTCCAGGTCGAGCAGCGCGCGCGCGGTCCGTTTCGGCAGTCCGCCCGGCATCGGCTTGTTGATGAAGTGGATCACCTGCGCCTTGACCGGCGCCTTATCGGCCGTGGACGGCGGATGGCTGGTCTGGTCGCCCAGCAGATGGAAGCGCCGCGCCAAGGCGTGCGCGCTGCGCTGCGCCTTGTAGCCCCATTCGATCATGCCCTTGCGCAGCATCTTGATCGTGGCGGGGTCCTTGGCGTTGAGGAATGCCATGCCGAGCGCGGTGCCGGGGTTGAACGACTTCTTGCCGGTCTTGCGCAGGAAATTGCGCATGGCGATGGAAACGTCGCCGAAATCGATGTTGACCGGACAGGGCTTGACGCAGCGATGGCAGACGGTGCAGTGGTCGGCGACATCCGACAGTTCCTCGAAATGCTTGAGGCTGACGCCGCGACGGGTCTGTTCTTCGTACAAAAAAGCCTCGGTCAATAGGCCGACGCCGAGAATCTTGTTGCGCGGCGAGTAGAGCAGGTTGGCGCGCGGCACGTGGGTCGAGCACACCGGCTTGCACTTGCCGCAGCGCAAGCAATCCTTGACCGAATTGGCAATGTCGCCGATATCCGATTGTTCCAGAATCAGCGATTCCACCCCCAATAGCGCGAACGATGGCGTATAGGCGCGCCGCAGGTCGGCGCCGGGCAGCAGCTTGCCGCGGTTGAAATGGCCTTTCGGGTCGATGCGCTGCTTGTAGGCGACGAAGGGCGCCAGCTCCTCCTCGCGCAAGAAAGCCAATTTGGTGATGCCGATGCCGTGTTCGCCCGAAATGACGCCATCCAACCCGCGCGCCAGATTCATGATGCGCGCCACCGCCTGATTGGCGGCGCTCAGCATCTGGTAATCGTCGGAGTTGACCGGGATGTTGGTGTGGACGTTGCCATCGCCGGCATGCATGTGCAGCGCCACGAACACCCGGCTGCGTAGTACTTTTTGGTGGATGGCGTGGATCGCCGCCAGGATCGGCGCATCGATTTTGCCGGCGAACATGGTTTCCAGCTCTTGCTGGACCTCGCCTTTCCAGCTGATGCGCAGCTGAAAATCGCGCAGGGCGGTAAACAGCGTGCCGGCGGCGGGCAGGCCTTCGATCTCGGGCCAGCGGGCGCGGTAGTCGTCCAGCGGGCTGTCGAGATGGTCCAGCATCCACTGCCAGCGTTCTCGGACTTGCGTCAACAGCGCAAGGGCGGCGTCGCGGCGTCCGGCGATCATGTCGTCGTCGGAGAGCGCACTGCCTTCGGTATCGACCTGCAGCCGGCCGTGGAAATAGTCGGCCAGCGTATCGAGCAGCCGGATTTTGTTGCTGGTCGACAGCTCGATGTTGATGCGTTCGATCCCATCCGAGTAGTCGCCCAGGCGGTCGAGCGGAATCACCACGTCCTCGTTGATCTTGAACGCGTTGGTGTGGCGCGCGATGGCGGCGGTGCGCGAGCGGTCAAGCCAGAAGCGTTTGCGCGCCTCGGGGCTGACGGCGACGAAGCCTTCGCCGTTTCGGGCGTTGGCGAGCCGGACCACGTGGCTGCACGCTTCCGCCAGCGCCTGCTCATCGTCGGCGACGATATCGGCGAGCAATACCATCTTGGGGCGGCCGCGCGACTTGGCCTTGGTGGCATAGCCGACGGCGCGCACGTAGCGCCAGTCGAGATGCTCTAGACCGGCCAACTGCACGGCGGGGTGGGCGTCGACGTAATTTTTGATCTCGACGATGGCCGGCGTCGCCTGAGTGACGGTGCCGAAGAATTCCAGACACAAGGTGCGGACATGGTCCGGCATGCGGTGAAGAACGAAGCGCGCGCTGGTAATGATGCCGTCGCAGCCCTCCTTCTGCACGCCGGGCAGTCCGGCGAGGAACTTGTCGGTGACATCTTTGCCGAGGCCGGTTTTACGGAAGGTGCGCCCGGGGATCTCCAGCGTCTCCGACGAGAGCACGGTGCTGGCATCCTCGGCCAAGCGCGATACGCTAAAGCGCGCCACCGCGACATCGTGGATCTTGCCGTAATTGTGATCGAGCCGCTCGATGAACAGCCAGTTGCCGTCCGGGTCGACCATCTTCCAACTGGCCAAGTTGTCGAGCGCCGTGCCCCATAGCACGGCTTTCTTGCCGCCGGCATTCATGGCGACGTTGCCGCCGATACAGGACGCCTCGGCCGACGTGGGGTCGACGGCAAAGACCAGGCCGGCCTCGGCGGCGGCTTCCGACACGCGGGCAGTGACCACCCCGGCGCCGCACTGAATGGTGGCGTGGCTGCCGGCCAGGCCCGGCAGCGGAATATATTCGACGCCCTGATGGCGATCGAGCTTTTCGGTGTTGATGACCGCGGACATGCCGTCCAGTGGCACGGCGCCGCCGGTGTAGCCGGTGCCGCCGCCGCGCGGAATGATGGTCAAGCCGAGCTCGATGCAGCCTTTGACCAGCGGCGCGATCTCCGCCTCGCTATCGGGGCATAGCACCACGAATGGATATTCGACCCGCCAGTCGGTGGCGTCGGTCACGTGCGACACGCGCGCCAAGCCATCGAACAGGATGTTGTCGCGGCGGGTAAAGCGAGAGAGTCGCTTGAGAATCTGGGCGCGCAAGACGCGCGTCTCGCTGAATTGCGCCTCGAAGCGGCCGACCGCGCGCGCGGTGGCGGCGATCAGCGCCTGGACCTTGTCATTGCCCTCGCGGCGCTTGTCGATTTCGCGCAGGCGGTGGTGCATGGCGCCGACCAGCGCCGACAGGCGCTTGGGGTTGTCCAGCAGGTCGTCCACCAGATAGGGATTGCGGTCCACCACCCAGATATCGCCCAGCACTTCGAACAGCATGCGTGCCGAGCGGCCGGTGCGGCGCTCGGCGCGCAAGGCCTCCAACAGCTGCCACATGTCTTCGCCCAACAGGCGAATCATGATCTCGCGGTCGGCAAATGAGGTGTAGTTATAAGGTATTTCGCGCAGTCGCGCTTTTGCCGGAAGGTTCACAGTCATTTTCTGCTCGATCGTCTTTGTCTAGGGAAAGTGTATCCCAAATGCTGCGACGCAGAAAACGATGTTGTGATGGGGGATATTAGGCGGAATATTCTCTCGACATGAAGCGTTTGTCGTGTATTTGGATATTGTCTGACATTGTCAGCGGCGCGCGCCCAACGCTTCCGCCAGACGCACCGCTTCGAACAGGCTGCCGCTCGATGCCCGTCCACTGCCGGCCAGGTCCAGCGCCGTGCCGTGATCGACCGAGGTGCGGACGATGGGCAACCCCAGCGTGATGTTGATGCCGTGGCCGAAGGTCGCGTACTTCAACACCGGCAAGCCCTGGTCGTGATACATGGCGAGCACGGCGTCGCAGCCGCTCAGGCGCTCTGGATTGAACAGCGTGTCGGCCGGCAAGGGGCCGCGCAGGTCGATGCCCTCGGCGATGAGCCGGGTGAGCACCGGAATGATGACGTCGATTTCCTCGCGGCCCATGTGGCCGCCTTCCCCCGCATGCGGGTTCAGCCCGGCCACCAGGATGCGCGGTTTGGCGATGCCGAAACGGGCGACGAGATCCCGGTGCAGGATACGGATGACCTGATCCAGATCGGCCGGCGTGATGGCGTCGGCCACCGCGCGTAGCGGCAGGTGGGTGGTCACCAGCGCCACGCGCAGCTGTTCGCCGGCCAGCATCATGACCACGCGCGCCGTGCCGGTCTTTTCGGCCAGGTATTCGGTGTGTCCGGTGAACGGCACGCCGGCGTCGTTGATGACGCCCTTGTGCACGGGGCCGGTCACCATGGCGGCGAATTCGCCCGATTGACAGCCGGCAATGGCGCGGTCGAGCGTGGCCAGCACGAAAGCGGCGTTGGCCGGGTTCAAGCGGCCGGCTTCGCACGGCGCCGCCAGCGGGATGTGCAGCACTTCCAACGCGCCATCCGGCGGCGTTTGTTGCGGATGGTAGGGGACGAGCGAAACGGCGCGCCCCAATTGCGCGGCACGGCCGCGCAACAGATCGATATCGGTCAGCACCACGCGCCGGGCGCGGCCGGGCAGTGTGGGCAGGTCGAGCGCCAAGTCGGGCCCGATGCCGGCCGGCTCGCCGGCCGTGATCGCCAGAACGGGGCGCTGACCGCTCATTGCTCGCTCAGGCGATCGTCGACGAAGGCGGCATCGCGCTGCTGATGCACCCAGTCGATATAGGCTTCATCCACTTTGAGGGTATGAATCTGCTGACGCGCCAGCGAGCGGCCTCGCTCGGCGGTGACGTCCTGCGTGCGTTTGGCCGCGACTTTGATCAGGTGCCAGCCAAACGGCGAACGTACCGGCTCCGAAACGGTGTTCAGCGGCAAGGACAGCATTGCTTGCTCGAACTCCGGCACGGTATCGCCGCGGGCAAGCCAGCCCAGATCGCCACCCTTGAGGTTGCTGCCGTCTTCCGAATACAGCTTGGCCATCTCCTCGAACGAGGCGCCGCGCAGAATCCGGTCGCGGATCTGCAGGATCTTGGTGCGCGCGTCGTTCTCCGAAACCGCCTCATTGGTGCGGATCAGAATGTGGAAGGTGTGGAATTGCTCGGCCATTTGCTGCGTCTGACCACTGCGTTTGTCGACCAGGCGGAAGATATAGAAACCCTGCTGGGTGCGGATGACGTCAGTGACGTCGCCGGGCTTCATCGCTTCCAGCATGGCGGTGAATTCGGGCGGCAGGCTCGCAGCTGGTCGCCAGCCGACCTCGCCGCCGCGCATGGCGTTCGGCGCCGAGGAGTAGGCGGCGGCGACGTTGCCGAATGGCTTGCCGGCCTTGAGTTCGGCCAGTGCCTGATGCGCGCGTTGTGCCCGGGCCTCGACCACGGTGCTGTCGGCGCGCTCCGGCACGTCGATCAGGATGTTGGCCAGATTGAACTCGGTGTTGTTGGCAAATTGCGGGTTTTTCAGCGCTTGGTCGACCTCGGCGTCGGTGACGGTGACGCGCGAGCCGATGACGCTTTCTTTCAGTTTGGAGAGCAGCAACTCGCGGCGCACGTCGGCACGGAAGGTGTCGAAGGCGATCCCTTGTTTGGCCAGGTTCTGGCGCAACCCGTTCAGATCCCACTTATTCTGTTGGGCCACGCGTTGGATGGCTTGATCGACATCGCTGTCGGACACCGTGACGTGATTGCTGTCGGCAAATTGCAGTTCAGTCGTCTCGGTAATCATTTGATCGAGCACCTGCCGGCGCAGCACATCCGCCGGCGGCGGCGTCACGTGCTGTTCGCGCAGCGAGGCCTCGGCCTCGGCAACCCGGGCGCGCAGGTCGAGTTCGGTGATCACGCTCTTGTTGACCACGGCGACGATCCGGTCAACGGGTTGAACCGGTGCCGCATGGGCCAGAGTGAGCGCGGCGGACATCAGCAGTGCGGGCAGAAGTTTATTCATGGTCATGGTTGAAGGTTGGAGGTCGGGGTATAGCCCGGGATGGCCAGGCGCAGCGTGTCGAGCGGGTTGGCACCCATGGCGCCCAATCCATTGAGTTCAAGTTGCACAAAGAATCCCGTCTTGGTCTGGGTCAGATTGGTAATGTACCGCTGGACCACCAGGCGTAACAGCCAGCAGCCGTTGTTGTATTCGACGCCGGCCAACTGATTCATCATCTGACGGTCCTGCAGCGAATAGTCGACGCGCGCCAATCCGTACCATTGGCGCGTGATCGGCCACTGCGTGCCCAGGTCGATTTCGTGCAGGTTTTCCGGCTGGCCTTGCGCGTTCACTTGGTCATTGGTGTAGAAGCGGTAGCGCAACGACACCACCTTACCCGCCGTCGGCTGGTAGCGTAGCGATACATTGTACTGTACCGGCGCGTGAGTGGTGGCGCTGTATTGATAGAGGCTGTCAAGATTCCAGTTCTTGACGACCTCGCCGCCCAGGCTCGCCAGAAAGTCCGACGCACCGGTGGTGCGCTGGGTGAGCGAGCCGTCGCCCGGCTGATTGGGGTTGTACAGCAACTGGGTGGAGTTGAAGTAGAACCGTTGGCCGAAGGCGGCGCGGATGATTTCCCGCCCGCTGTCGTTGTCGATCAGCTGCGAGGTCAGTGCAGCGGTGACCTGGTTGGCCGGCGAGAGGCGGTCATAGCCGGAATAGTCGTTCTCGGAGAAGATCTGCGCGAAACCGAAGTCGTTGAGCGACGAGTCGAAGTTGGGGATGTTGCTCTGGTCGCGTGCCGGCACGTACAGGTAGTACAGGCGCGGCTCCAGCGTTTGGGTCCGTTCTGCGCCGAACAGGTCGACTTGGCGGTCGAAATACAGTCCGGTATCGATGCTGGCGATCGGCAGGGTGCGATCGATGGTCGAGCCGTTGCTGCCGCCGTAGCTGTCGAGCTGATACTCGGTGGCGTTGACGCCGATCTTGGGTTTGAAAAAGCCCCAGCTGCGCTCGAACGGCAGCGTGACGCTCGGGTAGAGCACGAAGCGCTTGCCTTCCTGCAGCGTCGGATGCGAGAACTGCGTGACCACGCTCGTCAGGTTGCCGGACAGACCGAGCGGCAGATCCTGATTCACCGTCAGCGTCAACTGCGGCAGCCGGGCGTATGGCGGCGTTACCGTCGTGCCCGTGGCCTGCAGCGTCTGGTAGCGTTGGACCAGCACGTTCAGCCCAGCCGAACCGCCTTGCCAGCTGGTGCCGTAGTTGGCATAGGCCTCGCGCACCAGGTTGACGTTGGCGGCTACCGTATAGCGGTCGCCGAAGTCGCTGAAATAATTATCGTCCGACACCTGGGTGCCGTCATAGCCGACTGACAGCCCAGGGGCCAGCGTCTGATTATGCGCGCCGCTCCACAAATAGCGGTAATGACCGGTGGCTTGATCCCGTGTGTTCTGTTCGGTATATAACCAGCCGGAGTAGGTCGGTTCCAGATAGCGGAACTCGCCGCCCAGGATCACGCCGTGCTTGCTGTTCGTATGGGTCGTCAACGTGGCGTCGTAGTTGGGCGCCAGATTGAAATAGTAGGGGATGGCCAGATCCAGCCCGGTGCTGCCGCCCTGCAGCGTCGGATACAGAAAGCCCGATTTGCGCCGGCCGTCGAGCGAGAAGTCCATCCACGGCGTATACATCAGCGGCACGCCTTGGAACACGACGCGCGCGTTGCGCGCGGTGCCCACGCCGGTGGTGTAGTCGAGGTCGAGCTGCGACGAGCGCAGGTACCAGCTGTCGTCGCCGACCGAACAGGTGGTGGCCTGCGACTGCAGCACGCGATAGTTATCCTTGCCCTGGAAAATCACTTCCTGGCCGTTGCCGCGCATTTGCTTGCCCGGCGTGCCGGAGCGGAAGACCGGCTGCTGGCCGGTACCGGTGCGGCTGTCGAGGTTGTAGTCGAGCAAGGTGCCGTCGATACGGTCCTGCTGGCGGGTCAGGGTAAAATGATCACCCGCCTTGGCGTTGTTTTTGGCTTGGTAGTAGTCGAGCCAGTCGCTGTTGAGCTTCTGATCGTCGCGCGTCACCACGACATTGCCGCGCGCGCGCAGCACCTCGTTCATCGTGCCGTCGATGTGATCGGCCGTGACGTGCGCCTCTCCCGGCACCGGCTGAGAAGGCGCCACGTAATCCGTTGGGTCATCCGCGTACGCAAATGTGGCGGAAAAGGCGGCAGCAAGCGCCAGAACAATCTGTGTCTTTTGAATTCTTGGCATGCACAAAACCATATCGTGGGTGCAGTCGGCGGTATAAAATCGCACAATTCTACCAGTACCGCAATCAACAGACATGCAGCGATTAGCACAACTAAAGCAGTGGCTTTCCGATCGACACCCTGGAATCGACTTGCAGGTGGCGTTCGCGGCGGCCGACGCCGACTTCCGCCGTTATTTCCGGGCGACGTTCCCAGACGGCTCCACTCGCATTCTGATGGATGCCCAACCGGATAAAATGGACACCGCGCCCTATGCGCATGCGCGCGAGGTGTTGGCGATGCTCAATGTGCCGCAAATCTATGCCCACGACCGCGAACAGGGGTTCATGGAGCTGCAGGATCTTGGCAACGTCACCTATATGGCGGCATTGCAGCAGGAGTCCGAACCGGCGACCGCGCGCTTGCTGTTGTTGGAAGCGATCGACAGTTTGATCGAGATGCAGCGGGCAAGCCGCCCGGGGGCGTTGCCCAATTATGACCGGAACTTATTGCAGCGCGAAGTCGACCTGTTTCCGGAGTGGTTCGCCGCCAAAGAGCTGCAACGGCCATTGACGTTCGCCCAGCGCAAACTCTGGGACGCCAGCGTGCCGCTGGTGCTTGACCGCGCCTTGGCGCAGCCGCAGGTGTTCGTGCATCGCGACTATATCGTGCGCAATTTGATGCTGACCGACGGGCGGCCTGGCGTGCTGGATTTTCAGGACGCGGTTTACGGCCCGATCACCTACGATTTGGTGTCGCTGTTGCGCGACGCTTTCATCGAGTTCGACGAGGAGCTGGTGCTGGATATCGTGGTGCGGTACTGGGAGAAGGCGCGCAAGGCGGGTCTGCCGGTGGCGGCCAATATCGACGATTTCTACCGCGACTTCGAGTGGATGGGCGTACAGCGCCATCTGAAAGTGGCGGGCATCTTCTGCCGTCTGTGGCACCGTGACGGCAAGGAGCGCTATCTGCCCGAGGTGCCGCGGTTCCTCAAATACCTGAAGAAAACCACGCGCCGTTACCAGGAACTCGCGCCGCTCTATCAGCTGCTGGTCGAGCTGGACGGCGACGAGGTGCAAAGCGGGTTCTCCTTCTAATGAAAGCGATGATTCTGGCCGCGGGGCGCGGCGAGCGCATGCGGCCGTTGACCGACCATACGCCCAAGCCGCTGCTCATGGCCGGCGGCGAGACGCTGATCGGCTGGCACATCCGTCGATTGGCGGCCTGCGGCATTACCGATCTGGTGATCAACCATGCCTGGCTAGGCGAGACGCTGCAGGCGGCGCTCGGCGACGGCGCCGCCTACGGCGTGCGCATCGCCTGGTCGGCCGAGCGCGAGGCGCTCGAAACGGCCGGCGGCATTGCCCAGGCGCTGCCGCTATTAGGTGAGGCGCCCTTTTTGCTGGTTAACGGCGACGTGTTGTGCGATCTGGATTTCGCCCCGCTGGCCGAGATGGCGCGCCGGCTCGACGGTGAGGCGCGCCAAGCCCATCTGGTGCTGGTCGACAATCCGCCACACCGGCCGGGAGGCGATTTCACGCTGCATGCGGACGGTCTGGTTACGCGAGAGGCTGTGGCGGGGTTGCCGCGGCTGACCTACGCGGGTATCGGCGCCTATCATCCGTCCTTGCTGGCCAGTCTCGCGCAGCGCTCGCCGGTGCGCGAAACACTGCTGAACGTGTTCGTCGAAGCCATGGCGCGCGGCACCATCCATGGCGAGCGGCTCAATGGCGTGTGGCTGGATGTCGGCACCCCGGAGCGCCTGCGGCAAGCCGACCACATCGCCCGCGGCTGGAGCCTGCCGTGAGCCGACGCATCCTTGGCGTGGATCCCGGCTCGCGCATCACCGGTTTCGGAGTGATCGACGTGGTCGGTCAGCAACGCCACTATGTGGCCTCCGGCTGCATCCGCACGCCGGAAGGGGCGCCGCTGGCACAGCGGCTGCGCGTGATCGCCGAGCATCTGTTCGAAGTGATCGAAACCTATCGGCCGCACGAGGCGGCGGTCGAGCAGGTATTCGTCAACGTCAATCCGGCGGCGACGCTGATGCTTGGGCAAGCGCGCGGCGCGGTGGTGACGGCGCTGGTGTTGCGCGACCTGCCGGTGGCGGAGTACACCGCGCTGCAGGTCAAGCAATCGGTGGTCGGCCAGGGCAAGGCGCACAAGACGCAGGTGCAGGACATGGTTGTGCGGCTGTTGTCGCTGTCGGGCACGCCGCAGGCCGATGCCGCCGACGCGTTGGCGGTGGCGCTGGCGCATGCCAATCATGGCGGCCCGGCGCTGGCCGCCGCGGGGGCGCTCGGCTTGCGCGTCAAAGGCGGGCGGCTGGTGTGAGCCGGTTTTTACCTTCAATTCGATGAAAGAGCCAAGATGATCGGACGCCTGAACGGGGTGTTGCTGGAAAAACTGCCGCCGCAGGTGGTGATCGATGTGCAGGGGGTCGGTTATGAGGTCGACGTGCCGATGACGACCTACTATCAGTTGCCGTCATTGGGCGAGAAGGTGGTGCTGTTCATCCATCAAGTGGTGCGCGAGGACGCGCATCTGCTGTTTGGTTTTCTGAGCCGGGCCGAACGCGAGACCTTCCGTCAGCTGATCAAGGTCACCGGCATCGGTGCGCGCATCGCACTGGCGATTCTCTCCGGCATGAGCGCCGACGAGTTGGCGCAGGCGATTGCCAGCGAAGACTTGAAGCGGCTGTCCGCGGTGCCGGGCATCGGCAAGAAAACCGCCGAGCGGCTGGTGCTGGAGCTGCGTGGCAAGCTGGTCACGGGCGCCGCGCTCGCCACGCCGGGCGGACTGCCGTTTGCCGCCGCCAACGATGGCCGCGGCGACATTCTCAACGCGCTGATCGCGCTCGGCTATAGCGAGAAAGAGGCGCAGGCGGCGATGAAGGTATTGCCGGCCGACGTCGACGTCAGCGAGGGCATCCGCCTGGCGCTCAAGGGTCTGGCCAAAGGCTGAAACTGGGGCGGCGTTACCTCGGAGGATGAAAAAGACGTCATGCCCGCGGTGTTTGGTGCAATGCCGCGCGTTGCGCGCCGATTGCACCCTACGCAACGGGCTTCCATTCGCGTAGGGCGCACTGGCCGCAGGCAGTGCGCCACAGCCCCCCTTCGTCATTAGACGCCAAGACGCTGGCGGTAGTCCGCCAGCTGTTGGATCGTCAACCGCGGAATGCAAAAGCGCGCCAAGTAGCGCTCAAGCGCCTCGCCACGCATCATCGTACCGTCGGGATTCATCAATTCGCATAGCACCGCCGCCGGCGATAGCCCGGCAAGCCGCGCCAGGTCGACCGCGCCCTCGGTGTGGCCGCGGCGCTCGAGTACGCCGCCATCTCGGGCGATCAACGGGAAGACATGTCCCGGGCGGGCCAAATCCTCGGGCCGCGCATCCGGCGCGACCGCGGCGCGGATGGTGGTGACGCGGTCGGCGGCCGAGACGCCGGTGGTGACGCCATGGCGGGCTTCGATCGATTGCGTGAAGGCGGTGCCGTAACGGCTCTGGTTGTGCTCGACCATCAACGGCAATTGCAGCCGTTCGGCCGTGTCTCGCGTCAGGCACAGGCAAACGATGCCGCTGCAGTCGCGGATCAGTTGCGCCATGATCGGTACCGACAGTTTATCGGCGGCGACGATCAGGTCCGCCTCGTTTTCGCGGTCGTCGTCGTCCAAAAGCGCGATCGGCAAGCCGCGCTTGAACGTGTCCAGCACGGTTGCCACGGTATGGATAGGGGTTTCTTGCAGCAAGTTCATTGCATCGGTCCTCGAAAAATCGTTGAGAAACACGCATGCAGGGCAGACCCGCGCCTGAACAGACGCGGGGAAGTCTTCTTTCATCCGGACTATACCGTCGGCTCCGGCATTGAACCGGATCTGCTGACCCTGCCGCCGGGAAGGCGACAGGCGCTCGCGGGCTCGCTGGAGATTCCAGCCTACCGCCGGTGGGGAATCGCACCCCGCCCTGAAGACGTTGTCTTGACCCGAAGGTCGGCAATCATCATAGCAGGATGATAAGATTGCAGTCTAATCCCCTCAATTAATGGACCGTCATGCTGGAAACCGACAATCTCATGGGCGACGCACCGCGCCGCATCGTGACGCAGCAAACGCTTTCGGCGCAGGAAGAGGCGTTGGAGCGCGCATTGCGGCCCAAGCTGCTCGACGAGTATGTCGGCCAGGTCAAAGCGCGTGAGCAGCTGGAAATCTTCATCCAGGCGGCGAAAAAGCGTGGCGAGGCGCTGGATCACGTGCTGCTGTTCGGTCCGCCGGGACTTGGCAAGACCACGCTCGCGCACATCATTGCCCGCGAAATGGGCGTCAACCTGCGTCAGACTTCCGGTCCGGTCTTGGAGCGCGCCGGCGACTTGGCCGCGCTGTTGACCAATCTGGAACCGCACGACGTGCTGTTCATCGACGAAATCCATCGTCTAAGCCCGGTGGTCGAGGAAATTCTCTACCCGGCGCTCGAGGACTATCAGATCGACATCATGATCGGCGAAGGCCCGGCGGCGCGCTCGGTCAAAATCGATCTGCCCCCTTTTACCCTGGTCGGCGCTACCACGCGCGCCGGCATGCTGACCAATCCGCTGCGCGACCGCTTCGGCATCGTGTCGCGGCTCGAGTTTTACACGCCGGAAGAATTGACGCGCATCGTGCAGCGCTCGGCTGGGCTGTTGAACGTCACCCTGGGCGGCAACGGCGCCTTCGAGGTGGCGCGACGCAGCCGCGGCACGCCGCGTATCGCCAACCGGCTGCTGCGCCGCGTGCGCGATTACGCCGAGGTGCGCGCCGATGGCGTGGTCAGCGCCGAGGTGGCGGATGCGGCCTTGTCGATGCTGGATGTGGATGTGGCGGGATTGGACGTGATGGACCGCAAGTTGTTGTCGGCGGTGATCGAGAAGTTCGCCGGGGGGCCCGTCGGGCTCGACAATGTCGCCGCTGCGATCGGCGAGAGCACCGACACCATCGAGGACGTGATCGAGCCGTTCCTGATTCAGCAGGGCTATCTGCAACGCACGCCACGCGGCCGTGTGGCCACGGCATTGGCGTTCACCCACTTCGGCTTGGCGCGCAATGACTGATCTGTTGCGTATCGGCGTGGATCTGGGCGGCACCAAGACCGAAATCATGGTGTTGTCGCGTTCGGGCGAGGTGTTGTTGCGGCGCCGCGAGGCGACGCCACGCGGCGACTATGCCGCGTCGGTGGCGCAGATCGGCCGTATGGTGCGCGCGGCGGAGGCCGAATTGGGCGCGCGCGGCACGGTGGGGATCGGCACGCCAGGCGCGGTCTCCGCCCTGACGGGGCGCATGAAGAACTGCAACTCGGTTTGGCTGAACGGCCAACCGCTGGCGGAGGACTTGGCGCGCGAACTGGATCGCCCGGTGCGCCTCTCCAACGACGCGAACTGCTTTGCTTTGTCCGAGGCGGTCGATGGTGCGGGGCAAGGTGCGCGCGTGGTGTTCGGCGTGATTCTCGGCACCGGCGTCGGTGCCGGCATTGTGGTGGACGGAAGGGTGCTTGACGGGGCAAACCGCATCGCCGGCGAGTGGGGGCATAATCCGCTGCCGTTGCCGGGGGCGGCCGATTTACCGCTGCCCGCCTGTTATTGCGGCCGTGCCGGGTGTATCGAACGCTACCTGTCAGGGCCGGCCTGGAGCGAGGCCTGTCTGCGCGAGCAAGGGTTGGCGCTTGAGCCGGCCGAGATTGCCGAGCGCGCTGCCAGTGGCGTGTGCCAAGCGTCGCTGGCGTCGCTCGATACCTATCTGGATCGGCTGGCGCGCGCGCTGGCCGGCGTGATCAATCTCCTCGACCCGGACGTGATCGTGCTTGGCGGGGGGCTATCGAATATTCCGGCGTTGTACGAGGGCGTGCCGGCGCGTTGGGGACGTTACGTGTTCTCCGACCGTGTCCTGACGCGCCTGGTGGCGCCGGCGCATGGCGATTCGTCCGGCGTGCGCGGCGCGGCTTGGTTATGGAATGAGGGGGCGCCCGCGGGCGCCGACGACTAGAATGATCGCAATAGATCAGAATACGAAGAGACGAGGTGAGGCATGTTTTTAGTCATGTTGCTGGTGGCGCTGGTCGTGTCGCTGTTGGCGTCGGTACTGACCGCGCGCTTTTTTGACAAAGCGGTCGACAGTATCCTGGCGCGCATCGTTGGCACCGAACTGGCCGACGCTTGGCACAAGTACATCCAATTCGCCATTGTGGTGGTGGGTGTTTCCGGGGGCGTGCAGTTGTGGGAGCTGCAGAAGTACATTGCCAACAAGGGCGATAACGGCACGCCGCCGCCGCTGACCTTCATGAGCTGGGTGCTGGAAATCTATCGCACGCTGATCGAAACGCTGCAGTCGATCGTCTGGATGCTGTTGCTGTTCTTCTTGTGTGGCATGATTGCCATCGTCATCATGCGCAGCATCGAGCTGCGCCGCCAACGGCGTGACGCCGACGACGCCTCGTAGCCGGCCTCGTCAATATTCACGAAAAGCCGCGCCCTATGGAGCGCGGCTTTTTGTTTGGCAGCTTCGCCGTTCCGTTACAGAACCACCATGTTGTCGCGGTGAATGAGCTCCGGCTCGCCGATATAGCCTAATACGGCCTCGATGTCGCGCGTGGCGACTTTGACGATCTGCCGCGCCTCGTCCGAGCTGTAGTTGACGAGTCCGCGCGCCAGCTCGTTGCCTTGCGGATCGACACAGGCCACGGCCTCGCCGCGCAGGAAGTCGCCCTCCACCGCCACGACGCCGATGGGCAGCAGACTCGTGCCCTTGGCGACGATGGCGCGGGCGGCGCCGGCATCGACGGTGACGCGGCCAGAAAGCTTGAGGTGGTCGGCGAGCCACTGCTTGCGTGCCGCCAGCCGGCTGGTGACGGCCTGCAGCTGGGTGCCGATGTGCTCGCCGTCGGCCAAACGCGACAGCACGTGCGGCTCGCGGCCGCAGGCGATGACGGTGTGGGCGCCACTGTGCGCCGCGCGCTTGGCGGCCAGAATCTTGGTCAACATGCCGCCAGTGCCGACGCGGCTGCCGGCGCCGCCGGCCATGTCCTCCAGCGCCGGGTCGCCGGCGGTGGCGTCTTGCACCAGCTTTGCCAGCGGGTCCTTGCGCGGGTCGGCGGTGAATAGGCCGATCTGGTCGGTCAGGATCACCAGCGCATCCGCTTCGATCAGGTTGGTGACCAGCGCGCCCAGCGTGTCGTTGTCGCCCAGGCGAATCTCATCGGTGACCACGGTATCGTTCTCGTTGATGATCGGCACCACGTTGAGATTGAGTAACGTGGTCAGCGTCGAGCGCGCGTTGAGGTAGCGCGTGCGGTCGGCCAGGTCTTCGTGCGTGAGCAGAATCTGCGCGGTGCCGAGACCAAAGGCGCGGAAGGCCGATTCATACGCTTGGCACAGCCCCATCTGGCCGACCGCGGCAGCGGCCTGCAGTTGATCGACGCTCTTGGGCCGCGCGGCCCAGCCGAGCCGTTGACAGCCTTCGGCAATGGCGCCGCTGGAGACCAATACCACCTGCTTGCCGCGCCGCTTGAGTTCGGCAATCTCCTCCGCCCAGCGGCCGAGCGCCGCCAGGTCGAGCCCCTTGCCGTCGTTGGTGACCAGGCTGGAACCGACTTTGACGACGATGCGGCTGGCCGAGTGAATAACCGAATGCATAATGAACGTTATCCGGGTAAAAGAAATAATTATAAGGAGTCGGCGCCTCGGCGCGAAGCCTATTCGGGTTATTAGGGCAATGCCGGTTGCGCGGGCGCGCCGCCCGCCTCGCGGGCGAGCGCGTCCAGCGCCTCGGCCGTCGCCTCGGCCAGCTGGCGCATTTCGCCGTCTTGCAGGCAGTAGGGCGGCATGTAGTACACCGTATTGCCGATCGGCCGCACCAGGCAGCCCCGTTCGAGCATGGCGGCGAAGAACGCTTGGGCGAAATCCCCGCGCGGCGTGTCGACGTCGAAAGCCCAAATCATCCCTTGTTGGCGAAAGTGCCGTACGTCTGTGCGTGCGGCGAGCGGGGCAAGAATGCCGCTAAAGCGTGCCGCCTTGTCGCGGTTGCCCGCCAGAATGTCCTCGTCGCGCAAGGTATCGAGCACGGCCAGTGCCGCGCTGCAGGCCAACGGGTTGCCGGTGTAGCTATGCGAGTGCAAGAAGCCTGCGCGCACGTCCTCGCTGTAAAACGCCTGATAGACGTTGTCGGTGGTCAATACGCACGACAGCGGCAGGAAGCCGCCGGTGATGCCTTTGGACAGGCACAGGAAGTCGGGGCGGATGTCGGCCTGCTCGCAGGCGAACAGCGTGCCGGTGCGGCCGAAGCCGACGGCGATTTCGTCGGCGATCAAGTGCACCTGATATTGGTCGCACAAGCGCCGCGCCTCGCGCAGATAGTCCGGATGGTACATGGCCATGCCGGCCGCGCCTTGGACCAGCGGCTCGAGAATCAGCGCCGCCACGTCGCCGGCATGTTTGGCCAGCACGTTCTCCAGCGCGCGCGCTGCGGCGAGCGCCACGTCGCGAGCGGACTGGCCGGGCGCTGCTTGGCGCGCGTCCGGCGTCGGCACGCGCAAGGCACGCGCGATGAGGGGGGCATAGGTTGCAGAGAACAGCGGCACATCGGTCACCGCCAGCGCGCCGATGGTTTCGCCGTGATAGCTGTTCTCCAGGCTGATGAAGCGGCTTTTCTGCGCCTTGCCGCTGTTCTTCCAATAGTGGAAGCTCATTTTCAACGCGATTTCAGTGGCGCTGGCGCCGTCGGAACCATAAAAAGCGTGGCCGAGGCCGGAGAGCGCCGCCAAGCGCTCGGACAGTTCGATGACCGGACGGTGGGTGAAGCCCGCCAGCATGACATGCTCGAGCGTATCGAGCTGGTCGTGCAGGGCCTGCTTGATGCGCGGGTGGCCATGGCCGAGCAGGTTGACCCACCAGGAACTGACCGCGTCGAGGTAACGTTTGCCGTCGAAATCCGTCAGCCAGGCGCCTTGAGCGCTGGCGATCGGCACCAGCGGGAAGCGTTCATGGCGCTTCATTTGCGTGCAAGGGTGCCAGACGGCCTGAAGGCTGCGGTTGAGCCAGTCTTGGTTCGACATGCCGATATTCCTAGAGATGAAAAGCAGGGTAAAGATGCTACCACGGCGCCGTGCCGCGCGGCCGTGCCTGTCAGCCGGTGGCGCGCTAGCATGAGTCTGTTCCCTTCTGGGCGGTCGGCGAGGAGTCAGCATGCGCGTATATCGAGAGTCGGCGGGGTTTTCGTTGATTGAGCTGATGGTTGTGGTGGCCATCATCGGCGTGTTGGCCGTGACCGCCATGCCGCGCTATCAGGATTACAGTACGCGCGCGCGGCTGGCGGAGGCGGTGCAGCTGCTGGCGGCGGCGCGCGTCAGCGTGGCGGAGTACGCCATCGCAAAAGGCCAGATGCCCACCAACCAGGCGGAGGCCGGAATCGACGACATCGCCACGGATTTGGTGGCGTCGATTTCCTATACGCTGAATTCAAACGGGAATGGTTTGCTGACGGTCAGGCTACGCGGTACCGGCAATCCGGAAGTCGACGAGCGCCATTTTTCCATGGAGGGGGAAAGGGCGGGCGGCGTGATCACCTGGCGTTGTCGATCCGGTGGTGCGGCGGGCCAGTCCGCGATCCCCGTGCGCCTGCTGCCGGCGAATTGCCGCAGCCTCGCTGGACCAGCTAAATAGAGTCAGGCATCACTCGGGTGTATGCGTTTGAGCAACTTTGATGAAAACCGTGCTGGCTTGGCGCGATTTTTGCGCTATCCTTGCGGCTTCACCGAAACGACCCCGAGCTATGCAATTCAGAACCCTGACTTTGACGATGGCCACCTTATTCTGGTGTCTGATAGCCATCGTGCCTTTCGCTTCGCCGATTCATTACGTGCCGCTGCCCCAATGGTGGGGGGAAATCGGCACGGTTTGGCTGGCGCTGGGCGCCGGGTTGTTGCTGGCTTGCAACGGTACGTTGTTCGAACGCCTGCCGCGCGCCACGATTTGGTGTTTGGCATTGGCGCTGTGTTGGGCCTTGCAGCCTTGGTTCGTCAAGATCCTGTTTCCGGGCATGAATTACGCGACCGCGCTGAGTTTTTGCGCGTTGGCGGTATTGGCCGCGGTCACGCTGACGCTGCGTGACGAAATAGGCCTCCCCCGCCTGACTTTCTGGCTAGCCTGGGCGCTGGTGATCGGCAGCTTGGTGCAATCGTTGATCGGGTTCACCCAACTGACCGGTTTGGCGACGATGATGAACGGCGTGGTCTTCTACGACTCTTCGCACCCCACCACCAACATCTTTGGGCATATCGGTCAGCGTAACCAGTACGCGCACTATCTGATGTGGGGCATGATCGCCGGGGTGTACCTGTTTTCGATCGAGAAAGTGCGCGGCCGCTGGTTCATGCTGTGGACCCTCTGGCTGTCGTTGATGCTGGCGTATGCCGCCTCGCGCACCGTACTGCTGTATGTGGTGGCGGTGGTGCTCATCGGCATCATCTGGCATGCCCGTGTGCGCACGGCGATTTCCCGTAGGATGATGTTGGCGATGTTCTTCGCCTGTTGCGCCATCGTCGCGGGACAGTTCCTGCTGCCATACGCCAATCAGGCGGTGGCGTTCTTCACCCACAGCCACGCCGCCGTCTCCTCCGGCGTTGAGCGTTTGGCAGCCAATGGCGACGACATGTCTTCCCGCCGGTTTGGCGAAATGCATAAGGCGTGGCTGGTGTTCCGCGCCCACGCCGCGCGCGGGGTAGGCTGGTCGCAGTATGCGGCGCAAAGCGTCACGCTGCAGGCGCTGCCGCAGTTCGCCAACGACGGCGTCAACAGCGGGCTGTTTACCAACGCGCATAACTTGATTCTGCAGCTGTTGGCGGAAATGGGCTGGGTGATCACCGCTGTCGTGCTCTTGGGGTTTGCCTGGGCGATTTGGCCTTACTTCAGCCAGCGCGCACAGGTGGAGGGCGTGTTGCCGTTGGCCTGCATGGCGGTGACGCTGATTCACAGCATGGTCGAGTATCCGCTGTGGTACCTGTATTTTCTCGCCATGCTGGTGATTTTCATGGCGCTGGCGCCGCTGCCGGAACGCGGTCGCGGCACCGGGTTGCGGGTGTTGTGGCGGCTCGTGCTGTTTGTCGGCATGGTGGCGCTGGGGGCGGTGTCCATTGACTCGGTCAAGCATTATGCCGAACTGACCCGGCTCTATACGCCTACCAACAACGCGAAGATCGACAACCCGCGCATCGAACGGCTGATCGCCATCATCCACACCGAGCCCTTGTATGCGTTCCATGCCATCTATACGCTGGATAACTACCTGGAGGCCACGCCGGACGATTTGCCCCGCAAACGCGCGTTGATCGATCTGCTGGCTGCGATCCGCCCCTATCCGGATGTGCTGCTCAAGCAGGCCGAGATGCAGGCGATGGTGGGGCAGGAGCCGCAGGCCGAACAGACGTTGAATTTGGCGCTGGCGTCGTTCCCGACCTACGCGCAGGATTTCATCGAGGATCTGCAGGATGGCCCGGCTTCCTGGACGCGGCTGCGCGAAATGAGCAGCGAGGCTTATGCCCGTCTGCCGGCGAAGTACCGCAGTACGCCGGTAGAGTAAAACACCATCGACGACGACAAAAAACCCTGCGCTAGCGCAGGGTTTTTTGTCGTGGGGAAGCGGTATGGGTCAGGCCTGAGCCGACATCGCGTGTTTCATCTTGCCCAGCGCTTTGGCCTCGATTTGACGAATACGCTCGGCCGAGACGCCGAATTCGGCCGCCAGATCGTGCAGCGTGGCGCCGCCGTCGTCGGCCAACCAGCGCGCTTCGATGATGCGCCGGCTGCGCTCGTCGAGCGACAACAGGGCTTTTTCCAAGCCGACCGTCTGCAATTGCGCCAGGGCTTTTTTCTCCAACTGACGGGTCGGCTCGGCCTCGGCGTCGGCCAGCCAGTCGATCGGCGCGAAACCTTCCTCGTCGCCATCATCGGCGGTCAGGGCAATATCTTGTCCGGTCAAGCGCGTTTCCATTTCCAGCACTTCCTCGCGCTTGACGCCCAAGTCGTCGGCAATGGCTTGCGCCTCGGCATCGGTCAGGGCGGAGAAGTTCTTCTTCATGCTGCGCAGGTTGAAGAACAGCTTGCGCTGCGGCTTCGTGGTGGCGATACGCACTAGACGCCAGTTGCGCAGGATGAATTCGTGGATTTCCGCTTTGATCCAATGAATGGCGAAAGAGAACAGGCGCACGCCCCGGTTCGGTTCGAAGCGCTTCACGGCCTTCATCAGACCGATGTTGCCTTCTTGGATCAGATCGGCTTGCGGAAGGCCGTAACCGGCGTACCCGCGCGCAATCGACACCACCACGCGCAAGTGCGACAGCACAAGCTTTTTCGCCGCATCCAGATCGTTGGATCCGTGGTAGCGGGTTGCCAGCTCGTTCTCTTCCTCGGCCGACAGCATGGCGATGCTGTTAACCGCCTGGATGTACTGCTCCAGGCTGCCGGAAGTGGATGGAACGGGCAATGCGAAAGTTGTGGTCATAAGGCGATGATTCTCCGATAGGGTGATGCCATATTAGCACTCGGGTTAGTCGAGTGCTAGTCAGGAAAGTTGCATCAATCTATGTATTTATTTATCCGTTCAATAGCTTGTCTGCATCACATCAGTGCGGCACGATTTGCCGCAGGTGGTGATCCGCGGCCAAGCGGGCGCCGATGACGGCGAGGATGGCTGCGCCGGCGATAAAGACCGCCAGTTCCTGCGGTTGCAGCATGCGTAGCGAAACCTGTTCGTTGTACAGCCGGGCGAATTCCCGAATGGGCGGGTTGGCGACGATGGCGAGCCAACAGGTCAAGCCCCATGCGATCAAGGCGGCGAGAATGCCTTGCCATAATGCGTGGTACATGAAGGGACGGCGGATAAAGCTATCGGGCGCGCCAATCAGCTTGGTCACCTCGATCTCGTCGCGCCGTGCCAGAATCTGCATGCGGATGGTGTTATGGGTGACGAGCACCAGCGCCACCCCGAGCACCCCGGCGAGGAACCAGGTGAGCTGCCGGCCGAGCGAAATCATGGCGAACAGGCGTTTTGCCCAGCTGGCGTCGAATTGTGCGCTTTCAACCATGGGCAGGCCGGAAAGCTCCTTTTGCAGCATATCGAGCTCGCGCGGGTCGAGCGTGGTCGGTGTCACCACGAAGGCGTCCGGCAGCGGGTTGGCGCCGAGCCCGTCGGAGAGCCCGGAGAGGCCGTTGCGCGCTTCCATGTCTTTCAGCGCCTGGCCCTTGCTGATAAAGACGAAGGATTGCACTTCCGGATGCTTGTGCAGCGTCGTGTTGACGGCAGAGATGTCCGCCGCCTCGGCGCTTTGCTCCATATAGAGCGTGATCTGCGGCGTGGCGGTCAGCCGGCCGGCCCAGTCCTGCAGGCTGGCGATGGCTTGAAACAGCGACAGCGGCAGCGCCAGCGCCACCGACAGCATCAGCAGGTTGAGCAGGCTGCCGAACGGTTGGCGCAGAATCTTGGCCAGGGCGCCCTTGGCGCTTTGCGCGTGCAGATAGAAAAAGTGTCTCATGCGGCAAATTGTCCCTCTCGCAGGCGGATGATGCGGCGGCCGTAGTCCTCCATCAGGGTTTCGTCGTGCGCCGAGATGAGCACGGTGGCGCCGACCTGATGAAACGACTTGAACAACTCCATGATGTCGAGCGCGTAGGCGCGGTCGAGGTTGGCGGAGGGTTCGTCGGCCAGCAGGATCGATGGGCGGTGCACGACGGCGCGGGCGATGCACAGGCGCTGTTGCTCGCCTCCGGACAGACGGATCGGCATGGCTTTCTCGCGGCCGAGCAGCCCGACTTTGTCGAGTGCGGCGCGTACGCGCCGGGCGGCGTCGCGGCGGTCGAAGCCGATGATGTCGAGCGGCAGCATGACATTGTCGAAAACATTGCGGTCGAACAGGATCTTGTGATCCTGAAACACCATGCCGATATGCTGGCGAACGAAGCAGATCTGATTGCCGCGCATCCGGCTCAGGTTTTGGCCGTTGACGAGCACGGCGCCTTGCGTGGCGCGCTCAATGCCGGCGACCAGCTTGAGCAGCGTGGATTTGCCGGCGCCGGAGTGACCGGCCAGAAAGACCATTTCGCCGGTTTCGATGGAAAACGACAGGTTCTTCAGTGCCTCGATGCCGCCGGAATAGCGTTTGGTCACCTGGTCGAACTGGATCATGCGTAGTTGTTCCTCAACTCAATCGAACAGCGCGTCGATATACTCGCGCGCCGAAAAAGGCCGCAGATCGTCAAGGCCCTCGCCGACGCCGATGAACCGCAGCGGCACCGGGTGTTGTTTGGCGATAGCGGCGATGATGCCGCCCTTGGCCGTGCCGTCGAGTTTGGTAAGGATCAGGCCGGTCAAGCCGAGCGCTTCATCGAAGACCTTGACCTGATTGAGCGCATTCTGGCCGATGTTGGCGTCCAGAACCAGCACCACTTCGTGGGGCGCCTCGGGAATGGCCTTCTGAATGACGCGTTTGACCTTGCGGATTTCTTCCATCAGATGCAACTGCGTCGGTAACCGGCCGGCCGTATCGGCCAGCACCACATCGATGCCGCGCGCCTTGGCGGCGTTGATGGCGTCGAAGCAGACCGCCGCTGCGTCGCCGCCTTGCTGGGCGATGACCGTGACGTTGTTGCGCTCCCCCCACTCGATCAGCTGTTCACGCGCCGCGGCGCGGAAGGTGTCGCCGGCGGCGAGCAGCACGCTTAAGCCCTGGCATTGGAAATATTTGGCCAGCTTGCCGATGGAGGTGGTTTTGCCGGCGCCGTTGACGCCGGCCATCATGATGACGAAAGGCGTGGCGGCGCGTGGCGCGAGCGGCACCTCCAGCGGCGAGATGAGCTCGAAGAGCACCGCCTTGAGCGTTTCCTTCAGTTCGGCGCTGTCCTTGAGACCGGCGAGCGTCACGCGCTCGCGCACTTCGCGCAGCAGATGCTCTGTGGCGTCCACGCCCATGTCGGCGGTCAATAGAACCGTTTCCAGTTCTTCGTACAGCGCCTCGTCGATTTGGCCGCCGCCAAAGAGCCCCGCCAGGTTCTTGCCCAGCTTGTCGCGGGTTTTGGCCAGTCCGGACTTCAGCCGTTCAGTCCAGTTTCGCGGCGCCACGGCGGCGGGCTGCTCGATGACCGGTTGTGCCGCGTCGGCGGATTCTGCGTCGGGTTTTTTCTTGAAAAAACTGAACATGCGTGCCCTGTCGGTGCTTAATAGAAGAAGGGAATGTGAAATTGTACCTTTTAAAGCTGTGCCCGGAACACCGGTTCATGAAAGAATAGCGATCTTGTTGACGAAGTTTGATCGATGGCGGTGTCAGTCCGTCCGACAAGCAGTAATATTATTACTTTGGCAGGTGGCATGAATCAGCAGCGAAACAAGGTCAGAATCATCGGTGGCGAATACCGCCGGCGCCTGTTGCCGTTCCCCGATTCGTCGGGTTTGCGGCCGACGCCGGACCGCGTGCGCGAAACGGTGTTCAATTGGTTGGGGCAGTCGCTGCATGGCAAGCGTTGCCTCGATCTGTTCGCCGGAAGCGGCGCCATGGGGTTCGAGGCCGCATCGCGAGGCGCGGGTCGTGTGGTGATGGTGGAAAAAGGCCGTGCCGTGGCGGAAGCGCTGCAGGCGAATCGGCAGTTGCTGGCCGCGACGCAGGTCGACGTGCTCTGCACCGATGCGCTGCATTTTTTGCGCGCAGCCCGCGAGACCTTCGACGTGGTGTTCGTCGATCCGCCCTATGACAGCGATCTGTTGTCTGAAGTGCTGCCGCTGCTCGCGCCGGTGTTGGCGGCCGATGCGGTGGTTTATCTGGAAAGCCGGACTTGGCCGGCGCTTCCCGGTTGGGAGGTGTCGCGGCGTGGCAAGGCGGGCGTGGTGTGCTATGGGCTGATCGCGCGCGAAATCGCCGGCTGAATGGTGTTTAATGAATGAATGGGCGGGGCTGGATCGACTGGTCGCGCCTGCCGTGCAATGTGTAGAGGATTGAATTATGGCTTTGATGATTACCGACGAGTGCATCAACTGCGACGTCTGTGAACCCGAGTGCCCCAACCACGCGATTTCGCAAGGGGAGGAGATCTATCAGATCAACCCCGATTTGTGCACGCAGTGCGTGGGCCATTACGACGAGCCGCAGTGCCAGCAGGTGTGTCCGGTGGATTGCATTCCGCTGGATCCCGCGCGGCCGGAGACGCCGGATGAGCTGATGCAGAAGTATCAGCGCATTTCCAGCAAGGCTTGATACGCTAAGTCGTTGATGGCAAAGATAACGCCCGGCGCGGCTGCCAAGCACGCCGGGCGTTGTCTTTGCCGGGAGCAAAAAAATCAGGAAAAAATGACTTTCTGGTGTTGACACCCCCAGGGGGCTTCTATAATATTCGGCTCTCTTCACGGAGGGATTCCCGAGCGGTCAAAGGGATCAGACTGTAAATCTGACGGCTCTGCCTTCGAAGGTTCGAATCCTTCTCCCTCCACCAGATTTACTAGCGTCTTGTGCGGCGTGTAAGTTGGTCGTTCGTTCGTGCTAGGCGGGTGTAGCTCAATGGTAGAGCAGAAGCCTTCCAAGCTTATGACGAGGGTTCGATTCCCTTCACCCGCTCCAGCGTTAAAGCCTTGTTGTAAGAGGCCCATGTAGCTCAGGGGTAGAGCACTCCCTTGGTAAGGGAGAGGTCGGCAGTTCAATTCTGCCCATGGGCACCATACCGCGTAACTTTTTTATTTGGATTTCAGGGAAAAAGTTTATCATGGCAAAAGAGAAGTTTGAGCGGACCAAACCGCACGTAAACGTCGGCACCATCGGTCACGTGGACCATGGCAAGACCACCCTGACCGCCGCTATCACCACGATTCTGTCGAAGAAATTCGGCGGTGAAGCCAAGGGCTACGATCAAATCGACAGCGCGCCGGAA
>NZ_JAFAND010000052.1 GCF_019232825.1 Paludibacterium sp. | reverse complement strand
GGCGTGGCGCTGGTGGGGAATTGGCTATTGTTGTTTTCCGCCTACCGCTTTTGCGGCATGGGGCTCGCCACCGTGGTGTATCACACGCAGCCCTTTTGGCTGGTGTTGCTAGGCCGCTTCTGGCTGGGCGAGCGCTTGTCCGCACGGCGCGCGCTGGCGTTGTTGTTGGCCTTCGCCGGCTTGGTGCTGGTGGTGCAGCCTGGGCGGATGGGGCAGGGGGATATGGCGGGCGTCGGCTTGGCGCTGGGCGCGGCGGTGCTCTACGCGCTGGCGACGCTGATCAGCAAGCGCCTGCCCGCGGCATGGCTGCCGTCGCAAGTCGCGTGCGTACAAACGGCGGTCGGCGTGCTGTTGCTATGGCCGCTGGCGGATTTGCCGGCGCTAGGGCACGCCGGCGCATCCTGGCCGTATTTGGCGGTGATCGGCCTGGTGCATACCGTGCTGATGTACATCTTGATGTATGCCGCCTTTCGCCGGCTGCCGACCGCTTGGATCGGTCTGTTGGGGTTCATCTATCCGCTGGTGGCGCTCGTGGTCGATGACCTGGCCTATGGCCACGCGCTCAACGCGGCGCAGGCGGCGGGCGTGGCATTGATCGTCATCGCCAACGTATGGGGGTTGCAGCGGCAGGGCGCGTTGCCTGCTTGGCGCGGGCGGCGCATGGCCGGCTGACGGTTGCTTGCGCGGTGTCTCGATGTACGGCATTATAGATAGGTAGCCTACCTATTTTAAGGCGATGCTGTGACACACGATTCATCTTCCGCCGCTAGCGACGACCTCCGCGCGCTGGCCGATGCGCTGCGGCCCGCGCTGATGCGCTTGATGCGCCAGTTGCGCCGCGATAGCGAAGACGCCGGCGTGGGCATCACGCCGTTGCAGAATTTATTGCTGGTGTTGATCCACAAACAGCCCGGCATCGGCGTGAGCGAGCTTGCGCGCATCGAAAAACTCCGTGGCCCGACGGTCAGCGGCCATGTGCGCGGTTTGGAGCAGGCCGGCTTGGTGACGCGCTCGGCCGAAGAGCAGGGCGACCGCCGCCGCAGCGGCTTGTATGTGACCGAGCGCGGCCGCGAAGCGCTTGAGGCCATGCGGGCGTTCCGCACCGATTGGCTGGCGGGGCGGCTCTCGCGCCTGGCGCCCTCGGCGCGCGAACGGCTGGCGCAAGCCATCGATGTCCTGACCGAGCTCTCCGAATGAGTGCCGGCGCGAATAACCCGGCCACGGACGGCGCTCAGGTGATCCGGCGGGTGTATTTCGGCCTGATGGTGGTGCTCGGGCTAGGCTCGATCGACCAGAGCATCGTGTCGACGGCGCTGCCGCGCATCGTGGCCGATCTGGGCGGTCTCAGCCATTTGTCGTGGGTGGTGACCGCCTACGTGCTGGCCTCGACCGCCACCATGCCGCTCTATGGCCGCTTGAGCGACCAGTATGGCCGCCGGCCGCTGATTTTGATCGCGATCCTGCTGTTTCTGGCGGGCTCGATGTTGTGCGGCTTGGCGCGCACCTTGCCCGAGCTGATTGTCTTTCGCGCATTGCAGGGCCTGGGTGCGGGCGGTTTCATGCCCTTGTCGCAAATCATTATCGGCGATCTGGTGCCGCCGGCGGCGCGCGGCAAACGTCAGGGCGGCATCGCCGCGGTCTATGCCGCCTGTAGCGTGGTCGGCCCTTTGCTGGGCGGCGTGGTGACCGATGTTTTTTCCTGGCATTGGATCTTCTATATCAATCTGCCATTCGGGCTTTGGGGCGTCTGGCTGATCGCGCGCGCCCTGCCGCACAGCACCCCGGGCGGCGGGCAACGGATCGACTTTCTGGGTTCGTTCCTGCTGACCTCGGCGACGACCGCCGTGCTGCTGTTGCTGACACTGGGCGGCGTGCAATGGCCGTGGACCGCTGTGCCGACGATGGCGTTGGCGTTGTTGGCGGCCGGGCTGACTGCCGCGTTGCTGCGGCATGTGCGCCGCGTGCCGGACCCGGTGCTGCCGCTCGATCTGTTCTCCAATCGCGTCTTCGACGTGGCCTGCGTCGTGATGGCGCTCAGCTTCATGGGGCTATTGGGCGCCAGCGTGTTTTTCCCGCTGTTTTTCCAGGTTGTGCGTGGCGTGTCGCCGGCACGTTCCGGCTTGCTTACCGCGCCGCTGATGATCGGCGTGGTGCTGTCGTCGGTGTTCAATGGCCGCGTGCTGCTGCGTTCCGGCCGCTATAAGCCGGCACAGCTGATCGGCTTGTTCGTGGCCACGCTGGCGTTGGCCGTGGTGACCTGGGGTATTCGCGGCGGAGCGACGCTCGCGGTGATCGAGCCGCCCATCTTCCTGCTCGGCCTCGGCTTGGGCTTGGTGGTGCCGAACATGACCATCGCCGTGCAAAACGCCTTGCCGCCCGAGCGCCGTGGCGTGGGGACGTCGATGCTGGCGTTTTTCCGCTCGCTGGGCGGATTGCTGGGCGTTACCGGCTCGGGCGCGCTGTTTGCCCGTCATGTGCAAAACTTGGCCGGTGCGGCGGTCCGTGGCCCCGAGATGGCGGGCGGGCTCGATGTGTCGCGGCTGGCCGGGCCTGCGCGGCTGGCGTCCATGCTGCTCTACCGTCAGGCGATCAGCCAGGCCTTTGCCTTGGGCGTGGCGATGATCGCGCTGGCTTGGTGCTGTCTATGGCTGTTGCCGGAGCTGCCGCTGCATGGCCGCCAAGAAAGGGGTTGACGGATGGGGGTAATGATGGCATCATGGCGAAGTGAGTTAAGCTGTGCATAAAAGTTATTAAAACCAACGCAGTTCCCCTTCCAAGCGGTACTTCCTTGTTTTAATCCCCACGCGCCTGCTGTTTAACCCGACAGTGCCATTGTCGCGTCCTGCCTGTTTACCTCCATCCAAGACGATTTAAATAACCAATGGAGTAACCCATCATGATGATGAAAATTAGCCAATTGAAACCCGGCTTCCGGGTCGATGAACACCATGACGACGGTCGCGTGACCTCGTTCGAGGTGATGAAGGTGCATGCGCTCGGTCGCAAGGTGGAAGTGACCTTCCGCTCGCTGCTGGGCATGGAAAGCGCCGTCTATCTGGCCGACGCTTACCTGAACGCGAGCCGATAATCCCGCGGCGTCACAGCCCCAGGTCGGAAAGTCCGGGGTGGTCGTCAGGGCGTCTGCCTTGCGGCCAGAAAAATTTCCGTTCGTTCTCCTTGATCGGCGCGTCGTTGATGCTGGCAAAGCGGTTTCGCATCAAACCGTCGGCGTCGAATTCCCAATTTTCGTTGCCGTAGCTGCGATACCAATTGCCGGCGTCGTCGCGCCATTCGTAGGCGAAGCGCACGGCGATCCGGTTACCGTCGAATGCCCAGAGTTCCTTGATCAAGCGGTATTCCAGCTCGCGGGCCCATTTGCGCTCGAGCAATTGCCGCGCCTGATCGCGGCCTTGTGGAAATTCGGCGCGGTTGCGCCAGTTCGTGTCCGGCGTATAAGCCAACACGACCTTGGCGGGATCGCGGCTGTTCCAGGCGTCTTCCGCCAGGCGGACCTTTTGTTTGGCGGTTTCCAGCGTGAATGGCGGCAGGGGCGGACGTTGTTCCATGGCAAACTCCTTGGGTGATGTAGACAGGTCTGTCTACGTGCTACTCTAGTCGATGTGGACAGACCTGTCTACAATGCGGCTATGAATACGACATCCTCACCATCCCAAGCGGCATTGCCGGCTCGGCAGCGCATTCTGCTCACGGCGCATGCGCTGTTCTATCGCGATGGCATTCGCGCTACCGGCATCGATCGCGTGATCGCCGAATCGGGCGTGACCAAGGTGACCTTCTATCGCCACTTCCCCAGCAAGAACGATTTGATCCGTGCCTATCTGGAATACCGCCATGCACATTGGATCGCTTGGTTTCAAGACGCGTTGCGGCGCCATGGCGCCGAGACCCATGGCCTGGCGACACTCGTGCCGGTTCTATCGGAGTGGTTCAACGATGGCGGCTACCGCGGTTGCGCGTTCATCAACGCGGTCGTGGAGCTGGGCGGGGCGCAGCCGGATATTTTGGCGGTGGCAGAGCGGCATAAGCACGATATGGCTGTGGCGATCGAAACGCTTCTGCCGCAGGGAGCTCGCCGTGCCGGAGTGTCGCAGGCAGTGGCAATGGCGGTCGATGGCGCCATTGTTCAGGTGCAGCGCGACGGCGTCGCCGACGCCGCCTTGGTGAATTTGCGTGTGTTGATTGATGCGTGCCGCGAGGGATGAATCAGCTTTCCACCCGCGCCAGCGCCTGACGCGCGCGCGCCCAAAAGCGGCGGTTGATGTCCGCCCACTGTTCGCGTCCCCACGGTGTCAGTGTCAACCGACCGGATTTGTCTGCCTCCAGCCAGCCCATTCTTTTCAATTTGACCAGCTTGCGCCGCACCGTCGGGCGCGGGATGCCGGTGGCGAGTGAGAGATCGTGGCTTTGGTTGTGGTTGGGCGAGGGTAGGCGCTGGCCGGCGTTGGTGCGGCCCAATTCGCCCAGCAGCAGGGCCAGCGCCAAGTCGTGCTGCATTAGCCGGTAGAATTCTCGCAGTAGCGGCACCGAGGCCTCGCTCAGCTGTTGGCTGAGCGAGGCTAGATCAAGACGGCTGTCGGGTGGACTCACGTTGGGCCTCTCGATGTTGACATTGGCATGAATCAATGTTTCATCGTAGCCTGAACTGTTCTTTTTGCCGGGTGAAATGATGGCCTTATGTGCTAACGACATTGCCGCCCGCGTTGCGCAAGGGCGCGAGCAGGGCCTCGTCGGTATCCGCTTCGACCAGAATGGCGCTGGCCATCTCCAGGCCGCCGATGCGGTAACGCGAGGCGGTGTGGAGTTTTTCCGCCGAGGCCAATACCACGGTTTCGGCCGCGTGCGCCGCCAGCGCGCGCTTCATATAGGCTTCTTCCAAATCGCCGGTGCTGAAGCCCGCGCTCGGGTGCACGCCGGTGACCCCCATGAAGAACAGGTCCGCGCGAATCGGCGCCAAGGCCTCCAGCGCGGCGCTGCCGACGCTGACGATCGAGTGCTTGTACAGCTTGCCGCCGATCAAGACGACCTCGATGCCAGGGTGGTCGACCAGCGCCACCGCTACATTGGGACTGTGCGTCACCACGGTGGCGTTGAGATCGGCCGGCAATAGCCGCGCCAGCGTCAACGCCGTGGTGCCGCCGTCCAATAGCACCACTTGGCCGGGGGCGATCATGCGCGCGGCACCAGCGGCAAGCGCGCGTTTGCTGGCCGACTCGATCGGCACGCGCTCTGCAAATCCGGCGGCGGCGCGCGATGCCGGCAGCGCGCCGCCGTGCACCCGCTGCAATTTTCCCTCCGCAGCCAGCTCGCGCAAATCGCGACGGATGGTGTCTTCGGACACGTCGTAACGCTGGCTCAATTCGCCGGAAAATACCTGCCCCTCTTGTGCCAGCAGGGCAAGGATGGCCTGTTTGCGTTGCTCGGTAAGCATGCGCGATCCTTTGCACGAAATTTCTTGTTATTGCACGAATCTGCATGATAAGGTAATGTCATATGCATGGCAATAGGAGAATGACATGAACCTGACCACGGCCGAACGTGTGCGCTTGGTGAAGAGTGAAGTCCTGTCCGACGACTGGTATTTGTTGAAAAAAACCACTTTTGATTTCTTGCGCCGCGATGGCGTGTGGCAACGACAAAACCGCGAGACCTACGATCGCGGCAACGGCGCGGTGCTACTGTTGCACGATCGCCGGCGCGACACCGTGGTGCTGATCCGCCAGTTTCGTTTTCCCGCTTTCGTCAACGGCCACGACGGCATGCTGATCGAGGCGCCGGCCGGCTTGCTCGACGACGCCGCACCGGAGGCGCGCATCCGTGTCGAGGTGGCGGAGGAGACCGGCTATCAGGTGCGCGAAGTGGAAAAAGTGTTCGAGGCTTTCATGAGCCCGGGCTCCGTCACCGAAAAGCTGTTTTTCTTTGTCGCCGACTATGAGCCGAATGACGCGATCGGCCATGGCGGCGGCTTGGCGGAGGAGGGCGAGGATATCGAGGTGATCGAGCTGCCGCTCGATACCGCGCTGGCGATGGTGCGTTCGGGCGAGATTGCCGACGGCAAGACCATCATGCTGCTGCAACACGTTGCCTTGCGTCGCGCGCGGGAAGGCTGTCAGCATCAGGCCGCCTCTGTATAATCGGCCGGAAGTTTTCATGCCGATCAACTTGAGCAGCGGGCGCGACGTCGATAAATGATCATTCTCAACCAGCGGCAACAAGAACTCCTCGGCTGGGTGCAGCGCGAGGGACACGTCACGGTCGAGGCGTTGGCCAATCACTTCGGCGTCACGCACCAGACCATCCGGCGCGACATCACGCTGTTGGCCGACAACCGGCTGTTGCAGCGCATTCACGGTGGCGCCAGCGCGCAATCGAGCGTGGAGAATGTGGCCTACAACGCGCGCCAAGTGATGTTCAGCGAGGAAAAGCGGCGAATTGCCCGCCTGGTGGCCGAGCAGATTCCCAATCATGCCTCGTTGTTCATCAACCTCGGCACCACCACCGAGGAGGTTGCCAAGGCGCTGTATAACCATCGCGGTTTGCACGTGATCACCAACAACCTCAACGTGGCGGCGATGATGTGCAATTACCCCGATTGCGAGGTGATCGTCGCCAGCGGCATCATGCGGCCGCGCGAC
>NZ_JAFAND010000032.1 GCF_019232825.1 Paludibacterium sp. | reverse complement strand
GTGTCGAACGCAAGGCCTTCTCCGGCGAGGGGGCGACCGTTGCGCTCAACCGCCTGATGCCCGGGCACGAGCCGCGGCCGCATAGCCACCCGCACGAGCAGATAGCCTATGTGCTGTCCGGCAAGATCGAGTTCCATGTCGGCGACGAGGTGGTTCCGGTCTCGGCCGGCGGCCTGCTGGTGATCCCGCCCAACGCGCTCCATTGGGGTGAGGTGGTGGGCGACGAGCCGGTGCTGAACCTGGACGTGTTCACGCCCAAGCGGACGGAATACGCGTCGTGACGGATCTGAGGATGTCCTCAACAGACTCCCTTCTGCCGTCATGCCCGGGCTCGACCCGGGCGTCCACGTGTCTCCGCTCTCGCGATCTAAGACGTGGATGGCCGGGTCAAGCCCGGGCATGACGACTGGGGAATAAGGCAAAGTTTCCGAAGTCTCTCTCAACGATACCAACAGGAGGAATTCTTATGGCTAAACCGCATACCCTCATCTTCGTCGATATCGCATCCGACGATCCCGAAGCGGCCGGAAAGTTCTACAACGAAGTGTTCGGCTGGCGCGACGACCATAAGCCGACCGGTGTCTACCACCGCATGGTTCCCGGCGGCATGTTCCCGAATCCGGATGGCACCGACAGCGAGATCGGCAACCTGCATATCGGCATCTTCAAGGCGTCAAATGCTCGTCCGCACCCCGATGCGGAAGGCGTCGAGCCGCGCACCTTGGCCCACCATGGCCGCAAGCCGCGTGTCTGGATCCTGCTCGGCGACGGCGAGAGCGCGGACGACGTTT
The DNA here is from genome assembly GCF_019232825.1 of Paludibacterium sp. GTDB lineage: Bacteria > Pseudomonadota > Gammaproteobacteria > Burkholderiales > Chromobacteriaceae > Paludibacterium. The sequence continues at coordinate 1,408 of NZ_JAFAND010000032.1, read as the reverse complement.
TGGCGCGGGCCGAGGCGCGCGGCGCCAAGATCCTGTGGCGGAACCATTTCTGGCAGACCTTCAACGGCTATAACTGGGCCTTCGAAGACCCCTGGGGCAACGAGATCATCCTGTGGGGCAAGGGCGGGGCGGACCCGCAGATCCCCGCCAACTACACGCGGGAGTAGGATGACGGGGCGAGGGCTCTGTAGGAGTCTGTTTAAGAGCTCGCCGTCAACTAAGATCGTCCTCCCGGCGGAAGCCGGAACCCACTCCTCGGCCTTCGCGAGGGCTGAAAAATGGGTCCGACTTTCGTCGGGAGGACGATCTTGTTTAGTCCCTGATATATCGCTCTAACGGCTGCCAGCCACCGCCTTCGCCGCCTTGCGCCGATACCACACCAGAGCCATGAGACCGGCGAGGCCGGTCAGCATCACGGCCGCGCTAGCGGGCTCGGGAGCCGACGCCACCTGCGTCATCGACACGCCGTCGAGCAAGGCGAAGGGCGGAACGCCCGAGGGCGTGCCGATCGACAGGAAGGACAGGAGTTCGCTCGAAGAGGTCGCGGTGAAGGTGAGCGTCGTATACTGCCAGCCCGAGAACCCCTCGCTCGGGTCGCTAACGACCGACGTATAGAGGTTCTGGCCGCCGAGGCTGACCTCCCATTGCTCGGTGGTGGCGCCGGTGAAGCCCGACTGCTGCGCACCTGCCCAATAGAAGCTGACGGCGTAGTTCTGGCCGGCGACGAGCCCGTTGATCGTCTGCTGCATCGCCGCCTGCTGGAACGCGCCGTCCTGGGCGATGAAATACCCACCGGCGGGGCTGGATGTCAGCCCGTTCTGCGAGCCGTTGCCGGGGCCCCAGAGCGACAGGCTGCCATATTGTCCGGTGACGCCGCTGGTGGCCTGGGTTCCGGACCCGAAAAGGAACGTGTAGGACTGGCTGTTCGCCAGCGTCCAACCGTTGAGGGTGGTGTTGAAGCCGACCTGCCCTCCGCCGCCGTTGGTGGAGAAGTCCCCGTTGGTGACGAGATTGGTCGCCTCTGCTGCGTTGGCGAACGAGAGGGCCAGGCCGAGAGCGGCAATGGAAAGCGCCCTGTTGAACGTCGTCATCTTTTTTGTCCCGCTTCCTGCCCGAACGCGTTGCGGGCGCAGGCGCTAGGACAAGCAAGTTGCTTGCCAGATTCCGACTATGCACAAAATCAACGTGTTAGAGACGCAGACAAGAATCGCTGTAAAAATTTCCGACAGAACATCGGAAAGCCGGCCTTGCTCCGGCAGCTTTCCCGTTAACGAGACCGATACGGGTTCGGTTGAAACACACAACCTCTCCCGTCATTGCGAGCAAAGCGAAGCAATCCATGCTTCGCGCGTGCGGGACGATGGATTGCTTCGCTCCGCTCGCAACGACAGCCCGATTTTAACTCATC
>NZ_JAFAND010000153.1 GCF_019232825.1 Paludibacterium sp. | reverse complement strand
AAAAGAACCCGAAGGTACTTTCTGTCTCTTGCAGTGCAAGTGTCGGGCTCCCCCGGCACTCACACCTATCGGTTGTTCTGTTCTGTTAAAGAGCGGTGCTGCGTTGTTGCTGCAGCGAGGAGGCGAACTATACCCACCCTGCTTAGGGGCGTCAACCCCTATTTGGCGACAAAATCGCTGCAAGAGCGCAAACCGTTGATCGGCAAGAAAATAAAAAAACAGGCGGGCTCGCGCCCGCCTGCTAGGCAATCCGTATCCAGCCATTAAACGGCTTCTTGCTGCACCTGATTCATATCCAAATCCCGCACGGCCTGAATCAACTGTTCAAACTGCGCCGACATCATGGCGCCGGCTTGGTTGTAAATCAGCGTGCGGTCGCGTAGCACCATCAGCGTGGGAATCGAACGGATATTGAAGTATTGCGCCAACGTCTGCTGATCTTCGGTGTTGACCTTGGCGAACAGGATATCCGGGTGCTTCTCCGCCGCGGCGGCGAACACCGGGCCAAATATCTTGCACGGGCCACACCAGGGCGCCCAGAAATCCACAATCACGATACCGTCGCGATCCACCGAGGCATTGAAGTTATCGGCGTTCAAGTCCAAGACGGCCATGGGCTCCTCCTCTCCCGATTATGTTATTCAGGAGAATAGAGTCAGCCCCTATATTTCACAAGATAGTTAACGGATTGAATTTTTTAACTAGGACGATAGCGCGCGAGCCCCTTACGGCAGATGCATGATTTGATAGCACTGGTGGATTTTCTTGTTGCGAAAATCTTCCGGCACCGACGCGGCGCTAAGATCCTTAACGTGGTACAACAACGGCAGCTTGCCGTCCAACGCGAAACTGCGCAGGTTGTTGGAGAAGTACAGCACGCCGTCCGGCGACAAGAGCTTCATCGCCTGTTCGATCAGCCAGGCATGATCGCGCTGTACGTCCAGGGTATCGCTCATCTTCTTGGAGTTGGAGAAGCTCGGCGGATCCATGACGATCATGTCGAACGTCTTGCGCTCGGCAATCGCCACCGTCAGATATTGAAATACGTCGCTGCGCACCCGCTGGTGGCGCGCCCCATCCAGACCGTTCAGCTCAAAATTGCGTCCCGCCCAATCCAGGTAGGTATTGGACAGATCCACGGTTTCCGATAACACCGCGCCCCCGGCGGCGGCATAAACGGTAAAACTGCCGGTATAGGCGAACAGATTGAGAAAACGCTTGCCGCCGGCCTCATCGCGCACGCGTTTGCGCGTATTGCGATGATCCAGGAACAGACCGGTATCCAGGTACGCGTCCATATTGACCCAGAAGCGCTGTCCGAACTCTTCGATCACGAAATCTTCGCCGACTTGGCCCGTCTTCTCGTATTGGCTGGCACCCTTTTGCCGCCGGCGCGTCTTGACGCCGATACGTTCGGGCGCGATGCCGATCACGTCGCCCACGCACTGCTGCGCCGCGCCAAGCCAAAGGTCATGCTCCTCGTCGCTCATCTCCCAGCCGGTGTCGTACTCCTGCAAGTGCGCATGGTCGCCGTAGATATCCACCACCAGCGGAAACTGCGGAATATCACGGTCATACACCCGCCAGGCACCGATGCCCTGCCGCTTCGCCCATTTGCCGAAATGCTTGAAGTTTTTGCCCAGGCGGTTGGCGAAGGCGTTGATGTCTGACATGAGGAAGACTCCATCCCGGTGGGCCGGGCACAAAAAACAAGACGCGCGACAGCTTGATGCCGTCGCGCGCCGCTGTCAAATCAGGCAAGGTTCAAACGTCGCCGGAGGCATACATCGCGGTGAGCTTGCGATAGACCGGATCCGGCACGTATTGACGAATCACCGTCTCCCAGCCGCGCGGACCGACCAGTCCCTTCACCATGGTCGAGGACACCTCGGCGTATTCCCGTGGCGGCAACAGAAAAATCGTCGTGATATCGGGATGCAGATCGGTGTTGATGTAGCGCATGGTGCGCTCGTACTCGTAGTCGGTGGCGGTGCGGATACCGCGCACAATGTAGTTGGCGTCGACCGACTGGGCGTAGTTGACCAAAAACTGGTTGCTGAAAACGTCGACCTTGAGCTTATTGAAACCCTGGGTGACGGCATTGAGCATGTCGATCCGCTCCTCGACCGAGAAGGTACAGTGCTTGTCGGGATTGACGCCCACTGCCACCACCAGCTCGTCGAACAATTCGACGGCCTCGCGGATCATCCACAAGTGCCCATTGGTCACCGGGTCGAAACTTCCGGCGTACACAGCTCTCTTCACGGCGTTGCCCTGTCAGAAACCATAGGATATGGCCGACTGTAGCCTCTGACCAGGCGCAGGTCAAAACCTTTTTTGTGCAATGCACAGCGGAAAAAAACGCCCCACTTGGTGGGGCGTCGGTTCAACCATGGATTTCCTCGGCACGGTGGCAAGCCACCTGACGCCCTTCCAGCGGCCGCAACGCCGGCGACTCCTGAGCGCAACGCTCGGCGGCGAACGGGCAACGCTTATGGAAGGCGCAGCCTGAAGGCGGCTTGAGCGGACTTGGCAACTCGCCCTGGATCTTGATCTGAATGCGTCGGTCCTCGGCATGGATGGACGGCGTGGCCGACAATAGCGCCTGGGTGTACGGATGCAAAGGGCGCGCGTACAACGTGTCCTTGGCGCCAATCTCCACCACGCGGCCGAGATACATCACCATCACGTCGTTGGCCACATGCTCGACCACCGCCAGGTTGTGCGAAATGAACACATAGGTGGTGTTGAACGACTCCTGCAGGTCCATGAACAGGTTCAGCACCTGCGCCTGAATCGACACGTCGAGCGCGCTCGTGGGTTCGTCGGCCACCACGATCTTCGGATTGAGCATCATGGCGCGCGCGATGGCGATGCGTTGACGCTGGCCGCCGGAGAACATGTGCGGGTAGCGATAGTAATGTTCCGGTCTCAACCCGACCAGCTTCATCATCTCGCGCACGCGCTCCATGCGCTCGGCGGCGGAAAGCCGGCTATTGATCAGCAACGGCTCGGCCAACTGCGCGCCGATCTTTTGCCGGGGATTCAGCGACGCGTACGGGTTTTGGAACACCATTTGCACCTTGGTGCGCATGGCTTTGCGCTGTGCCGCGCTGGCTTTGGCGGCATCCTGGCCATCGAGCAGCAGCGAACCGGAAGTCGGCGGTTCGATCAAGGTCAATTGGCGCGCCAAGGTCGACTTGCCGCAGCCGGACTCGCCGACAACCGCCAGCGTGCGGCCGGCCTGCAGATCGAAAGACACGCCGTTGAGCGCCTTGACTGTCGCATGGCCGCGCAGAAAGCCTTGGGAAACTTCATAGTGACGGGTCAGATCCCGTGCCTGCAATACGTTGCTCATTGCGCATCCTTAGCCGAAAGGGGGAAATAGCAGCGCACGGCGCCGGTAGCGTTGGGCACCAATGCCGGGCGCTCGCCACGGCAGCGGTCGGCGACATAGGGACAGCGCGGCGACAACAGGCAGCCCTTGGGGCGGTCATAGTGGCCGGGCACCATGCCCGGCAGCGTATGGAGCCGGCGAGCGCCCTGGCTATGCTCCGGAATGGAGGACAGCAGCGCCTCGGTATACGGATGCAGCGGTTGACGGAAGATCGCCGGGATCGCGCCCTCTTCCACCACCTGCCCCGCGTACATGACCGCCAGCCGTTGCGCCACCTCGGCCACGACCGCCAAATCGTGCGTGATCAGGATCAGCGCCATGTTGTGGCTCTTCTGCAGATTGACCAGCAGCGACATGATCTGCGCCTGGATGGTGACGTCGAGCGCGGTGGTCGGCTCATCGGCAATCAGCAGCTTCGGGTTGCAGGCAATGGCCATGGCAATGGCCACGCGCTGACTCATCCCGCCGGACATCTGATGCGGGTAGGAGGCCAAGCGCATCGCCGCGGCGGGAATCTCGACCATTTCCATCAACTCGATGGCGCGCCGCTTGAGCGCCGCGCCGGAGAGCCCTTGGTGCACCTTGAGCACTTCCATGATCTGATAGCCGACGGTGTAGCTGGGATTCAGCGCCGTCATCGGATCCTGGAAAATCATCGAGATATCCTTACCGATGATCTTGCGCCGTTCGCGCGCCGACAACTTCAGCAGATCCTTGCCGTCGAACAGCAGCTTGTCGGCGACGATGCGACCCTGTCCGTCCAACAGCCCCATCATGGCCATCATGGTGACCGATTTCCCCGAACCGGATTCGCCGACGATGCCGACGATCTCGCCTTGCTCGACGCTCAGATCCAGACTCTCGACGGCCGCGAACGGATTGGCCTCGGCGCCGAACAGCACGGACAGATTGTTGATTTCCAACAGACTCATGATTTTCCTCTCACGCCGCGCGTTTCAGTTTCGGGTCGAGCGCGTCGCGCAAACCGTCGCCGATCAGGTTGATCGCCAGCACCGACAACAGAATGGTCAGGCCGGGCCAGGACACGACCCACCAAGCCCGCTCGATATAGTCGCGCGCGCTGGAGAGCATGGCGCCCCACTCGGCGGACGGCGGCTGCACGCCCATGCCGAGGAAACCGAGCGCGGCGGCGTCGAGGATGGCGGAGGAGAAGCTCATGGTGGCGTGCACGATCAACGGCGCCATGCAGTTGGGCAGCACGGTGATGAACATCAGCCGCAAAGTGCCGGCGCCGGCGACGCGGGCGGCGGTCACGTAGTCGCGATTAAGCTCCGTCATGGCCGAGGCACGCACCAGGCGCACGTAGCCGGGCAAGGACACCACCGAGATGGCGATGATGGTATTGAGCATGCTCGGCCCCAGGATCGCCACGATGGCGATGGCCAGCAACAGCGAGGGCAGCGCCATCATCACGTCCATCACGCGCATGATCAACGGTCCCAGGACCTTCGGGTAGAAGGCCGCCAACAGGCCGAGAACGATGCCGGGAATCAGCGACGACAAGACGGCCGATAGACCGATCATCAGCGATAGCCGCGCGCCGTAGATCAGACGTGACAGCATGTCGCGGCCGATCTCGTCGGTGCCGAGCAGAAACCTGCCGCTGCCGCCGTCGGCCCAGGCGGGGGGCGTCAGCATGGCGTCGCGGTACTGCTCGATTGGGCTGTACGGCGCCACCCACTGCGCCAGCAACGCGGCGAACACCACCAGGGTCAGAAACACGAGCCCGATGACCGCGCCTTTGTTATAGGAAAACCCCTGCCAGAACTCCTTCAACGGCGAGGGATAGGTCAGCGCCTTGTCGTCAGCGCCGAGTTGTACTTGGGTTGTCATGAACGCTCCCGATTATTTGGCGTGACGAATGCGCGGATTGGCGATGCCGTACAGAATATCGACGACGAAGTTCACCACGATGACCAACAGCGCCACCAGCAAGATGCCGTTTTGCACCACCGGATAGTCGCGGCGCTGAATGGCGTCGATCAGCCATTTGCCGATGCCGGGCCAGGAGAAGATGGTTTCCGTCAGCACGGCGCCGCCCATCAGCGTACCCACTTGCAGGCCGACCACCGTCAGCACCGGAATCAGCGCGTTGCGCAGCGTGTGGATGAAGATCACTCGCGCCGGCGACAGTCCTTTGGCGCGCGCGGTGCGCACATAGTCCTCGCGCAGCACCTCCAACATCGACGAGCGCGTCATCCGAGCGATCACCGCCATCGGAATGGTGCCAAGCGCCACCGCGGGCAGAATCAAATGCGCCAGCGCATCGCGGAAGGCGCCGGCATAGTTGGCCGGATCATTGTGTTCGACGATCCAGGCATCGATGGTCATGAAGCCGGTGCGCACCGGAATATCGAAAGCCAGGTCGATGCGGCCCGACACGGGCGTCCAGCCCAACTTGACCGAGAACAGCATGATCAGCAGCAGGCCGAGCCAAAAGATCGGCATGGAAAACCCCGCCAACGACAGCCCCATGACGCCGTGATCGAACACCGAGCCCCGCTTGATGGCGGCGATCACCCCCGCCAATAAGCCGACCACCACCGCGAACAGCATGGCGCAAATCGCCAGCTCCAGGGTGGCCGGGAACAAGGTGGTGAATTCGTCCCAGACATTGTCGCGCGTCACCAGCGACTGTCCGAGATTGCCGGAAAGCAGATGGCCGACGTAGTTGAAATATTGTTGATACAGGGGCAGGTCGAGCCCCAGCCGGTGCAGCGCGGCGGCATGCAATACCGGATCGAGCGTGCGTTCGCCCACCATCACTTCGACCGGATCGCCGGGGATCATATGGATCAGCCCGAAGGTCAAGAGCGTAATGCCCAGAACGGACGGCACCAATAGCCACAGGCGCCGTAGAATGAATGAGAACATGCGTGTACCTCCACGCGGCGCTTCCCTACCGAAGGCCGCGCCTATGCTTTTTTGTCGTGGCAGTGGTGAAAAAAGACATCGGAAAGGAAGGCAGGGGGGACCGCGCGGCGCGGCCGCGCAAAACGCCGCCGTGCCGTCGCATGCGACGGACCGGGCGCCGCTGTCTGACGAGCGCTGCTATCTTGCCCCTGTTGACCAGGCTATCCGGGCGATGATTCGCCTCTCTGATTTCAACCAAGCACGCCCGGGGGGGAAACCTCCCCCGGGCGCGATCTGCCTTAACGGTTACTTGACGCTGACACCGTAGAAGGAGTTAAGACCGAACGGGCTGACCTTGAAGCCGACCACGTTCTTGGTCGTCGGCTCGTTCACCGTGCTATGCGCGATGGTGGTCAACGGCAGTTGCTGCTTGGCGATCACTTGGGCTTGCGAGTACAGCTTGGTGCGCTCGGCCACGTTGGTGGTGCGCTTGCCCTTTTGGATCAGGTCGTCGAACGGCTTGTAGCACCACTTGGTGTAGTTGTTGCCGTTGACGGCCTCGCAACCCAACAGCGCGTTGAGCCAGTTGTCCGGGTCGCCGTTGTCGCCGGTCCAGCCCACCAGGATGGCGTCGTGTTCGCCGCCCTTGGCGCGCTTCAGGTATTCGCCCCATTCGTAGGTGACGATCTTGGCGCGAACGCCGATCTTGGCCCAGTCGGACTGAATCATTTCGGCCATCAGCTTGGCGTTGGGGTTATACGGCCGCTGTACCGGCATCGCCCACAAATTGATGTCCATGCCGTTGGGGAAGCCGGCCTTCGCCAGCAATGCCTTGGCCTTGGTCGGGTTGAACGGCGCGTCCTTGACGCTCTTGTTGTACGACCACTGGGTCGGCGGCATCGGGTTCACCGCCGGTTGACCCTGGCCCTGATAGACCGCGGTCAGGATGGCCGACTTATTGATGGCCATGTCGAGCGCTTGGCGCACTTGCAGGTTGTTCAACGGCTTATGCAGCACGTTGTACCCCAGGTAGCCGACGTTGAAGCCGGACTGGGTCAGCACATGCAGTTTCGGATCGGCCTTCATCAAGGCCACGTCGGCCGGGCGCGGGTAGGCGGCCACTTGGCATTCGCCGGCCTTGAGCTTTTGATAACGCACCGACGGGTCGGTGGTGATGGCGAAGATCAGATTGTCGACCTTCGGCCCTTCCGCCTTATCCCAGTATTGCTTGTTGGCGGCGAAGCGAATCTGCGCGTCCTTTTGATAGCGCTTGAAAATGAACGGGCCGGTGCCCACCGGTTGGCTGTTGATCAGCTCCGGGTGGCCGTCCTTCAAGAGCTTGTCGGCATACTCGGCCGATTGGATCGAGGCGAAGCTCATGGCCAGGTCGGCCAGGAACGAGGCGTCGACGCTCTTGAGCTGGAAGCGCACGGTCATCGGATCGACCTTCTCGACCTTGACGATGTTGTCCGGCATGCCCATGTCGGAGAAGTACGGGAAGTCGGTCGGATACGCCTTGCGGAACGCATTATCCTTGTTCAGCATGCGATCGAAGGTAAAGACCACGTCGTCGGCATTGAAGTCGCGCGTCGGCTTGAAGGTGTCGGTGGTGTGGAATTTCACGCCCGAACGCAGATGGAAGGTGTAGCTCAGCCCATCGGCGGAAACGTCCCACTTGGTTGCCAGGCCGGGAATGACCTTGGTGGCGCCGCGCTGGAATTGCACCAGGCGATTGAACACGGTTTCGGCGGAGGCGTCGAAATCGGTACCGGCGGTGTACTGACCCGGATCGAAACCCGCCGGGCTACCCTCAGAGCAGTAAATCAGCGTTCCGGCCGCCGACGCATACGACGCGGCCGCCAGCAGACCAGCTGCCAGCAGTGCTTTTTTTGCATCTCGCATAATCTCTCTATTCCTCTATTTATTTTTAATCAGGCCTCGTGGGCCTTGCGGGTATACATTATGCATTTGTGTCGAATTTGACAAGCCACAATCCGAGGATTCGCGCAAAAGCAGGGAAAGGCGGCATTTAATGTCAAAAAAAAGCGCCGGTCATCCGGCGCGCGTGCACTGCATTGGGGCAAAAGGCCCACGTCATCAACGACTTTGGTGCACCCTCAGCACCACGCTGCCGACCGAGTAGCCGGCACCGAAAGACGAAATCACGCCAACATCGCCTAGCGCCAGATCGCGCCGATGTAAATGGAACGCAATGATCGAGCCCGCCGAGCTGGTATTGGCGTAGCGGTCAAGAATCACCGGCGCCTCGGCCTCTGTGGCGTCCCGTCCCAGCACGCGACGGGCGATGAGCTGATTCATCGACAGATTGGCTTGGTGCAGCCAAAAACGCTTTACCTGCTCCGGCGCAATATCGAGCTCGGCCAAATGACTCAGGATATGCTCGCCCACCATCGGGCAGACCTCCTTGAACACCTTACGCCCTTGCTGAATAAATAGTTTATCCGGCTTGCCTATGCCCGCTTCGTCGCAGACATTCAAAAATCCGAAATTGTTGCGAATGGCATTGGAAAACACCGTCGCGAGCCGAGTGCCGAGCACCTCGAACACCTGGGGCGACCGCGCCATGTCCGCGCGCTCGACCAGCACGGCGCTGGCGGCATCGCCGAAAATGAAGTGGCTGTCCCGGTCGCGGAAATTCAGATGGGCCGAGCAAATTTCGGGGCTGACGACCAGTACGGCGCGGGCACTGCCGCCGCGGACGGCATTGACGGCATTTTGGATGCCGAAGGTCGCGGACGAACAAGCGACGTTCATATCGAAGGCCGCGCCCTCGATGCCGAGTGCGTGCTGCACCTCGACCGCCATCGCCGGATAGGCGCGTTGCATGTTGGAGCACGCCACGATCACCATATCGACATCGGACGGCGCGCGGTCGGCATTCTCCAGCGCGGACCGCGCGGCCGACACCGCCATCTCCGCTTGCAGCGACAATTCGTCGTTGCCGCGCTCCGGCAAATACGGCCGCATGCGCGCCGGGTCGAGCACGCCCGCCTTATCCATCAGATAACGCTGGCGAATGCCTGAGGCCTTGACGATGAATTCGGCGCTGGATTCGACCAGCGCGTCGACGCGCCCGGCGGCAATCTCGGCCGCATGACTGTCGTTGTATTCGGCGACGTAACGGTTGAACGCGGCGACGAGCGCCTCGTTGCTGACGGCGTGCGGCGGGGTGAACAACCCGGTGCCGCTGATGACTACTGCCTGATGCATGCGTATTCCCCTCTCTCCTCTGCCGGCAGGCGCGATGTCCGCCGCCCGCCATTTTTGTTCTGCGCAAAGCAGAAATATACCAATAGGATGCTCACGTTGTCAGAAAACGATCACAACCGCGTCATTTCCTAGTAAAATGATCAACTATCTACTGTAAGCTATCCCAGCCGAGTGATAATAGTTGACTAAAATACTCAGGTTTTGTGTATAATCAATTCGACCTCATTTCTCTGGGAGCATCCTCACCATGCGCTTGACCACCAAAGGCCGATTCGCCGTCACGGCCATGCTGGACTTGGCCCTGCGCCAGGATAAGGGCCCGGTTACGCTGGCCGGCATCAGCGAACGTCAGAATATCTCGCTCTCCTATTTGGAACAGCTGTTCGGTAAGCTGCGCCGGGCAGAGCTGGTCGACAGCGTGCGCGGCCCCGGCGGCGGCTATACGCTGGCGCGCGCCGCCGAGGACATCTCGGTCGCCAACATCATTGTCGCGGTCGATGAGCCGGTGGACGCCACCCAGTGCGGCGGCCGCGAAAACTGTCACGGTCCCAACCAACGCTGCATGACGCACGACTTGTGGACCAACCTCAATGCCACCATCTTCAATTATCTCTCGCAGGTGAGCCTTGGCAGCCTTGTCGACGAGCAACTGGCCAAAGAGACGGCCGTGCTGCAAGACAAACGCGAGCCGGCCCCCGCACATCGATCGCACTCGGCATCCGCCGGTGGCGCCTTGTGACTGCGGAACCACTTTACGGAGAACGTTTAAATGTCTCAGCTGAAGCTTCCGATCTACCTTGATTATTCCGCAACCACGCCGGTGGATCCGCGTGTCGCCGAAAAGATGATTCCCTATCTGACGGAGCATTTCGGCAACCCGGCCTCGCGCAGCCACAGCTTTGGCTGGGAGGCGGAAGACGCGGTCGAAAACGCCCGCGCGGAAGTGGCGCGCCTGGTCAATTGCGATCCGAAGGAAATCATTTGGACTTCCGGCGCCACCGAATCGGACAACCTGGCGCTCAAGGGCGCCGCGCAGTTCTATCAAAGCCGCGGCAAGCACATCATCACCGTCAAGACCGAGCACAAAGCCGTGCTTGACACCTGCCGCGAGCTGGAACGCGAGGGCTTCGAAGTCACCTATCTGTCGGTCAAGGACAATGGCCTGATTGATCTCGATCATTTCAAGGCGGCGCTGCGTCCGGATACCATTCTGGTATCGGTCATGCTGGTCAACAACGAGATCGGCGTCATTCAGGATATCGACGCGCTGGGTGCGTTGTGCCGCGAAAAAGGGATCATTTTTCACGTCGATGCCGCACAAGCCACCGGCAAGGTCGCCATCGACCTGGAAAAACAGCCGGTCGACCTGATGAGCTTCTCGGCGCACAAGACCTACGGCCCCAAAGGCATCGGCGCGCTCTATATCCGCCGCAAGCCCCGTGTGCGCCTCGAAGCGCAGATGCATGGCGGCGGACACGAGCGCGGTTTCCGCTCCGGCACGCTGGCGACGCACCAGATCGTCGGCATGGGCGAGGCATTCCGTCTGGCGCGTGAGGAAATGGCCGCGGAAAACGAGCGTATCCGCATGCTGCGCAACCGGCTGTGGCACGGCATCGAGGATATCGAAGAGGTCTACCTGAACGGCGATCTGACGCACCGCGTGCCGCACAATTTGAACGTCAGCTTCAATTTCGTCGAAGGCGAATCGCTGATCATGGCCATCAAGGAGCTGGCGGTATCCTCCGGCTCGGCCTGCACCTCGGCCAGCCTGGAGCCTTCCTACGTATTGCGCGCGCTGGGGCGCAACGACGAACTGGCGCATAGCTCGATCCGCTTCACCATCGGCCGTTTCACCACGGTCGAACAGATCGATTACGCCGTGGCCCTGCTTCGCGACAAGATCGGCAAGCTGCGCGCGCTGTCGCCGCTGTGGGAGATGTACAAGGACGGCGTGGACCTGAACAGCGTGCAATGGGCTGCGCACTGAATGAAAAATCGGACGGCGCGCGCCGTCCCTTGCAGTAAGAGGAACGAACATGGCTTACAGCAACAAAGTGCTGGATCACTACGAACATCCGCGTAACGTCGGCTCTTTCGACAAGGAAGACGGCCAGGTCGGCACCGGCATGGTCGGCGCACCGGCGTGCGGCGACGTGATGAAATTGCAGATCAAGGTCGGCGAGAACGGCGTGATCGAGGATGCCCGGTTTAAAACCTACGGCTGTGGCTCCGCCATCGCCTCGTCGTCGCTGGTCACCGAGTGGGTCAAGGGCAAGACGCTGGACGAGGCGTTGAGCATCAAGAACACCGAGATCGCGGAAGAATTGGAACTGCCGCCGGTGAAGATCCACTGCTCGATCCTTGCCGAAGACGCCATCAAGGCGGCGGTATCGGATTACAAGCAAAAGCACGGCAAATAAGCACCCAGGGGGCCTCATCATGTCCATTACCCTGACTGAACGTGCGGCAGAGCACGTCAGCAACTTCATCACCAAGCGCGGCAAGGGCCTTGGCATCCGTCTGGGTGTCAAGACCTCCGGCTGCTCCGGTATGGCCTACAAACTCGAATTCGTCGACGCCGAAAACCCGGACGACCTGTTTTTCGAAAGCCACGGTCTGCGCGTCTACACCGACGAAAAGAGTTTGAGCTACATCGATGGCACGGAGCTCGACTACGTCAAGGAAGGGCTGAACGAAGGCTTCAAGTTCAACAACCCGAATGTGAAGAACGAGTGCGGCTGCGGCGAAAGCTTCAACGTCTGACCATCCGATACGCCTGCCCGCACATCACCGCGGGCTAGCAGGAGCGTTGATGAACCCAGATTTCCAACAGAGCCATTTCGCGCTCTTTGGCCTGCCTGAGCGCTTTGCGCTGGACGGCGCTGCGCTCGATGCGGCGTGGCGGGCCGTGGCGGCCGAAGTGCACCCCGACCGTTACGCCCACGCGGGCGATGCCGAAAAGCGCGTGGCGCTGATGATGGCCACACGGGTCAACGAAGCCTACCGCACGCTCAAGTCGCCGCTCTCGCGCGCGCGCTATTTGCTCGCGCTCGCCGGCACCGACACGCAGGAAGACACCAACACCGCGATGCCGGCCGACTTCCTGATGCAGCAGATGGAATGGCGCGAGGCCATCGAGGAGGCGACGCGCGCGCGCGAGGCCGCCCGCCTTGAACGCCTCGCAGCCGAACTCGGCGCCGAGGCGCGCACGCTGGAAGGACAGCTCGGCGACGCCCTCGACACGGCGCGCGATCTGCCGCACGCTGCGGCGCTGGTGCGCAAACTGCGCTTCCTAGAAAAACTCGGACAGGAAATTGACGACGCGCTGGAGCTCGCACTGTCCTGACCTATTGATCCCATTACTGATTGTCTGCCATGGCCCTTCTGCAAATCGCCGAACCCGGCTTGTCCGCCGCCCCCCACCAGCATCGCAACGCCATCGGCATCGATCTTGGCACCACCAACTCGCTGGTCGCGACCGTGCGTAGCGGCGCCGCCATCGTATTGCCCGATCTCGACGGCAACTGCCTGCTGCCTTCGGTGGTCCGCTACCGCGACGAAGCCGGCCAGACCGTGGTCGGTCATGCCGCGCTGGCCGCCATCAGCCGGGACCCCATCAATACCATTGCCTCGGTCAAGCGCCTGATGGGGCGTGGCCTCAAAGACATCGACGAGGCCAATGCCCTGCCCTACCGCTTCATCGACGCGCCCGGCATGGCGCAGTTGCAGACCCGGGCCGGCGTCAAGAGCCCGGTCGAAGTGTCGGCCGAGATTCTGCGCGTGCTCAAGGCGCGCGCCGAAGCGAGCCTGACCGGCGACCTGCTGGGCGCGGTCATCACCGTGCCTGCCTATTTCGACGACGCGCAGCGCCAAGCCACCAAGGATGCCGCGCAGCTCGCGGGCCTCAATGTGCTTCGCCTCTTGAACGAACCCACCGCCGCCGCCATCGCCTACGGCCTGGATAATGCCGCGGAAGGCATCTATGTGGTCTATGACCTCGGCGGCGGCACCTTCGACGTATCCGTGCTGCGGCTGGCCAAAGGCGTGTTCGAAGTGCTGGCCACCAGCGGTGATTCGGCGCTGGGCGGCGACGATTTCGACCATCGCGTCTACTGCTGGGCACTGGAAGAAGCCGGCCTGTCAGGCTTGTCGCCTTCCGATGCGCGGCTGCTGCACGGCGCGTCGCGCCAAGCCAAGGAAGCCCTGTCCGAACACATGCAAACGCGCCTGGCCGCCGAGCTGAGCGATGGACTGCTGGTCGATCTGGCCCTGGAACGCGACACTTTCCGCGACATCACCCGCAATCTGGTGCAAAAAACCCTACTGCCGGTGAAAAAGGCGCTGCGCGATGCCGGTATCGGCGTCAGCGACGTCAAGGGCGTGGTGATGGTGGGCGGCGCCACGCGCATGCCGCAGATTCAGCAGGCGGTCGCCGAGCTTTTCGGACAGGCACCGCTCAACAACCTCGATCCGGACAAAGTGGTCGCGCTCGGCGCCGCCATCCAGGCCAACCTGCTCGCCGGTAACAAGCAAGACGACGAGTGGCTGCTCTTGGATGTCATTCCGCTGTCGCTCGGCATCGAGACCATGGGCGGCCTGACCGAGAAAATCATTCCACGCAACAGCACCATCCCGGTGGCGCGCGCGCAGGAATTCACCACCTTCAAGGACGGTCAAACCGCGATGTCGATCCACGTCCTGCAAGGCGAACGCGAACTGGTGTCCGACTGTCGCTCGCTGGCACGCTTCACCTTGCGCGGCATTCCGCCGATGGTGGCGGGCGCGGCGCGCATTCGCATCACCTTCCAGGTGGACGCCGACGGCCTGCTGTCGGTCTCGGCACGCGAGCAAACGTCAGGCGTGGCGGCCAGCATCGAGGTGAAGCCGTCCTACGGGCTATCCGATGACGACATCAGCCGTATGCTGAGCGATTCGTTGTCCCACGTGCACGACGATATCGAAGCGCGTAAACGGCGTGAGGCGCAGGTCAACGCCCAGAGCCTGATCGAAGCGACCCGTTCGGCCATGGATGCCGACGGCGATCTGCTCTCAGCCGACGAGCGCACCGGCATCGACGCCGCGCTTGCCGCTTGCGCGCAAACCGCCGCCGGCGACAACACCCGCGACATCAACGAGGCGGTCAGCCGCCTCAACCAGGTAACCGAAGCCTTTGCCGCGCGGCGCATGGATCGCAATATCCAGCGCGCGCTCAAAGGCCAGAAAATTGGCGAATTGTGAGATCCTCATGCCCCGAATCATTGTTTTGCCTCATGCCGACATCTGCCCAGAGGGGGCGGTCATCGACGCCGAAACCGGCAGCAGTCTTTGCGAAGAACTGCTCAAACACGGCATTGAAATCGAGCACGCCTGCGAAATGTCCTGCGCCTGTACCACCTGCCACGTCGTTGTACGCGAAGGCTTCAATTCGCTCGCGCCGTCCGACGAACTGGAAGACGATTTGCTCGACCGCGCCTGGGGCCTGACCCCCACCTCGCGCCTGTCCTGCCAAGCCGTGGTCGGCACGGAAGATCTGACGATCGAACTGCCGCGCTATACCATTAATCATGCCCGTGAAAACCACTGATCAAGAGGCCCGACCATGAAATGGAACGACATCTACGATATTGCCGCTGAGCTCGCCGACCGCATGCCGGACGTCGATCCGCGCCATGTCCGCTTCGTCGAACTGCACAATTGGGTGGTCGACCTGCCGGGTTTCGATGACGACCATGGCCGCGGCGGCGAAAAAGTGCTCGAAGCCATTCAACAGGCCTGGATCGACGAAGTCGGCGCCTAGGGTTAGCGAACGGTGCGCCGTGGTGCATTACGGCGCGAATGCCCCCTACTCATACAACGCCTTTGATGCCATAACGTTGTGACACTTGCGTAGCAAACGCACTCAGGGTTGTAATAGGCCGTCCCCCGCGTTGGAGTCGGCTATGTTCACCCTGTTCATCGGCAGCAAGAACCTCTCCTCCTGGTCGCTACGCCCTTGGCTCGTGCTGAAAATGCTCGATGAACCGTTCGAAGAGCAGTTGATCGACTTGACGGCCCCCGGCGCGAGCCAAAAGATCCTTGCCATCAACCCCGCCGGCAAAGTTCCCCTGCTTCATGACCGTCATCTGAAGATCTGGGATTCGCTGGCGATCTGCGAATACCTGGCCGAATGCTTCCCCCATGCCGAGCTGTGGCCCGTCGGCAACGCCGAACGCGCCCACGCGCGCTCGGTGGTGGCGGAAATGCACAGCGGGTTTCCGCTCGTGCGCCAAGCGATGCCTATGGACATCTGCGGCCAACATCCGACGCCGCCACTGACCACGCCGCTGCAACGCGAGATCGACCGCATCCTGACCATCTGGATCGAGCTGCGACAAGAGCATGTCGCCGATGGTCCGTTCCTGTTCGGCCATTTCACCATCGCCGACGCCTTCTTCGCCCCGGTCGTGACCCGATTTAACAGCTACCAGTACCCATTGACCGGACTGGCCGCCGACTATGCCGACCATATGCTGGCGCTGCCGGCCATGCAGCAGTGGGCCGAGGCCGCGAAAGCGGAAACAGCGCTGGCGTGCTGACGGCGGTTTCTTTAGAATATTCGGCTTTTTCTGGCACGCATCATGACCACACCATTCATCATCGGCATTGCCGGCGGCAGCGGCAGCGGTAAAACCACGGTCACACGTAAACTGGTCGAGACCATCGGTTCCGATAAAGCGGCGGTCATCATGCAGGACAATTACTATCGCGACCAAAGCACGATGACGTTCGAGCAGCGGCTACTGACCAATTACGATCACCCGCACGCGTTCGACTGGCCGCTATTGATGTCGCAGATCGACGACCTGAAAAACGGCGTGCCGATCGACATGCCGCTGTATGACTTCTCCATTCACACCCGCAGCCACGAAACGCGCACGCTGGTGCCGGCGCCGGTGATCCTGATCGAGGGCTTCTACTCGCTCTACGACGCGGCGTTGCGCGATATGATGTCGCTCAAAATCTTCGTCGACACCGATCCGGATGTGCGTTTCATCCGCCGTCTGCAGCGCGATATCATCGAGCGCTCGCGCACCATGCAGCACGTCATCGACCAATACATGTCGACAGTGCGGCCGATGCACAACCAGTTCATCGAGCCCACCAAGCGTTTTGCCGACGTCATCCTGCCGCACGGCAGCAACGAACCGGCGGTCGACATGATCATCGCCCGGATCGAAAGCCTGGTGGTGTAAATATGCGGGAGTGGGGAGTCGGGAGTGGGGAGTGGGGAGTAGCGTGCGCTCGCAAAGCAGCGCACGAAAAACTGTCAGCCACGCGCCCTTGTCTTTTTGCCGGGGGGTGGATTAGGGTTGGGTTTGCGGCATGTGCCGCAAAAAGCGCGGGCCCGGAGGACTGGCATCCCCCGGACCCGCTGACCAAACCAACTCATTACCCTTGCAAGGAGAGTTGACATGGCTGTCGTCAATACTAATGCAGTTCCCGTATCCCCTTCAAACCGCCATTTCCGCCAAGAGCAGTTACTGAGTCTAATTTCCGTGTTGTGCGCCCCACGGCAGATCCATCCGAATCCGGACATCTGCCGTCTGATCGTCGATAGCCGCCTTGCCTGGCGAGCCGAGCCGATCGACGCCAATACGTCATGGCTCTACCTTCCGGTGGCGGCACGGGCGCGTGAAGTGGCGGGTTGCCTAGTTCTCACTGCCGACTAAGCCCTTTACCTCGGAGGCGGGGGCCGCTGGCCCCCGGTCCCGTGCGTTGCTTCGCGAACGCACGCTACGACTCCCTACTCCCGACTCCCGACTCCCTACTCCCTACTCCCCCTAACGCCGCCACCGCGCAATCAACCAGCCAAACGGCAACAGCGCCAGCCGCACGCCGAACCAAAGGCCGTAGCCCACCGCCACGAGGGCCAGCAGCACGGCATTGATCACGCGCGCCATGGCTCAGATCGTCTTCGAATAGCGCGCCTTGGTTTGGCGCTCGCGCAGATGACGGTCGAAGATCATGGCGATGTTGCGGATCAGGAACCGTCCCTTGGGCATGACGGTGAGAAAATCGCCGTCGAAATGCAGCAGCCCCATCCGTTGCAACTCGCGCAGCTTCGGCAGCTCCGTGGCGAAATAGTTGGCGAAATTGATGTTGAAGATTTCCTCGATGGCCTCGAACGACAGTGCGAAGCGGCACATCAGCGCCTGAATGATGGTGCGGCGCAAAATATCGTCGCCGTCGAGCACCATGCCGCGCATCACCGGCAGACGGCCTTCGTCCACGGCGGCGTAATAGGCCATCAGGTCCTTTTCGTTTTGCGCATAACACGGCCCCACTTTGCTGATCGCCGACACGCCGAAGGCCAGCATGTCGCAATCGGCGTAGGTCGAGTAGCCCTGGAAGTTGCGCTGCAGCCGCCCTTGACGCAGCGCCACCGCCAAATCGTCGTCCGGCTTGGCGAAATGGTCCATGCCGATGAATACGTAACCCGCCTCGGTCAGTTGGCGCACCGAGTGTTGTAAAATATCCAATTTCACGTCGGCCGACGGCAAATCGGCTTCGTTGATGCGCCGCTGCGGCATGAACACCGTCGGCAAATGGGCATAGTTATAGAGCGCCAGCCGGTCCGGCGCGATGGCGATCACCTGTTCGACCGTGCGCGCCACCGAGTCTTCGGTCTGGAACGGCAAGCCGTAGATCAAGTCGACACTCACCGATTTGAAGCCGGCCTCGCGCGCGGCATCGATCACCGTCAGCGTTTCCTCCAGGCTCTGCACCCGGTTGACGGCCTCCTGCACACGCCGATCCAGGTCCTGCACGCCGACGCTCATGCGGTTGAAACCAAGCTCGGCCAACTTGAAAACGGTCTCGCGGCCCACCTTGCGCGGGTCGATCTCAATGGAATATTCACCCTCAGGCAAAAACTCGAAATGCGTGCGGAGGATATTCATCAGGCGTTCCAGCTGCGCATCCGACAAAAACGTCGGTGTTCCGCCGCCAAAATGCAACTGAATCGCCTTTTCCCGCTCGCCAAGCACATCTACCGCCATTTTTATCTCTTTTTCAAGATAATCGAGGTAGATGTCTGCCTTGCTCTTGTCCTTGGTGATGATCTTGTTACAGGCGCAGTAATAGCAGACCGTATTACAAAAAGGTAAATGAGCATATAATGATACAGCTTTACTGTTCGCCCCGATGCGACGCTGTTTCAGCCAATGGCGGTAGTCCGCTTCGCTGAAATCGGCGCTAAAACGGTCGGCCGTCGGGTATGAAGTGTATCTCGGACCGGAGCCATCCAGCCGTTCGATCAATTGTCGATCGAACTCGAAATGCTCCGGTGAAAACGGATGGGTGATGGTCATGTCGGTATTTGATGGAAAAACCGGTGGTGGACTGGTAAATTTGCGGAAGACATTTGAATTCCGCTTTGACAAGAGTCAAGCTTCTCTAAAGGGTAGCTCGAAAAACGGCATGACTACTGAACAAACTACCATCCCATTGCATGCGCTCAAGCTGTCCTGCTCCAATTGCAGCTTGCGCGAACTGTGCCTGCCTGTTGGGCTGAACCGCGAAGAGATGACGCAGCTCGATGCCGTTATTCGACAGAGCCGCCGCATCAAGCGCGGCGAATACCTGTTCCGCAGCGGCGAGGGCTTCAAGTCGCTCTTCGCTGTGCGCACCGGCTTCTTCAAGACCTGCGTCTCGAGCCAGGACGGCCGCGAACAGGTGACGGGCTTCCTGATGTCGGGCGAACTGATGGGGCTTGACGGCATCTCCTCCAATATCCACGGCTGCGACGCCATCGCGCTGGAAGACAGCGAAGTGTGCGAACTGCCGTTCAATCGCATCGAGAGCCTCGGTCGCGACATCCCCAGTTTGCAGCACCACTTCTTCCGCCTGATGAGCCGCGAGATCGTGCGCGACCAGAACGTAATGTTGCTTCTAGGCAACATGAAGGCCGAAGAGCGGCTTGCCGCCTTTTTGCTCAATTTGTCCCAGCGTCTGGCCATTCGCGGCTTCGCCGCCAACGATTTCATCTTGCGCATGAGCCGCGAGGAAATCGGCAGCTTCCTCGGCCTGAAACTGGAGACAGTCAGCCGCACGTTGTCGAAATTCCAGCAGCAGAGCTGGATCAGCGTAGACCATAAGCATATTCAGCTGGTCAAACCGGATGAGCTCAAAACACTGATCTCCGGCTGCGTGCATTCCAATTCGGCGGAATAGCCGCCAGCCAGCCAGCCATGCCGTTCAAGGCGCGTCCATCGACGCGCCTTTTTGCATCTTCGCCCGCAACGCCGCCAAAGGCGCCGCTTGCGGCCACCCCGCCGGCAGCACAAACCCGCGGCGCCATTCGCGCCAGCCAGCACCGGACTCCCGCATTTCAGCCACCATCTGCGGCGCCTGCGCTTCCGCCAGCAGCGCCCGCAGCGAAGCCTGATCAGATACCTGAGAGGCCACTGCCAGCGCGGGAGACAGCCAGCGTAGCCGCGGCAGCCAGAGCCAACGGCTGTCGTTATCCGTGCAGGGCCATGGTGCCGTCAGCGGCGCCACCCAGCCGCGCCACGGCGCGTCGCGCCCCATCCGCGGCGGCTGGCGGTAAAAGCAACAGCCGCGCACCAGCGCGCCGGCTCGGCAGCCGGCGAACCCGGCCGGCAACGCGGCAGCGGCAAGCGGATGCCGGCTAAGCGCCAGCTGTCGCGACAGTTTGGCGACTTTGAGCGGCAGCGCATCGCGCAAGCTCGGCCCCACCATCTCGGTGCTGCCGGCATCGGCCTGCAGATAGAACTTGCTGCAGGTCTCTACATGCCAGGGCTCGCCGTCGATGCGCAACAGAAAGTCAAACTCGCCCAGCGTCCGACTGCCGTCGCGCAACACCACGTTGTGAGCCGCCAGTTCGATATGCGGCGCGTTGCCGAACCAGAATGCCAGCAATTGTTCGGCATAATGCCCGAGCCGCGTCACAGGGCGCCGGGCAAGCCACGCCTCGAGCGCCGAGGGATCGGCATCCAGCGCCGACAGCCGCGTCAGACCATCCCTCCCCAGGAGCAGCGAGGCCGGCATATCGTGCGCCGTGCGCCAGGCGGCGGCGCCGGTCAGGAGGCTCGCCAGATCGCGCACCGCCGGGTGCGCCCATGGCAGCTCAGGACTTTGCGGGAGGAACATGGCCGTCGGCGGCGCGGATCACCTGCTTATAGAAGCCGCGCAAAATATCGATCTCTTCACGCCGCATCCCCGCTCGGTTGAATAAGGCGCGCATGCGCCGCATCAGCCGCTCGCTATTGCGGCGCTCGAAGTAGCCGATGCGCGCCATCGCCTGCTCAAGGTGCGCGCACATGCCCTCGACTTCGTCACTGGTCGCGGCCTCGCCCTCGGCTTTCAAATACTCGACGCCGACGTCGACGTGGCTGAACAACTCGTAGGTCATCACCTGCACCGCCATGGCCAGGTTGAGCGAGAAATAGGCCGGGTTGCCGGGGATGGTGACGAGCCGGTTGCACATTTCCACCTCCTCGATCGACAGGCCGAAGGTTTCGTTGCCGAACACCAGCGCCACCGTCTCTCCCGCTTGGGCGCGCGCCACCAGCTCCGGCGCCGCTTCACGCGGGACGCTCAGCGGTGCGGTCAGCTCACGCCGCCGGCTCGTCATGGCCGCGGCCACCGTCACGCCGGCCAGCGCCTCGCCCAAGCTCTCGACCACCCGTGCCGCGCGCAGCACATCGACCGCGCCGGAGGCCAGCGTATCCGCCTCCTCGCTGGGAAAGGCCTTCGGCGCCACGAGCCACAACTGCGACAGACCCATGGTTTTCATGGCCCGCGCCGCCGAGCCGATATTGCCCGGATGGCTCGGCCGCGCCAGCACGATACGGATGTTTCTCAAAAAATCAGGGACTTCGGGTTTATTCATTGGCCGTTTCACATTAAAATAGCGGACATCATTTTGAAACGCGGTGTTCATATGCACCGCGCTTCCCGTTCCTTAACCCTGAGATGATACCAGTCGGCGGCACGCGAGGACGCGTGTTGCCCTGTCAGTTTAGAGGCTGTCCATGCACCCGATGCTCAATGTGGCCATCAAGGCCGCCCGCCGCGCAGGCAACGTAATCCAGCGCGCTTCCATGAACATCGACACCATTCGTGTCGAACGCAAGAAACACAACGATTTCGTCTCCGAAGTCGACCGCGCCGCGGAAGAAACCATCATCGAGACCATTCTCGAAGCCTATCCGAAGCACGGGATCCTGGCCGAGGAATCCGGCGCCAAGGGTGTTGGACAAGCCGAATACGAATGGATCATCGACCCCATCGACGGCACCACCAACTTCATTCACGGCCATACCCAGTACGCGGTGTCGATCGCGCTGGCGCACAAAGGCCAGATTCAACAAGGCGTCGTCTACGATCCCAACCGCAACGACCTGTTCACCGCCTCGCGCGGCGTGGGCGCGTTCCTGAACGACCGCCGCATCCGCGTCTCCAAGCGCACCAACCTGAATGAATGCGTCATCGCCACCGGCTTCCCGGTGGTGGATCAATCCTATATCGACACCTACCTTGGCATGCTCAAGGACGTGATCGCCCGCACCGCCGGCGTGCGCCGCGAGGGCGCCGCCGCGCTCGACTTGTGCAATGTCGCTTGCGGCCGCGTCGATGGTTTCTGGGAATTCAATCTGAAGCCGTGGGATATCGCCGCGGGTAGTCTGATCATTCAAGAAGCCGGCGGCATCGTCACCGACATGATCGGCGAACAGAGCTGGTTCGAGTCCGGCGATATCGTCGCCGGCAGCCCGAAGGTGCTGGCCCAGCTGCTGCACATCCTGGCGCCGCACACCCGTTAAGAAGGATGGCAGCCGGCCGCGCGCCGGCAGGAGAGACGGTCTTTGCAGATACGCTCCCTACTGATCGCCGCCGCAGCCCTATGCGCAGCGGCGGCGCATGGCGACGATGGCCTGCCGCCGCTTGACTGTGCCAACCCGCAGAACACCTATGAAATTGGCCAATGCGCGAGCCAGGATGGCGAAGCGGCAGAGGCCGCGCTCAATCAAGTCTACGGGCAATTGATGGCGGTGCTCGCGCCCGAGGCGCAGAAACCGTTGCGCGACGCCCAGCGGCTCTGGCTGCGCCTGCGGGACGCCGACTGCGCGTTGGAAGGCACGGGGGCCGCGGGCGGCACGCTCCATTCCGTCATCGTGCGCCAGTGCGACACGGCAATGGCACGGCAACGCGCAGAGACGCTGCGCCGTTGGCTCGATTGCCAGAACGAGGAAGGCAACCCCGCCTGCCCCGCCTTCAAGTAAGCTAGGTTTTGTCGACAGCTGTTCGGCGCAATGCCGCGCGTTGCGCGCCGATTGCGCCCTACGCAACTTAGTCATAGAAGGGTGCACTCGCCGAAGGCAGTGCACCGCCCACTAATGACGACAGATCTCGTCCTTACTCCAGCGCCACCGCCACCTTGGGCGCCGCGCCTTTGCGTTGCCTCAGCATCAACACCAGCGGCAACATCAGCAGAAAACTGAAGGTGATCAGCCAATACACGTCGACGATCGCCACCATATGTGCCTGACGGTCGAGTTCGCCGGCCAGGATCGTGGCGGCGGTCTCGTCCAGGATCGGATGGCTGTTCGCGGAGAGATAGGCGCCGACGCCCGGATTATCGACATTGAAAAAACCGACCAGATGGTTCCACGCCGCCTGGGTATCGCGCGTGTAAAACGTGGTGATCACCGCGATGCCGATTGAAGAGCCGATGGTGCGCAATAAACTAAAAAGCCCGGCGGCCTCGGCGGTGAGCGCTGGCGGCAAAGTCGACAATGCCAGCGTCGACAGCGGCACCCAGATCATCCCCAGGCCAAAACCTTGCAACAGCACCGGCCAGACAAACCAGAAGGTATTGGTGTCGAGCGTATAGTGGGTGCAAATCCAGGTGCCGGTGGCGCCGATCAGAATCCCGCTGCCGATCAGGATGCGCACATCGACCTTGGACACCAGCTTGCCGATGATCATCATGCTGAGCATACTGGCGATGCCGCGCGGCGCCATCACCAGGCCCGTGGACAGCGTCGGATAGTGGAACAGCCCCTCAAGCATGATCGGCTGGATCACCATCGCACCGTACATGGCGAGTCCGAGCGCGGTGATGACGAAGCTTGAGGCGGCGAAATTGCCGTCGCGGAAAATATGCAGGTCGAACAAGGGCTTCTGCCGCGACATCATGCCGCGCATGGCAAAGCCGGCCAAGCCGACCAGCGTGGCCAGCGTCACCGCCACGATGAGGCGGCTTTCAAACCAGTCCTCGGTATTGCCGCGGTCGAGCACGAATTGCAGCCCGCCGATGCCGAGCGATAGCAGCAACAAGCCTATCCAGTCGATGCCGCGCGCTCGGCGCGGCGTATCCGGCACCCGGCGCGCCAGCAGGAGCGAAATCAACCCGACCGGGACATTGATGTAGAAGGTCCAGCGCCAATCGAGCACGTCGGTGAGCCAGCCGCCGAGCGTCGGACCGCCGATCGGCCCGATCATCACGCCCATACCCCAAATGGCCATGGCGCGGCCACGTTCGGCCAAAGGAAAGGTATCGGCCATGATGGCCTGCGACAACGGCACCAGCGCCGCGCCGAACACGCCCTGCAGCAGCCTAAACAGCACGATCTGCGTCAGATTCTGCGCGATGCCGCACAGCATCGACGAGAACACGAAACCGGCGATCGAGTAGAGCAAATAGCGGCGGCGGCCGAGCTTATCGGTCAAATAGCCGGTTAGCGGCATGAAAATGGCCGAGGCCACCAGATAGCTGGTCAACACCCAGCTGATCTGATCGGACGTGGTGCCAAGATTACCCTGCATTTGTGGCAGGGCGACGTTGACGATGGTGGTGTCCAGCGCCTGCATGACAGTGGCCGACATCACGGCGACCGTGATCAGTACACGGCTGGCTTTGTTCTGTTCCACGATGGCACCGACTCAGGCATCGCGCCCGGGCTCGGCCTCCTGCAGGCTGGCGGCTCGGCGCTGCAGAGACTCCAGCACCTCGATGGTTTGCGCCAGCGCCTCGGGCGGTATGCTGCCGAGCAATTCCTCGCGCATGACGTCGGCGATGGCCGCCAACTCCAGTGCCAGCGCGCGGCCCGCTTCGGTGAGCGTGATACGCTTGGCGCGCCGGT
Organism: Paludibacterium sp.; assembly: GCF_019232825.1. Taxonomy (GTDB): domain Bacteria; phylum Pseudomonadota; class Gammaproteobacteria; order Burkholderiales; family Chromobacteriaceae; genus Paludibacterium. The sequence goes on along the minus strand of NZ_JAFAND010000153.1, from coordinate 5,050 downwards.
CTTGCGGGTCGGCCTCGCGCCGCACCAGCCCCTCGTGCTCCAGCGCGTCCAGAAGTCTCACCAACGAAGCCGGCTCAATGCCGACCCGCTCGGCCAGATCGCACTGCGCCAGCGATTGGCTGGCGCGCAGCAGTTTGAGCAGCACATGCCAACGTGCCTGCGACAGGCCAAACGGCCGAAAACGGGCATCCAGCGTACTGCGCCAGTTTTTCAACAGGTAGATCAGGGCATCACTGAAGCGCTCGTATTGAGAAGACATATTAATTAGCACGCTAATAATGTTTACACTAATAATTTTAGCATAGATCCGCTGTTTCAGGCAGGACATTTACAGCCGCCAGTGTTGCCATAGCACGACAGTCGCACCGCTGATTTCCATTCAGATATCGTACTCAATGACATACAGCCAGCATAAATATACTGAGATAATTCTTTAAATTAAATTATTACTCAGGGGCTGCCACGCACGCTATCTATTTTAAACAAAATGTTTAAATTGTATGACTCTTATTTCAATAACCATGGAGTCATGCTATGCGTACCGCAGTCATCCCTTTAATGCTTCTCCCCGGCATAGCGCTGGCTGACGTCACCCTGTACGGCAGCGTGCAGGGTAGCCTGGGCCGGCACGCGATCAGCCAGGGCGCGAGTCAAAGCCGTATCGACGATACCGGTTCGAGCTTCGGCGCCAAGGGCAACGAATTGCTGGGTTCCGGCCTGAAAACCATTTGGCAGATCGAATTCGATTTCGGTATGGACGGCACCAAGGAACACCTGGGGCTGAACGAAACCTTCGTCGGCATCGAGGACCCGTCGCTGGGCAAATTGCGTATCGGCAACCTCAACAACGCGCTCAAGGACATGACCACCCTCAACCAGTGGAAATCCGGCGGCCAGATCAAGCACGCGGGGGCCGAGGCTGACAAGAACTACGGCGCCGACGCGCTGACGGTATTCACCAATCCCGCGCAGTTCCTGAAAAACGCCATCCGCTACGACACGCCGTCGTTCGGCGGGTTCAGCGCAAACCTGGCCTATGGCTTCGGTGAAAACCGCAACCGTGACGACGGCCCCTCGGCGGACCGCACCTCCGTCGGCCTGCGCTACCAGACGAGCGGCTGGTTCGCCGCCTACGCCTATCTGCGCGAGCAAAACCCCTGCGGCACCGGCGTATCGGATGACCAGAAGAAGCATTGCCTGCCGCAAACCGCCAACGTCGCCGCCGCCAATCTGCATTATGTCGAAGGCGGCTACCGCGACGACCACTGGCTGCTGGCGCTGGCGCTGCAGCAAGCGCGCGGCTACGACTGGAGCGATCAGTTCTCCGGCGCGAGCAAGAGCCGCTACACCGTCAACGGCCAGCAGCTCGCGCCCGCGGAAGCCAAGCTGCGGACTCGGCAAGCGGCGCTGTCCCTCGCCTACACCACCGGCGCCTTCACACCGAAGCTCACGCTGGCGCGCGGCTGGGACCAGCAAGTCAATGGCGCCAAGCTCGCGCAAAGCGGCTATCGGCAGTGGATCGCCGGCGTCGACTACGCGCTGTCCAAACGCACCACCGCCGGCCTGGCGCACGGCAGGCTGACCTTCGACCAGAACGCCAACCAGGCGCTCTACGGCAAGACCACCCAGCTCACCGCCACCAGCGTCAACTTCACGCACAAGTTCTAGCGCGCACCGGCCGGCGGTAGCCCGGCCGGCGCGCCTGTGCGAAAATCCCCTTCCGGCGGGCCCCTGGGCCCGTTCTTTTACTTCGCCCGGCACCACCGGGCTTTGCCGCCAGAAAATCAAGGTCGAATCGATGACAGACGCCGCCGCCAAACACACCCCGGTCATGCAGCAATACCTCGCCATCAAGCGCGAGCATCCGGATAAACTGGTGTTCTACCGCATGGGCGACTTCTATGAATTGTTCTTCGAGGATGCCGAAAAAGCCGCCCGTCTGCTCGACATCACGCTGACCACCCGCGGCGCCAGCGCCGGACAGCCGATCAAGATGGCCGGCGTGCCTTACCACGCGGCCGAGCAATACCTGGCGCGCCTGATCAAGCTGGGGGAGTCGGTCGCCATCTGCGAACAGTTCGGCGATCCGGCGAGCAAGGGACCGATGGAGCGGCGCGTGGCGCGCATCGTCACGCCGGGCACGGTCACCGACGCCGCTTTCCTGGATGAAAAGCGCGATGTGCTGGTGCTGGCGCTACAAGCGAACAAAGGCAAGCTCGGGCTCGCCTGGCTGTCGCTCGCCAGCGGCGAATTCAAGGTGATGGAGGTCGCCAGCGACGAGCTGATGAGCGAACTGGAGCGGTTGCGCCCGTCGGAACTGCTGCTGCCGGATGACTGCGACATTGCCGTGCTGCAGGAGCTGAACCTGCCCAAGAAGCGTCTGCCGGTCTGGCAGTTCGATCCGCAGTCGAGCCACCAGGCGTTGACGCGCCATTTTGGCACGCGCGACCTGTCGGGTTTCGGCGCCGAAGAACTGAAAATAGCGGTCGGCGCCGCCGGCGCGCTGCTGGAATACGTCAAGGCCACCCAAGGCGCCAACCCGGCGCATCTTCTATCGCTGTCGGTGGAGGATAGCCGCGAGTTGATCCGGATGGATGGCGCGACCCGGCGCAACCTGGAATTGACCGAAACCATCCGCGGCGAAAGCGCGCCCACGCTGTTCTCTCTGCTCGACCGCTGCGCCACCACTATGGGCAGCCGGCTCTTACGCCATTGGCTGCATCACCCACTGCGGCGGCAGGAGGCCCTGGCCGAGCGTCTAACCGCGGTGCGCGCGTTGTTGCCCGGATATGAGCCGCTGTTGGCGTCACTGCGCGAGGTGGCGGATATCGAGCGCATCGGCGCGCGCATCGCGCTGCGTTCTGCCCGGCCGCGCGACTTGTCGGCGCTGCGCGACTCTCTCATCAAGCTCACCGAGGTGGCGCCCACCCTGCCGCTAACAGACAGCGCGCTCATCGCTGCGCTGGCGGCCGAGGTGCCGCAAGCCTCGGCGCTCATCGACGTACTCGCCCGCGCGATTCTGCCGGAACCTGCCACCTTTCTGCGCGACGGCGGGGTCATCAATCATGGCTATTCGCCCGAGCTGGATGAACTGCGCGCGATTCAAAACAACTGCGGCGAATTCCTGCTGCAACTGGAAGCGCGCGAGCGCGAGCGTAGCGGCATTGCCTCGCTCAAGGTGGAATTCAACCGCGTGCACGGCTTTTACATTGAGGTCAGCAAGGCACAGTCCGACAACGTGCCGGACGATTACCGCCGCAGGCAGACGCTGAAAAACGCCGAACGCTATATCACGCCCGAACTCAAAACGTTCGAGGATAAGGCTCTGTCGGCACAGGATAAATCGCTCGCGCTGGAGAAACAGCTGTACGACGGCCTGCTCGAGCAGCTGGCCGCCAGCATCGGCGCGCTCAAGCGCGTGGCGAACGCCGTAGCCACGATCGACGTCTTGGCCGCCTTCGCCCACACAGCCGATCTGGGCGGCTATGTCGAGCCGGCGTTCGTCGCGCAACCCACGTTGGAGATCCGCGCCGGGCGCCACCCCGTCGTCGAAAGCCAGGTCGACAGCTTCATCGCCAACGACGCCTGCCTGAGCCTCGCGCGCAAACTGCTGTTGATCACCGGGCCGAACATGGGCGGTAAATCAACGTTCATGCGCCAGACGGCACTGATCACCTTGATGGCTCACATCGGCTGCTTCGTCCCGGCGGAAAGCGCGGTCATCGGGCCGATCGACCGCATCTTCACCCGCATCGGCGCTTCCGACGATCTGGCGGGCGGACGCTCCACCTTCATGGTGGAGATGACCGAAACCGCCAACATTCTCAACAATGCCACCGAACAAAGCCTAGTGCTGATGGACGAGGTCGGCCGGGGCACCTCGACCTTCGACGGTTTGGCGCTCGCCTGGGCGATCGCTAAGGCGTTGATCGAAAAAAACCGCGCCTATGCGCTCTTTGCCACCCACTATTTCGAGCTCACCCGTCTGGCGAGCGACTACGCCACGGTCGCCAACGTGCATCTATCGGCCGTCGAACACAAAGACCGCATCGTATTCCTGCATCATGTCGAAGACGGCCCGGCAAGCCAGAGTTATGGGCTCGCGGTCGCGCAGCTGGCCGGGGTGCCGGCCAAGGTCATCCGCGAGGCGCGGCGCTATCTGATGGAGCTGGAAGACCAGGCCGCAAGCCACAGCCAGCCTGATTTGTTCGCGCTCGCCGCACCCCGCGAGCCCGAGCCCGCGCCGCACCCGGTTCTGGAACGGCTGACGGACCTCGACCCGAACGATTTGTCGCCGCGCCAGGCATTGGATTTGTTGTTCGAACTCAAAAAAGAGCTCGATTAATTTCCGGCAATTCGGTTTTGATTGCCTAGAATGGGAAGACACCAGATATTGATTTGAGGAACATGTCATGCCTAGCAGTCACGCCGGAGCGAATCCCGGCTTGAAGCGGATATTCGGCCAAACCGCCGAAAAAGAAGGGGTGACCCTGACCGCGATCCGCCGCCGCGCACAGCGGCAACTGAGTAAATTCGGCGTGTTTGCCCGCGAACAGCTCGATGCGCGCGGCATCACCATCCCGCCGGGAGTGGGCCTCGTCGGCTGCCACAACTGCGCGCTAACGCTTGACGGCGAGCATCCGCAAGCCGAGGCGCTCTACGCCTGGATCGAAGGCAACGTCAAGCTGGCCAAGAATTTCAAAGAGGTGGAAGTGCTGTTCGAAATGCTGCGCGCGGCCGAACATCCTGGCCAAACAGAGCCGGTCAACAGTTGCTTTCATATCGGCTTGACCAGCGCCGGACCTGTCGCCTACTTTCAAGAGCACCTCTGTACCCCGCAAGGCAACGCCTAGTGGTTGTTTCTGCTGCAGCCGGCCTTTGCGCCGGCTGCGTTAGGGACCCTCTGAACAGGTTATTTACCGCTGCGGCGGCCCCTGCCGGGATGGGATGCACGGCGCGGGGCGCAGTGGATGGTCATTCCATCCACTGCGCCCCGCAACAAAGCAGACCGACCGCCAGGCGCCGCCCCGAACACAGTGGCAAATAACTT